>NZ_JBFODK010000046.1:0-2082 GCF_040908275.1 Aeromonas sp. R4-3
CGATGCTGTGAGTGCCCACACAGATTGCTTGATTCAAATTGTTAAAGAGCGACGCAACAGTTCGTTGCTGCGGGAGTGGAATTCTACTCAACCGCCTTCTCGAGTCAAGCCTTATTTTCAAAGGCTTTTCGAGGTTATCGACGAGGTTGTTTGCGTTGCCGCTTGCCCTGTCGATGGAGGCGCATTATAGGGAGCTGAAACTTTCTGGCAAGCAGATAATTGCAAAAAGATGGCTTTCATCAACCGTTCGCTCACAAAGCCACCAATACGCATATTAAGCGAACGAAATCAGCCCGCGACAGGTGCTGAAACGGCAAAATCGTGCAGATTGTCATAGATGGTATCAGCCAGTGCAGTGCCCTCGTCAGTCACTGCCTTGCCGGTGCGTACCATCACCTTGTGTCCGACCCCGGCATTGATGGCCGCCTTCAGGTCGGAAGGCTTGTCACCCACCATATAAGAAAGCGCCATGTCGATGCCCAGCTCCTGTTGCGCCAACAGCAGCATGCCGGGTGCAGGTTTGCGGCAATCGCAGGGAGCGCCGTGATCCGGGTGATGGGGGCAGAAATAGATGCCATCGAGGTCAACGTCCCGGTCAGCCAGTGACCAGTCCATCCACTCGGTCAGGTTCATGAAGTCGTCTTCACTAAAGTAGCCGCGGGCGATGCCGGACTGGTTGGTGACGACGATCAACAGATAGCCCTTCTTCTTCAGCAGTTGCAGGGCTTCGATCACCCCGGGCAGAAAATGGAAGTCATCGACCTGGCTGACATAACCGGTGTCTTCGTTGATGACTCCGTCACGATCCAGAAAAATGGCGGGTTTACTCACGGGCACTACCTCGGTAATAGATGTTTGAAAAGTGTCTCACTGGGGGAATAACGCCCCAAAAAATAAAAGGGGCAGCCGAAGCCACCCCTTTCATGTGTGCATTTAAAGTATCGATTAAGCGATAACTTTAGCTACAACACCAGCACCTACGGTACGGCCACCTTCACGGATAGCGAAACGCAGACCGTCGTCCATCGCGATCGGAGCGATCAGGGTAACAACCATTTTGATGTTGTCGCCTGGCATTACCATTTCAACGCCTTCCGGCAGTTCGATGGTACCGGTCACGTCGGTAGTACGGAAGTAGAACTGCGGACGGTAGCCCTTGAAGAACGGGGTATGACGACCACCTTCTTCTTTGGACAGCACGTACACTTCGGATTCGAACTTGGTGTGCGGCTTGATGGAGCCCGGCTTGGCCAGTACTTGACCACGCTCAACTTCTTCACGCTTCACGCCACGCAGCAGGGCGCCAACGTTCTCACCAGCACGGCCTTCGTCCAGCAGTTTGCGGAACATTTCAACACCGGTACAGGTGGTAGAAACGGTGTCTTTGATACCGACGATTTCTACAGTCTCACCGACCTTGACGATACCGCGCTCTACACGACCGGTAACAACGGTACCACGGCCAGCGATGGAGAAGACGTCTTCGATAGGCATCAGGAACGGCTGGTCAATGGCACGCTCCGGCTCCGGGATGTAGGTATCCAGGTGGTGAGCCAGCTCGATGATCTTCTCTTCCCATGCAGCGTCGCCTTCCAGCGCTTTCAGCGCGGAACCACGAACTACCGGCAGGTCATCACCCGGGAAGTCGTACTCGGTCAGCAGTTCACGAACTTCCATCTCGACCAGTTCGAGCAGCTCTTCGTCATCTACCATGTCGCACTTGTTCATGAACACGATCATGTACGGGATGCCAACCTGGCGACCCAGCAGGATGTGCTCACGAGTTTGCGGCATCGGGCCGTCAGTCGCGGCTACTACCAGAATCGCGCCGTCCATCTGGGCAGCACCGGTGATCATGTTCTTAACGTAGTCGGCGTGACCCGGGCAATCTACGTGGGCGTAGTGACGGATAGCGGTGTCGTATTCTACGTGGGAGGTGTTGATGGTGATACCACGCTCACGCTCTTCCGGCGCCTTGTCGATCTGGTCGAAGGCGAAAGCTTTACCACCGAAGTGCTTGGCCAGCACGTTGGTGATGGCGGCGGTCAGGGTGGTTTTACCGTGGTCAACGTGGCCGATGGT
>NZ_JBFODK010000047.1:0-57240 GCF_040908275.1 Aeromonas sp. R4-3
CCATGCCGAACTCAGAAGTGAAACGCGGTAGCGCCGATGGTAGTGTGGCATTCGCCATGCGAGAGTAGGACACTGCCAGGCACCCAATTAAACAGTTGTGCACACATTGCATGATTGGCCGAGAGGATGACACCTCGTTGAAACGGCAGACAATTTAGCAAAATGCTAACCAGACAGCGGAGCGGTAGTTCAGTCGGTTAGAATACCGGCCTGTCACGCCGGGGGTCGCGGGTTCGAGTCCCGTCCGCTCCGCCACTAATTTGAAAGGCCTTCCCTCACGGGAAGGCCTTTTTGCTATGTACCTTCAGCATCTAAGTCCAGCAAGCCCAGTCAACAGACTGGGCTTTTTCGTGTCTGCAATCTGACGGTGATGAGTGGCGAATTGGGCGACCAGGGGGCTGGTTCGCGGCAGTGAGTATGCGTTGGCGGTTGGCCTAATATGCGTAAAAGAGATAAGCAAAGCGCTTTTTCTTTCTTCCTGATATATGTGGAAGGCGGCATTCTGTACTCAACCCAACGATATGGAGTATCACCATGAAATTGCGAATGACCGCCCTGACCCTGCTCTCTCTGCTGGCACTTGGCCAGGCCAATGCGGCCGAGGTGCGCCTGCTCAACGTTTCCTATGACCCGACTCGCGAGCTGTTCCAGGAATACAACAGCGCCTTTGCCAAGGAGTGGAAGGCCAAGACGGGTGATGATGTGGTGGTGAGCCAGTCACATGGTGGCTCCGGCAAGCAGGCCCGTGCCGTGGTGGATGGCCTGGAGGCTGATGTGGTGTCCCTGGCGCTGGCCTATGATGTCGATGCCGTGGCCAAGGCGGGTCTTACCGCCAGCGATTGGGAGGGGCGCCTTGCCAACAATGCGTCTCCCTATACCTCCACCATTGTCTTCCTGGTGCGCAAGGGCAACCCCAAGCAGATCAAGGACTGGGGCGATCTGGTTCGCAAGGATGTCGCCATCGTGACCCCCAACCCCAAGACCTCCGGCGGTGCGCGCTGGAATTACCTGGCTGCCTGGGGCTATGCCCTGAAGAAGAGCGGCACTGAAGAGGGTGCCAGGCAGTTTGTCGGCGATCTGTTCAAGAACGTGAAAGTGCTGGATTCCGGCGCCCGGGGCGCCACCACCAGCTTCATCGAGCGCGGCCTCGGCGACGTCTTGCTGGCCTGGGAGAACGAAGCCCTGCTGGTGCTGAATCAGCCGGGAACCAGCGACAAGTTCGAGCTCGTGGTGCCGTCTGTCTCCATCCTGGCCGAACCTCCCGTTGCCGTGGTGGACAAGGTTGCCAAGAAGCACGGCACCGAAGCGGTCGCCAAGGGCTATCTTGACTACCTCTATTCCGACGAGGGGCAGCGGATCATCGCCAAGTACCACTATCGCCCGAGCAACCCGGCGATCCTGAAGGAGACGGCGGCCCAGTTCCCGCAGCTGGCGCTCTTTACCGTCAAGGATCTGGAAGGGGATTGGGACAAGGCACAGAAGAAGCACTTCGCCCAGGGTGGGCTGTTCGACCAGATCTACCAACCGGGCCGCTAACAGTGACTGGCCCCTGTGACAACAGATAGGAGCACCATGATGAACAAGATCCTTCTGGTTCCCGGTCTGCACAACAGTGGGCCGGATCACTGGCAGAGTCGCTGGCACCAGCAATTTCCCCAGTGGCAGCGGATGCTGGGCCTGCCCTGGGACAAGCCGGACCTCACCGTCTGGAGTGCCAAGCTGGCGAGCAAGCTTAGAAGCCGCCGCAGCCGGGTCCACCTGGTGGCCCACTCCTTCGGCGCCCTGACGGCGATTGCCGCCGCCCGGCTGCAACCGGACAAGGTTTCCTCCATCCTGATAGTGGCTCCCGCTGATCCGGCCCGCTTCGGCATCCCGGACGAGGCGCTGGCGGGATCCATCAAGGTGTCCGCCCAGCTCATCGCCAGCCGCAACGATCCCTGGATGAGCTTCGAACGTGCCGAGTATTGGAGTCGTCAGTGGCAGGTGCCGCTGTTCGATGCCGGCGAGGTGGGCCACATCAATGCCCAGTCCGGTCATGGGGAGTGGCGTCAGGGGCTCAACCTGCTGAACACCCTTCATCACAGGGCCGAGATGGTGGTGGATCCCACCTCGACCGAATGGGATAGGCGGGCGGCCCTCAGCTTCCGCTGATCCTCGACTCATATGACAAGGAGAGTTCCCGCAAGATATCAGACAGGCTCGCCACCCTGATCCCATAGTGACTGTCTTTGCAGCTCAGGTTTCACCGCTCCGTTTGTTAGGTCTTTTATTTATATAAAAGACCTTTTTTTATATTTATCGCTCTAAAAGCCCTGATTTGCCGTTGTTAGACAAAAAAGTGCTTAGCAAAGGCGTTATTGGTGTTTGTTGTCCCTGGCGGTCGTGAGCAGAATCAGCGTATCGAAAGTTTTTATAACAAACGGATGTGTTATGCGATTAAGTTCTTATTCCGTCCTCCCTGGCCTGGGGCCGACCCTGGGCTTCAGCCTGCTCTACCTGAGCATACTGGTGCTGTTGCCCCTCTCGGCGCTGGTGCTATTCGCGGTAAACAACCTGACGGCAGCCGAGTTCTGGCAGGTGATAGGCTCCCCCCGGGTGCTCGCCTCCTTTCGCCTCAGCTTCGGGGCCGCCTTTATCGCCGCCCTGCTCAACAGCCTGTTCGGGCTGATCCTGGCCTGGGTGCTGGTGCGTTACAGCTTCCCCGGTCGCCGCTTGGTGGATGCGCTCATCGACCTGCCGTTCGCCATGCCGACCGCCGTTTCCGGCATTGCCCTGTGCGCCATCTTCGCCCCAAACGGCTGGATAGGTCAGTGGGTTGCCCCCTTTGGCATCGAGCTTGCCTACAACCCCATAGGGGTGGTGATCGCCCTCACCTTCATCGGGCTGCCCTTCGTGGTGCGCACCCTGCAGCCGGTGCTGCGGGAGGCGGAGACAGAACAGGAGGAGGCCGCCGCCAGCCTGGGGGCCAATCGCTGGCAGACCTTCGCGCGAGTGTTGTGGCCTACCTTGATACCGGCGCTGCTCACCGGCTTCGCCCTGGCCTTTGCCCGTGGGGTAGGGGAGTACGGCTCCGTCATCTTTATCGCCGGAAATTTGCCGATGGTTTCGGAAATCGCGCCGCTGATGATCATGAGTCATCTGGAGGAGTATGACTATGCCGGGGCCTCGGCCATCGCCTCCGTCATGCTGCTGATCTCGTTTGTTTTGCTGTTGATCATCAACAAGTTGCAGGCCTGGAGCTGGGCACGCATCGGAGGAAGCCGCATATGAATGCATCCAACGCAAGCCTGGACCTGGCCCTCGATGGGGCCCCTGTCACTCAGGTGCGCCAGCCTGCCGTGACCCGTGAGCCCGTCTGGGTCAAGTGGCTGCTGATCAGCGTCGGGCTGGGCTGGTTCGCCGCGCTTTTGCTGCTGCCGCTGGCGACCGTCTTTATCCAGGCCCTGAGTCCGGGCCTCGCCTTCTTCTGGCATGCCATCAGCGAGCCAGATGCCCTGAGCGCCCTCGGCCTGACCGCCCTGGTGACCCTCTGCTCTGTGCCCCTCAATCTGCTGTTCGGGCTGGCCGCCGCCTGGGCCATAGCCCGCTTCCGCTTCCC
The DNA here is from genome assembly GCF_040908275.1 of Aeromonas sp. R4-3. Taxonomy (NCBI): domain Bacteria; kingdom Pseudomonadati; phylum Pseudomonadota; class Gammaproteobacteria; order Aeromonadales; family Aeromonadaceae; genus Aeromonas; species Aeromonas sp. R4-3. The sequence goes on from NZ_JBFODK010000047.1 coordinate 3,599, forward strand.
GGGCCGGCAACTGCTCATCACCCTCATCGATCTGCCGTTCTCGGTCTCACCCGTGATAGCGGGCCTGATGTTCGTGCTGATGTTCGGCAGTCGTGGCTGGTTCGGTGATTGGCTTAGCGAGCACGACATCAAGATCATCTTCGCCACTCCGGGGATCATATTGGCGACCACCTTCATCACTGTGCCCTTCGTGGTACGCGAGCTGCTGCCCCAGATGGAGGCCCGTGGTCCGGAAGAGGAGGAAGCCGCCATCATGCTGGGGGCGAGCGGCCTGCAGATGTTCTGGCGGGTCACCCTGCCCGGCATCCGCTGGAGCCTGATGTATGGCTTGCTGCTCTGTACCGCCCGTGCCGTGGGGGAGTTCGGTGCCGTCTCCGTGGTTTCCGGCCATATTCGCGGTCAGACCAACACACTGCCGCTGCACATCGAGATCCTCTACAACGAGTACCAGACCGGCGCCGCCTTCGCGGTGGCGAGCCTGCTGGCCCTGTTCGGGATCTTCACCCTGCTGGGGGAGACCCTGCTGGCCCGGCTGCGCGCTCAGCCCACCCAGTCCCATTGATATGGCCTGGCCTGCCTGCTGGCAGGTCAGCCCGGATAACCATGAATCCGGTTTAACGGTTTAGAGAGGCAGCCATGAGCATTCAGGTTCAACGACTCAACAAGCATTTCAATCAGTACGCGGCCCTGGCCGACATCAACCTCGATTTTCACGACGGTGAACTGGTGGCGCTGCTCGGCCCCTCCGGCTGCGGCAAGACCACACTGCTGCGGATCATCGCCGGGCTGGAGCAGGCCGACAGTGGCAACGTCATCATCCGCGGCGAGGATGCCTCTGATCTCCACGTGCGCGAGCGCAATGTCGGTTTCGTGTTCCAGCACTATGCCCTGTTCAGACACATGACGGTGTTCGAGAACGTGGCCTTCGGCCTGAGGGTCAAGCCGCGCTCCGAGCGACCGGCCGAGGCGGCTATCCGAGCCCGGGTCAAGGAGCTGCTGGATCTGGTGCAGCTCAGCCACGTGGCCGGACGCTATCCGACCCAGCTCTCCGGTGGTCAGCGCCAGCGAGTCGCCCTGGCGCGCGCCCTGGCGGTGCAGCCCAAGGTGCTGCTGCTGGACGAGCCTTTCGGCGCCCTCGACGCCCAGGTGCGCAAGGAGCTGCGCCGCTGGCTGCGAGAGCTGCACGACGAGCTGCACGTCACCAGCCTGTTCGTGACCCACGATCAGGAGGAGGCGCTGGAGGTGGCGGATCGGGTGGTGCTGATGAACGCAGGGCGGGTCGAGCAGATCGGCACCCCGGCCGAGGTCTATGACCAGCCCGCCACCGCCTTTGTGCACAGCTTCCTCGGCAGCGTGAACCTGTTCCGCGGCCGGGTGGCCGGGCAGGGGCTCGGCATAGGTGAGCAGCAGCTGGGGGGGCCCATCAGCTCCCAGCTGGCACAGGGCAGTGCTGCCATTGCCTATGTGCGCCCCCACGAGCTGGAGATACTGCCGGCGGATGCACCGGGAGGCATCAGCGCCACCATCACCCGCTTGTTGCCCATGGGGCCGCGGATCCGGGTGGAGTTGCGCGGGGATGGCGAGACCAGGGGAGCTCACTACGAGGCCGAGCTGAGCAAGGAGGCCGCCCGTGCCTTCGCCCCCGGCCAGGGGGTGCGCCTGGTGGCCCGGCATGCGCAGCTCTATCCCGACTACCAGATTTGAAGACGAGCCCCCAAGGCGAGACCCATTTTCAGGCTTGCAGCCGGATCCTGATCCGGTCGCCCAATAACAAGAGGACGGTGGCAGCATCCACCGCCACTCAGCGCAGGAGGCGATGAGGTGAATTTTCAGCAATTACGCATTATCCGGGAAGCGGCGCGGCGGGATTACAACCTGACCGAAGTGGCCAATGCCCTCTTTACCTCCCAGTCCGGGGTCAGCCGCCATATCCGCGAGCTGGAGGAGGAGCTCGGGCTCGCGCTCTTCATCCGTTACGGCAAGCGGCTGCTCGGCATGACGGAGCCGGGCAAGGAGCTGCTGGTGATCGCCGAGCGTATCCTGGGGGACGCCGACAATATCCGCAAATTGGCCAGCACCTTTGCCAACCGGGATTCCGGGCGGCTGCTGGTAGCGACCACTCACACCCAGGCGCGCTATGCCCTGCCCCGGGTAGTGAAGGCGTTTCGCGAGCAGTTCCCCCTGGTGCAACTGGAGCTGCGTCAGGGCAGTCCGGAGGAGATAGTGCGGCTGGTGCAGACCGGCGAGGTGGACATTGGCATCAGCAGCGAGCAGCTCGACAAGAGCGAAGGTGTGGTCGCGTTTCCCTACTATCGCTGGCACCACAACATAGTGGTACCGGAGCAGCACCCGCTCACCGCCGAGCGGGAACTGACCCTGGCGGCGCTGGCACACTGGCCCATAGTCACCTATCAGGCGGGCCTGACGGGCCGGGTGCGGGTGGATGAGGCCTTCGCCGAGGCGGGGATACATCCGCAGATCCTGCTGACCGCCCAGGATTCCGACGTCATCAAGACCTATGTCGAGCTGGAGATGGGGGTGGGGATACTGGCGGACATGGCGTTCGATCCCCAGCGGGACAAGGGGCTGGTGCAGCTCGACGGCAGCCGGCTGTTTGCGCCGCACACCGCCTGGATCGGCCTCAAGCAGGGGCAGTTCCAGCACAACTTCACCTGGCAGTTCATCCAGCTCTGCAACCCAGAGCTGGCGCTGGCGGAGATCCAGGCCAGGGCCATGAGCAACGAGCCCCTGCTCGACTACCAGATCTGAGCCGAGCGGCGCATGAGAAACGGGGAGCCATGGGCTCCCCGTTTTATTGATGTCACTGCGACAGCGTTATTGTGCGATCCAGGCTTCCTGCCAGTGGGAGCCTATGCCCGGCTCATACTGGGTGGCCGTGCTGGACCACTGGCTGCACCAACCACTGTAGGGGAAGGGCTTGCACTGATAGACCTTGCCATTCTTCGGCTGCAATACCCTGGTGCCGGCCGTATAGGACTTGAGCCCTTCCGGGAAGCTGAACTGGTAGTCGCCACCGGCCGGATCCTTGAACATCAGATCCAGGGTCTGCTGCACCACTTCCCCCCCAGCCTTGGGTTTGCCCTCTATCACCAGCTGGTGGTGGCCCGCACTCAGACCCGTGGCCTCCATGGTGAAGCTCTGGCTGCTGTCCTTGATGTCTGCCCCGCTCTGGCCCTTGGCGACACCGTCATGGTCATACAGGGTATTGGTGACGGCGAGATCCCCTTGCGCCGTGACGGTGAAGCTCAGGGTGACCTTGCCGTTGTCGAGCTGGTAGTCGCTCGCCAGGCCGCTCACGTTGATGCTGTTGCCCACCGGCGGTTGCTGCTGCTCGAGCTGGATCTCGACCCGTTGCAGGTTGCTGCCGGCTTTCAGGTAGATGGGGTTCTGGCCGTAGACGGGGTTGAACTGGCCATCGGCCCCCTGCTGGCCGGCGCGGATCTGGGTCTGCTCGGCATTGATCTTGCCTGCCAGGGCGTGGGCCCAGTTGTTCTTCTGGCCCTGCTCGGCGCTGGCTATGGTCAGCACCGTCTGCAGGTCGGCACGCTCGCCGCTGGCATCGAACACCCGGGTCTTGGCCTTGTCACCTGCCGCAAGATCGATGGAGGGGTAGATGGTCCCGCCCTGGCTCCAGGTCAGCGGCGGCTGGGTGCCACCGTCGAAGCGTGCGTCGATCAGGTTGTAGAAGCTGTTGGCGGTATCGCCCACCTCCCAGACCCCGAGGATGACCTGATAACCGGTGCGTGCCGGCAGGGTGCACTGATGGGTGACCTGCTTGGGGGGCTGCACCATGTTGCCGTCGATCACGCAGAACGGATTGAGATCGAAGGCGTCACGGGTCAGGGGCTGGTTCGGGTTCCAATCCTGCTTGGTGAGGTAATAGCGCCAGTTGCGGGTCACGTGGTTGGCGGTGAAGGTCCAGCTGATGGCGAAGGGGCCGGCCTGCACATTGCGCTTGGTCCAGCGATCGCTGGTCTGGGCATTGAGCTCACCGAATTGCGGATGCCCGGCCGAGGCGATCTGGCCGTCGGCGGGGCCGCCATCGGGGAAGCCGGACGGCGCCTCCAGGCTCTGGGGCTCCCATTGAATGGCGCCACACTGGCTGTTGCCGCCGGTCTTGCACAGATAGTTGCGCCCTTCCGGCTGGCTGATATAACCGTGGGCGAGCACGCCGCCGCTGGCCAGCAGCGCCAGCGCCGCGGCCACATGATTGAGTTGGATTATTGCTGCCATACATTCCTCTGTTCGGTGATGTGGGCAGTCAAGTTGGCAGGGGAGTTCCCCGTGACACACCTGAGTGTGGCAACCCCGCTATCCTGGACGACATGTCTTTAGACCGGAGGCTTTGCGTCCTGGCCTTTCAACCAGTTTGCCAAATGACTACATAAAAAGGTCAGGGTGCCGCCCTTGAGGACGGCGCAACCATGATGGCTTCTTTTGATTAAATTATTAAGTGTAAAACTTAACAGCTTGACCTCATCGGAGTAGAGCAATCACTTAACTCTCTGTTTTTAAAATTATATTTAATTCATCAAGTTTGGTTTTACTTCGCCCGCTCCGTCAAAAGATGCAAAATTGCGACATTTTTCATCAATGAAAAAATCCCCTGCCGGCGAGGCCGGCAGGGGATGGGACTGTGTCAGACGGTCAGTGGTGCGGGTACTGGTCTGTGCGGCGGGAGGACGAGGGGCGCGGGGCCTCCCCGGTCACCAGATCCCGGGGGAGGGCATTGCCGAGCCTGAACACCGCCAGCCGTTCGTCCAGGCTGCGCGAAAGTCCGGCCAGCAGCTCGCTCTCCTGGGCCAGCTGGGAGGCGGCCTGGGACATCTCCAGGGCCGAGTCATTGATGCCGCTGACGTTGCGGTTCATCTCCTCGGCCACCATGCTCTGCTGTTCCGCCGCCGTGGCTATCTGGGTCGCCATGTCGCTCACGTGCTGGATGTGGTTGACGATGAGGGAGAGATCCTGCCCCGCCTTCTCGGACTGGCCGACGCTGCTCTCCGCCAGCTTGCGGCTGGCATCCATGGCGCTGGCGGCGGTCACCGCCCGCTGCTGCAACTGGGTGATGGTACTCTGGATCTCCTCGGTGGAGTGGCGGGTACGGCTCGCCAGCTGGCGCACCTCGTCGGCCACCACGGCGAAGCCGCGGCCCTGCTCGCCGGCCCGGGCCGCCTCTATGGCGGCATTGAGAGCCAGCAGGTTGGTCTGATCCGAGATGGCGCTGATGACGGCGGTCACCTCCCCTATCTGCATCACTCCCTCCTTGAGCCGATTGACCTGATGGGTGGCCTGCTCCACCTCGGTGGCGAGCGCCTGGATGCCGTGCACGCTGGCGTGGACGTCCTGGTTGCCGAGCCCGGCCTCGCTGGTGGCGTCCTGGGTGTCGCGGGCCGTGTTCTCGGCGTGACCCGCCACATCCGAGATGGTGGCGCTCATCTCGTTCATAGCGGTGGCGAGCTGGGCCAGTTGATCCCGCTGGCTGTTGACCGCCTGGTTGGTCTGCTCGGCGGAGGCGGCGATGCGCAGGGCGGCATCCGCCACGTTGCGGGCCCCCTGGCTCGCCTCCAGCAGGGCGCGGCGAATGGCGTCCAGCCCCTGATTGGTACAGCGGGCGACGGCCCCCAGCTCATCCTTGCCATGCACGGGTATGCTGACCACCAGATCCCCGGCCGCCACCTGGGCCATGGCCCTGTTGATCTCCGCCAGCGGGTTGACGATGGAGCGGCTGATGGCCACCCCCAACCACCCCATCAGCAGGATCACCAGCAGGGTGGCGCCCCCCATCAGCTGGTACTGGGACCAGATGGTGGCCTCTATGTCCTGCAGCAAGAGGCCGGAGCCCAGGATCCAGCCCCAGGGCTGGTAGCCGGCCACTAGCGACATCTTCTGGGCCGCCTCGCCGGAGGGAGAGAGCCACTGGTATTCCAGGCGACCCTGATGGCCGCCCTTGCCGAGATCCACCATGCGCTGCCAGTGGGATTCGGCGGGCGTCCCGCCCATCTGCTGGCCGACCAGCTCTGGCTTGGCGGGATGCACCACCACGTGGCGGTTTTCATCCAGCACGAACAGGTAGTTGTCCCCATCGAAGCGCATGCCGTCGAGCATGGCCTTGGCTTGCGCCTGGGCCTCTGGGGCGGCCAGGGTCTGGATCCGGCTCATGGCGAGATCCAGCACCGCCTGCAATCTGGCTTCCCGCTCACTCATCAGGTTGCGATGCAGGGCACTGGCGGAGATGAGCAGCAGTGCGATGAAGCCGACCAGCGCCACCGAGAGCAGCAGCATCAGTTTGCGACTCACGGCGATATCACCGAGCTTGAACATAGTCTTTTCCTTCTTTCCCGTACGGATCTGGTGAGGGCCAGTCAGCTGGCTGGCCTTGATTGTTTTGTGTTTAACATTTATTTAACTTTCAAAGGGTTGTGATGGTTGGTTGCCAATTGAGTGTGTTGGCAACCAGTATAGCCAGCAGACAGAAACCCTCGCTTTTGGTAGCGTGGTCTGGCGCATCCCGGCGCACCATTTGTCGGCTCTATTTGCAAGAAGTGTGAATGAGTTGGCATTTCACCAAAAAGGAGTGGGCGCCCCTGTGGCCGCCCCATAAAAAGAGGGAATTTATGAGTTCCATTGCCAGGAATTACTTGAACCAGCTCAATGCCGACTACCTGCGGGTACACAGGCGCAAGGAGGATCTCTTCTGGTCCACCTACATGGGCACCAGCGACGATCAGGCTGGCTTCACCGCCGCCGAGCAGGCCTACAAGGCGTTTTGTGCCGATCCGGCCAGGCTGCCCGCATTGCGGGAGGTGCTGGCCCAGGCCGAGGGGGCGGATCTGAAGCGGGGTCTGGCGGGCTGGGCTGCCTTCTTCGAGTGCAACGTCATCGAAGATCCGGCCGCCGCCGCCCTGATGGACGAGCTGGTGGCCGCCGAGGCGGATCTCTTCGCCCACCGCAAGGGGCTCAAGCTGACTTTACTGGACGAGCAGGGCCAACAAGTGGCCGGCAGCCTGCCCGCCGCCAGCACGGCGCTGGCCGCCAGTAGCGACGAGGCGGTGCGCCAGAGTGCGCTCGCCATGTTCCACCGCCTGGAGCAGTGGGTGGTCGGCAACGGCTTTCTCGAGGTGGTGGCCCTGCGCAACCGCTTCGCCCGGGCCATGGGCTATAACGACTACTTCGACTACAAGGTGCACAAGAACGAGCAGATGAGCCCGGAGCAGCTGTTTGCCGTGCTCGACGACTTTATTGCCCGCACCGAGCAGCGGGTGCACCAGAGCCTGGCGGAGCTGAAAGCCGCCAAGGGGGAGGCGGCGCTGCTGCCCCACAACCTGCGCTACAGCGTGAGCGGCGACGTGACCCGCCAGCTCGACCCCTATGTGCCCTTCTCCCGGGCGCTGAAGGATTGGGTCCAGAGCTTCCGCCGCCTCGGCATCCAGTATCGCGGCGCCACCCTGACCCTGGATCTGCTGACCCGGGAGGGGAAATACGAGAACGGCTTCTGCCATGGCCCTGTGCCTAGCTTCTGGCAGGAGGGGGAGTGGGTGCCCGCCGTGGTCAACTTCACCAGCCTGGCCGATCCGGCCCAGGTGGGCAGCGGCTGGAGTGGCCTCAACACCCTGTTCCACGAAGGCGGCCATGCGGCCCACTTTGCCAACGTGACCGGCAACGCCCCCTGCTTCTCCCAGGAGTTTCCGCCCACCTCCATGGCCTATGCCGAGACCCAGTCGATGTTCTGCGACAGCCTGCTGGACGACGCCGACTGGCTCAAACGCTACGCCAGAAACGCGGCGGGGGAGGCGATCCCCGATTCGCTCATCAGGGCCATGATAGAGGCGCGCCAGCCGTTTCGCGCCTTCAATGAGCGCCAGATAGCGCTGGTGGCCTACTTCGAGCGGGATCTCTACGCCATGGCTGACGCAGAGCGCACCCCAGAGGCTGTGCTGGCACTGGCCCGCCAGTGGGAGCGCAAGATCCTGGGGGTGGAGAGCCCGCGCCCGCTGCTGGCCATTCCGCACCTGCTCAATCAGGAGTCGGCCTGCGCCTACCACGGCTATCTGCTGGCGCTGATGGCGGTGGAGCAGACCCGCGCCTACTTCCTTGCGCGCGACGGCTACCTCACCGACAACCCGCGCATAGGGCCGGATCTGGCCGCTCACTACTGGGGGCCGGGCAACGGCATGACCCATGACGAGACGCTACGCAGCCTCACTGGCGAAGGCTTCAGTGCCGTGCCATTGGCCGAGGCGTGCAACCAGAGCGTGGCGCAGGCGTGGGCAACGGCCGAAGCCTGCATGACGGCGGCGAGCCAGCGCCCGTCGGCAGGAGAGGGAACGCCGCTCGATGCCCAGATCCGGGTGATGCACGGCGCCGAGCTGATTGCCGACAACAGCGAGTCGGAGGCCAGCATGCTGGCCGACTTCGAGACCTGGATCCGCCAGCATTATCAGCGCGAGCCCGCCACCGCCCGGTGAGGCGCTGCTCGAACAGCAAGCCCTGCCCATCGGCAGGGCTTGCTCATGTCAGCGGTAAGCAAGCCTGCCGAGGCGGGACGGGATCTTTGCCACGGTGTGAGCCGGTGCGCAAGATGCGCCTGTTTTTTGCGCCATCTATCTGTTTTGGCTATTAATTATGGTGATGCGCAGAGGCGTTGGCTGAGCGCTGGGGAGGCGGGTCACAGATATGTTTCTCTGGATATATTGAGTATTCACGGCGATCCCATATCATGGCGCTCGCTCGCCGCCAGAGAGTGGCGACATTCAGATGATTAGCTAAATACAAAGCCCTGAAGGCTTGTCGAGGGATGGAAATTGAGAGCCGTATTGTTGTGTTTGCTGGGGCTGTGGCCCGCATTGAGTTTTGCCACCCTGTCCGCCGACATGGTGGTGGTCAAGAAGTCGAGTTATAGCCTGACCCTGATGAAGGATGGCAAGCCGGTCAAGCGCTACTGGGTCGCCCTGGGTCCTGCACCCAAGGGGCACAAGCAGCAGGAAGGGGATCAGCGTACCCCGGAAGGGCGTTACACCCTCGACTACAAGAAGAGTAATTCCGGCTTCTACAAGGCTATCCACATCAACTACCCGAATCTGGACGACATCAAGCGTGCCAATGAGCTGGGAGTGCGTCCGGGCGGCATGATCATGATCCATGGTCAGCTCAACCGCATGGGGGATCGCCGGGTGCAGCCGTCCAACTGGACCAATGGCTGCATCGCCGTGCTCAACCACGAGATGGACGAGATCTGGAACGCCATCGAGCCTGGCACTCCCATCGTCATCGAGCCCTGATCCTCGCCGTTCACGCCCGCTGCCCAGCGGGCGTTTTATTTCCTCCCTGGATGGCGTGACAGCCCCTCCCGCGCCGTGCTAGTTTTTCCGGCTCGCGTTGGAAGTCACAAGGATGATCCCATGATGTCAGGAACCCGCATCGCCGCGCCCGAGCGCATGGGTGCGCTCTGGTGGCGCGCCACCCTGGATATTCTCCCCCTCTCCATTTCCGTCATCCCCTGGGGGATTTTGTGCGGCGCCCTGGCGCTGCAGGCGGGCTTGAGCCCGGTGCAGGCCCAGCTGATGTCGCTGCTGGTCTATGCCGGCGCCGCCCAGCTCTCGGCCACCACCTTGTTCGGGGCGGGCACCCCCTTGCTGCCCATCATGGGCTCCACCATGGTGATCACCTCCCAGCACCTGCTCTATGGCTTCACCTTCCGCCGGGACGTGCTGCCGCTCTCCCTGCGCTGGCGTGCCAGCCTCGCCTTCTTCCTGACCGACGAGATGTTCGCGGTGGCACTCAAGGACAGGGAGCGCGGCGGCGTCTTCAACCCCGCCTATGCCCTGATCGCGGGCTTCGTGTTCTACCTGTTCTGGAACCTGGCGACCCTGCTCGGCATCGCCGCCGGCCAGTACATAGAGGGGCTGGACAAGATGGGGCTGGACTTTGCCATCGCCGCCACCTTCATCGCCATGACCATACCCGCCATGAAGAACCTGCCCATGGTGGCGGCGACTGTGGTGAGCGGCGGCACTGCGCTGCTCACCAAGCCGCTGCTGGCGGAGATCCACATCATCATCTCGGCCCTGGCCGGCATGGTGGTGGGTTATGTATTGCACCGGATGAGGAGATGACCATGGGCTGGCTGATGATTGGCCTGCTGGCCCTGATCACCTTCTTCAACCGCTTTGCCTTCTTCTCGCGGCTGACCCGCTATCAGCCCGGTGCCGAGATGGGGGCCTTCCTCAGCTTCTCGGCCCAGTCGGTGTTGACCGCCATCTGGCTGCCCATCGTCTTCAGCTATGAGCCGGGCAAGGGGCTGGACTGGGATCCCGACTACCTGGCTGCCACCCTGCTGGTGACCGCCCTGACCCTGCTGCGGCTGCCGACCCTGGTGGTGGTGGTGGTCGGCATGGGGGGCTTCTTCCTGCTGCGCTGGCAGGGGGGACTGGCGGCGCTGCTGCCCGGGTTGGGTTGAGCCGTGATCCCGCCTAACGGATGTCTCTATCAGACATCCGTTATGTTATGAATGTCACTTCAAAAAAGGCCTCTCAAGTGTGAGGATTTAGGAATCATCCGCCAAGGAGTTTCCCATGTCCCTCACCGCCAGCTGCCAGCGCATAGTGCGCGACCCCCTGCTCTCCCCGGCTCAGAAGAGCCATGCCCTGGCCCTCGCCGCCGAGAATGCGCTGCCCTATCCCGCGCTGCCTGCCGAGGTGGCCGAGGCGATGGCGCAAGGGGTGCTCTGCGACATGTTCGAGGGACATGCCCCCTACAAGCCGCGCTACGTGCTGCCGGACTATGAGAAGTTCCTGAGTCAGGGCTCCCCCTGGTTGGAGCTGGCGCCACCACGGGATTTTGACGAGGCCCTGGATGCCCTGCGCATCCTCTATCACCATGTGCCCTCGGTCACCGGCATGCCGGTCTGGCTGGGGCGCCTCGATCACCTGCTGCTGCCCTTCGTCGGTGAGCTGGATGACGAGACCCTCCATCGCAAGCTGAAAGGCTTCTGGATCTACCTGGACAGGGTGCTGCCGGACGCCTTCATGCACGTCAACATAGGCCCGGATGACAACAGGATCTGCCGCCTGATCCTGCGCATCGACGGCGAACTCAAGCAGGTGGCGCCGAACCTCAGCCTGTTTCACGATCCCGCATCGACCCCGGACAGCCTGCTGATGCAGGGGGTGCAGAACATAGCCCTGTGCGGCAAGCCTCACATAGTCAACTACCCGATCCACAGGGAGACCTTCGACGAGCGGGGCTTTGGCATCGTCAGCTGCTACAACGCACTGCCCCTGGGGGGCGGCGCCAACACCCTGGTGCGCCTCTCCCTCAAGGGGATGGCCGAGCAGAGCGCCGACCTTGAGGAGTTCATGACGCGCTGGCTGCCCCACTACTGCGAGCAGGCCTCCCGCCTCATCGAGGCAAGGGCCGCCTTCCTGCACGAAGAGTCCGGCTTCTTCGCCAGCTTCCTGGTGGAGGAGGGGTTGATCGAGGAGGGGCGTTTCGTGCCCATGTTCGGCATCCATGGCATGGCGGAGGCGGTGAACCTGCTGATGGACAAAGAGGGGCTGGCCGGGCGCTATGGCCACGACGAGGGGGCGAACCAGCTCGGCCATCGCATCTCGGCCCGGCTCTCGGCCTGGGTGACAGCCCGACCCCAGCACCACGCCTGGGGCGGGCGTGCCCTGCTGCACTCCCAGGGCGGGCTCAGCCTGGACAAGGGGGTCACTCCCGGGGTACGCATCCCTTATGGGGAGGAGCCGGATCCCGCCAGCCACCTGCTGGCCCTGGCCCCGCACCACGGCTACTACCACTCCGGGATCAGCGAGATCCTGACCCTGGATCCCACCATACGCCAGAACCCGCAGGCGCTGCTGCAGCTCTGCAAGGGGGCCTTTGCCCTCGGCATGCGCGAATTCAGTGCCAACGTGGCGGACAGCGATCTGGTGCGGGTGACCGGCTACATGATCCGCAAGAGCAATGTGGCTCGCTTCGCCGCCGAAGGCTCGCGGTTGCAGACCACCTGTCTTGGCGCCGAGGCGAGCGAGCTGACCGGCATTCGCCAGCGGGCGCCGCGGGTGCTGGGCCTAGAGGCTAGCCTGTGTGACTACTGAGGATGACAAGGGGGGGCGCACCGCGACTGTCAGCCGCTGGTTGCCCTTCTCCTGCGTGGACGGGCCGGGCAATCGGCTGGTGCTCTTCCTGCAAGGGTGCAACTTTCGCTGCCCGGGCTGCCACAACCCCCACACCATAGGGCTGTGCGATCACTGTGGCGACTGCGTGCCCGGCTGTCCGAGCGGCGCCCTGACTCTCATTGATGGCAGGGTACGTTGGCAGGCGTCTCTGTGCACCCACTGCGACCGCTGCCTGGATGCCTGTCCCCGCAGCGCCAGCCCCAAGACCCACCAGATGTCGGTGGCCGAGGTGCTGGCCCTGCTGCGCCGCTACGGCCCGCTGCTCACCGGCATCACCGTCTCCGGCGGCGAGGCGACCACCCAGCTGCCGTTTGTGATCGACCTGTTTACGGCCATCAAGGGGGCGCCGGATCTGGCCCACCTGAGCTGCCTGCTGGACAGCAACGGATCCCTTGGTGAGGCGGGCTGGCAGCGGCTGCTGCCGGTACTCGACGGTGCCATGATCGATCTCAAGGGATGGCGCGACTCCGTGCATCATTCGCTCACCGGTCAGGGTCGGGAGCGGGTGCTGGCGTCGCTGCAACTGCTTGCACGAGTGGGCAAGCTGGCGGAATTACGGTTGCTCCATGTACCGGGGCGCACTGATTTCATCGATGCCGATGGCAAGCTGGAGGCGGGCCTGGTCAGCTTTCTGCAGAGCCTGGGACCCGTCCCCATCCGTCTCAACGGGTTTCGCCACCACGGGGTGCGCGAAGAGGCGACGGGTTGGCAGGAGGCCGCCATGGACGAGCTGGATGGGCTGTCCAACGCATTGAAGGTGAAAGGATTTGGCCCAATCTCCCTGCCGCCATTGTGACGAGGCCGGCATGTTTTTCCTCCTGAGTCCCGATATGACGCAACTGTGATGTCTGTCTATTTGGTGCGCGGAAAGTGGCGGCTAGAATGGGAAAACCGCCCATCATCAACAGATACCCATGAGTGAAACCAACGCCTTATATCGAGTGCAGTTTATTTGTCACAACGAGCGTTACGAGGTCTATGTCAAGGAGGTGAATCAGGGCCAGCTGTTCGGCTTCATCGAGATAGCGAACTTCGTGTGGGACAACCACACTGCGCTCATCGTCGATCCCAGCCACGAGAAGCTCAAGAGTGAGTTTGCCGACGTCAACCGCACCCTGATCCCCATGCACCAGGTGCTGCGCATCGATCAGGTGCGCAAGCAGGGGGCGGCCCGCATCACTGAGCTGGGCAACAACGTCGCCTCCTTCCCGAGCCCCATCTACACCAAGAAGCCCTGAGCCCCCCGGGCACTCTCAGGCACCCAGCTCCCGGGCGAGCTGGAGGATCCGCTGGCGGAACCAGTGCAGGGCGGGATCTTCCCCCAGGGGGCCGTACCACACCAGGCTGTGGGTCACGGCGCCATAGTCGAACGGGACGGGCCGCCTCACCAGCCCGGACGGCTCGGCCTGCCCGGCCCAGCCCTCGATGGCGGTGAGGATGAGATCGCTCTGGCGCAGCAGGGCGGTGGCACTGCCAAAGTCCGGCAGGGTGGCACCAATCTGGCGCCTTACCTGGCGCTGGGCCAGGCTCTGCTCGAAGAAGGGGTCGGCCAGCTCGCTGTCACGAATGAGGATATGGCGCCAGCTCAGGTAAGCATCCAGATCCCAGGGCTGATCCTGCGCCGGATGATCCGCGCGCAGCAGGCAGACCAGCTTGTCTTCCCGCAGCGTCTCCCATACCAGGCCAGGCTGGCTGGGCAGGGGCTGGCTCTGATCGTGGGGCAGGATCACGAAGTCGAGCTTGCCCGCCGCCAGCGCAGCCAGTCCCTGCTGATCCTTGTTCCAGATGACGGGCACCAGCCCGGGTACCTCCCGCATCAACGTCCCCAGCACGGGCCCCATGGGCCAGATCATGCTGCTCTCGCGCATCGCCAGATTCAGCTCCCCCTGCCAGCTGGCGGGGTTGAAGCCCTCCGGGCTGGTGAGGCCGTTCAGTTCGCTCAGCAGTCGGCGCAGGCTGGGGCCGAGCCGCTCGGCAAAGGGGGTGAGCAGCAACTGGTTGCCCTGACGGTAGAGCAGCTGATCCCCCAGCAGATCCCGCAGCTGGTTGAGGGTCTTGCTGACGGTGGAGGGAGTGGTGCAGAGGCGCTCGGCGCTGCGGGTGACGCTCTGGGTGTCCAGCAGCAGGTGCAGGGTGACCAGATGACGACCGCCCAGGCGGGAAAGCGCGATGAGATCCATAAAACCTCCCGGGATGAAGCCCGTGCGGGCGAGGATGAGGGGAGCGTCTGGCAGCCGGTATTGCCCCTCCAGACGGAGCAAACAAAAAGCCCCGCCTGAGCGGGGCATGGGGATTAACCCTTGAGCACGGCGGCCATGGCGTCCGCTACGTAGTCGACGTTGCGGCTGTTGAGGCCCGCCACGCACATGCGGCCCGAGCGCACCAGATAGACGGCGAACTCTTCACGCAGGCGGTCCACCTGCTCCGGCGTGAAGCCGGTGTAGCTGAACATGCCGCGCTGGCTGATGAAGTAGCCAAAATCGCGGCCCGGCACCTTGGCGCTCAGCACCTCGAACAGCTTCTGGCGCATGGCCTTGATGCGGGTGCGCATCTCGGTCACCTCGCCGACCCAGAGGGCATGCAGTTCGGGCTGGCTCATCACGGCTGCGGCTACCTGACCACCATGGGTGGGGGGGCTGGAGTAGTTGCGACGCACGGTGGCCTTCATCTGGCCCAGTACCCGGCTGGCCTCTTCCGCATCCTGGCAGATGACCGACAGGCCGCCGCAGCGTTCGCCGTAGAAGGAGAGGTTCTTGGAGAAGGAGTTGCTGACGAAGAAGCTGACACCGGCGGCCACCATGGCGCGGATGGCGTAGGCATCCTCTTCCAGCCCGTCACCGAAGCCCTGATAGGCGATGTCCATAAAGGGGATCAGGTTCTTCTCGACCACCAGCGCGATCACCTGGTCCCACTGGGCGCGGGAGAGATCCACCCCGGTCGGGTTGTGACAGCAGGGGTGCAGCAGCACTATGCTCTTGGCCGGCAGTGTGCTCAGGCAGTCGATCATGGCATCGAACTGCACGCCGCCAGTGGCCGCATCGTAGTAGGGGTAGTCGTGCACCTTGATGCCGGCCCCCTCGAACATCGCCTTGTGGTTGTCCCAGGTGGGATTGCTGACCCACACCTCGGAGGTCGGGAAGTAGCGCTTGAGCAGATCGGCACCGATCTTCAGCGCGCCGGAGCCGCCTATGGTCTGGATGGTGGCGATACGTCCCGCCTTGACCGCTTCGTGGTCGGCACCAAACAGCAGGTGCTGCACCGCGGTGCGGTAGTTGGCGGCCCCTTCCATCGGCTGATAGGGGCGCGGCGCCGGCGCCGCGGCGCGCTGGGCTTCGGCCTGCTGCACCGAGGGCAGCAGCGGAATGCGGCCCTGCTCGTCGTAATAGAGGCCGATCCCCAGGTTCACCTTCTGCTCGCGGGTGTCTTTGTGGAAGGTCTCGACGAGCGTGAGTATGGGGTCGCCAGCATAGGCATCGACGTGTTCAAACATGGGGGGTCCTTGCGAAGTGGAATCCAGAGTATGGCGATCAATGATCGGCGGTCATGATGGCGTAAAGCGGGCGAGGGCTCAAGTCTGAAAGGGGTGGAGAGCGGTGGACTGGAGCCGCTCTGCTGTAAAGAGGGTGGTGTGCTGCAGAGTGGGGGCAGCTTATCTGCCCCGCACCTGCCGGCGTTATTTCAGATAGGAGCGCAGTACCCTCACCACCTGATCCAGATCCTCCAGTCGCTCGGCCGGGGTCGCCTCCGGCGCCCCTAAATGCTCGCGCATATGGCCTTCCAGTACCTCCAGCATCAGGCCGTTGACGGCGCCGCGGATGGCGGCTATCTGCTGCAAGATGGCGGCGCAGTCTGTCTCCTGCTCCAGGGCGCTCTCCAGCGCACCTGTCTGTCCCTTGATGCGCCTGACCCTGGCCAACAGCTTCTTCTTGTCGTGAACCGTGTGTGACATGGGATCCTCTCGCACAATAAAACTATACTGGGGTATAGTATATTTCATCGTGGCCCACAGGAGAAATCCATGTCATCCCTGCTCTCATTCCACTGCCATCAACCCGTCGTGCATCAGGGGAATCCGCTGGCGGAGCGCAAGACCCGCTGGGCCGTGCTGCTCACCCTCATCATGATGGTGGCGGAAATCGGTGGCGGCTGGTTCTACAACTCAATGGCGCTGCTGGCGGATGGCTGGCACATGAGCTCCCATGCCCTGGCCCTCGGCCTCTCCGTCGTGGCCTATCGCGCCGCCCGCCACTTCGCCCGGGATCACAGATTCAGCTTCGGTACCTGGAAGATAGAGGTGCTGGGAGGTTTCAGCAGCGCCCTGCTGCTGGTGGGAGTGGCGGGCCTGATGCTGTTCGAGTCGGTGGCCCGGCTGCTGGATCCCAGCCCTATCCACTATCAGCAGGCCATCGGCATCGCCCTGCTCGGCCTGCTGGTGAACCTGGCCTGCGCCTGGCTGCTCAGGGATGATCATGACCATCATCACGGTCATGCTCATCACCACGGCCACGCTCATCATCACGATCATCACCAGGGTCACGACCATGATGCTCACCCCCACGACCACGGCCATCAGGATCTGAACCTGCGTGCCGCCTACCTCCACGTGCTGGCGGATGCGGCCACCTCTGTGCTGGCCATCATCGCCCTGGTGGGGGGCATGCTGTGGGGGGCCGACTGGCTGGATCCCCTGATGGGCATAGTGGGGGCCGTGCTGGTGGCTGTCTGGGCCAGGGGGTTGCTGCGGGACACGGGGCGGGTGCTGCTGGATGCGGAGATGGACGCTCCCCTGGTGGCGGAGATCCGCGAGGTGATAGCCGAGCTGCCTGACGCCGAGATCCGCGATCTGCACGTCTGGCGGGTGGGGCAGGTGCAGTATGCGGCCGTGCTCTCCCTGCGGATGGCGGTCCCAGTCCCGGCCCAGGCGATCCGCGAACGGCTCGCCATCCACGAGGAGCTGGTGCACCTGACCATAGAGATAGCGCAGGGATGAGGCCAGCCAGGGCCCCGGCACCTGACCTCAGTGTGGCGGGCGCTCGTTTTCCCCCTTGGCCTGATCCTGCCAGAGCGAGCCCAGCATCAGCTTGAGCAGCAACCCAGGGGGATCATCCAGCAGTCGACCCGGCTCCAGCAGCAGGTGGCCGTCGGCGCGAAAGCCCAGGCTGGCGTGGGTCTTTCCCTCGTCATCCAGGATCTGGATGATGCCGACCAGGGTTCCCCGCTCACCGGGCTGACAGCGCAGCCGCAGCTCGCGCGGCTCACCCAGCAGGGTGAAGGCCCGGCAGAGGGGCGGCGTCTCTTCGTAATCGGGCCAGCTGAAGAAGTGATACTGCTCGGCGAGCCCCCCGGCCTGCTGGCAAAATTGGTGGAACAGCTGGGCAATCCCCTGATACTCCTGATCCAGCCGTTTTGCCTGCTCCTCGATCCGTTTCATAGGCCATGACTCCTTGCTATCCATTTGAACGGAAATTGATTTTTCCGGCATGAACCCCTCTCTCTGCTGGTATGGGCCCAAAGCCGGGGCGGGTCTGTGAGCGCGATCCAATTTTCGTTATGAAAACGTTATCTTGTTGAAACGGATTGGTTTTTTTTGCCTTGTTGCTCACATTTACAACAATCTCCGCTGATTAATATGGCATCGCTCGGCTACGACCGGGTACCTCGAGTATCGAGACCAACTACAGCGGGAATTATAAAAAAATGGATATGAAAAAGACCAAAGTGGCGCTGGTAACAGCCTCACTGCTCGCGCTTTTGTCAGGCTGTAACGACAACAGTTCTTCGACTCCTACCCCCACCCCTCAGGATGAGCCCGTCGCTCGTCTTCCCAACGTCCAGCCCCCGGCCGAGCTGCTGGTGGCCGGTCCCGATGAGGCCGTGATCGCCCTGGTGGATACCCAGAGCAGCGCGGCGCGCGGTATCACAGGGCCCTTCGCCAGCCACAGCCTGCACCTGTGGAACAACGATGCCTGCAGCGCCATCGATAAGACCAAGGTTCCCAGCTATGACGATTGGGACAGCAAGGCGAATGTTCCAGCCGATGCGGACAGCTTCGGCCCGGCCTGGGTGGTGCCGCTGGCCAAGATGGAGGGCTGCATCAACTTCATCGCGCGCAACGGCGATCTGGCCAACCTGACCGGCGCCAACATGGAGGTCATCTTCAGCGATCACCCGGATCGCACAGTGGCCATAGTCGCGGGCAAGAACGAGATCTTCGGCAGCCGTGCCGAGGCCTTCACCGCCGCCTTCGGCGTGGCGGGGGCCAGTGCCCACCTCATCGACGGCAACACCCTGATCTGGCAAGGGGGCAAGGACAAGCCCTATGTGCGCCTTTACCACACCGAATCAGGCACCATCACCGCCAATGCCGAAGGGGTATTCGACTTCCCCTATATCAAGCTGACCCCGACCAGCCTCTCGGCCTCGCAGCAGGCCAAGTACCCGCACCTCAAGGATGCCGCCGCCTTCGCCCTGCCATCGGGCGCGGATCTCAAGCCCCTGCTCAAGGGGGAACTGGTGGCCATAGGCACGGATGACGAGGGCGTGTTGCAGGGAGCTACCCTGGTGCAGAGCGCCGGTGCCCTCGATGCCCTCTATGCCGATGCCGCCACCAAGCTGGCCTATGGCGCCATAGTGGAAGGGGGCAACGTCACCTTCCGGCTCTGGGCACCGACCGCCAGGTCGGTCAAGCTGGCGCTCTTTGACGAGCAGCACAAGGCCCTCGGCGAGCGCGCCATGACACAAGACGAAGCCAGCGGCAGCTGGAGCCTGCAGGGCGGTAGCGACCTGGTGGGCAAGTACTATCGCTATGCCGTCGAGGTCTATCATCCGGTCAGCCGCAAGCTGGAATCCTACCAGGTGACAGACCCCTACTCCCTGAGCCTGGCCATGAACTCCGAGTTCAGTCAGGTGGTGGATCTCGACGATCCTGCCCTCAAACCCGAGGGCTGGGACAGCCTCAAGGCCCCCCACAGCCAGGCCAATCCCGCCGACATCACCATCTATGAGGCTCATGTCCGGGACTTGACCGGCAATGACGACTCCACTCCGGCCGAACACCGCGGCAAGTTCCTCGGGCTGACCGACAGCGACAGCGTCCCCGTCACCCACCTCAAGTCCCTGGCCAAGAGCGGCGTCAGCCACCTGCATCTGCTGCCGGTGTTCGACATCGCCACCGTCAACGAGGATCCGGCCAAGGTGGCCAACATCGGCGATGACTTCAGCAAGCTGTGCGAGGTCAATGCCGAGGTCAAGAACTCCAGGTTCGCCAGCCACTGCGGCGGCGGTGAGACCATTGCGGCGGTGCTGGAAGATCTGCAAGCCAGCGACAGCAAGGAGAATCCTGTGGTGCAGGAGCTGTATGGCTATCTGCGCGGGGTGGACTCCTTCAACTGGGGTTATGACCCCTACCACTACACCACCCCGGAAGGTTCCTACGCCACCAATGCGGAGGGGACGGCCCGGATCAAGGAGTTCCGCGAGATGGTCATGGCCATCAAGCAGAACATCGGCATGAACGTGGTGATGGACGTGGTCTACAACCACACCAACGAAGCCGGCCTCGGGCCCAAATCCGTGCTCGACAAGATAGTGCCCTGGTACTACCAGCGCCTCAATCCCGAGACCGGCTCGGTCGAGAACTCCACCTGCTGCTCCAACACGGCGCCTGAACACGCCATGTTCGCCAAGCTGATGGACGACTCTCTGGTGACCTGGGCGCGGGACTACAAGATCGATGCCTTCCGCTTCGATCTCATGGGTCATCACCCGAAAGATCAGATGGTGCAGGCCCTGGCCGAGGTGAAGAAGGTCAATCCCGAGATGTACTTCTACGGCGAGGGCTGGAACTTCGGCGAAGTGCAGGATGACAAGCGCTTCGTGCAGGCGACCCAGAAACACCTGGCCGGCACCGGCATCGGCTCCTTCTCCGATCGACTGCGGGATGCGGTGCGCGGCGGCAGCCCGTTCGACGGCGGCGAGGCCATTCGCAAGACCCAGGGCTTCGGCAACGGCGCCCTGGTGGATGCCAACGAGCTGGACGGCGTGGATCTCGCCACCGCCCTGCATCAGTCAGATCTGGTGCGCCTCGGCATGGCGGGCAACCTCAAGGAGTTCGTGCTGACCGACAAGGACGGGGTGCCGAAGAAGGGCGCCGACATCGACTACAACGGTCAGGCCGCAGGTTATGCCCAGGATCCGACCGAAGTTCAGAACTACGTCGACAAGCATGACAACCAGACCCTGTTCGACAACCTGGTCTACAAGGCGCGGGGAGGGGTCGATCTGGTGCGGATGCAGGGGGTGTCGCTGGCCACCGCCATGTTGGGTCAGGGGATCCCCTTCACCCACGCCGGGGTCGAGCTGTTGCGCTCCAAGTCCATGGAGCGTGACAGCTACGACTCCGGCGACTGGTACAACCGAGTCGATTACACCCTCGGCGACAACAACTTCGACAAGGGCTTGCCGCGCAAGGACAAGGACGAGGCCAACTACGCGCTGATCGAGCAGGTGCTCGGCCAGCACGCCACGCCGGGGTCGGCCGAGATGGCGCAGATGGTGAGCTTCTACCAGGAGCTGTCCGAGCTGCGTCAATCCTCCCGTCTGCTGCGTCTTGGCAGCGGGGCTGAGGTGATCAAGCGGGTCGACTTCCGCAACACCGGGCCGGATCAGGTGCCCGGCCTCATCGTGATGAGCGTGGATGACGGTGCGAGCGCGGGTGCGGATCTGGATACCGCCATCGACGGCCTGGTGGTGATGATCAACGCCACCAATGCCCCCCAGAGCATCGGCGACTTCCGTGACGGCAACGATCAGCCCATCGATCTTTCCGGCATGGTGCTGAGTGGCAAGCATCGCGGGGTCGACAGCATCGCCAGTGGCGCCGGCTATGACAACGGCCAGCTGACCCTCGGAGCCTGGTCTGCCGCCGTCTTCATCAAGCCGCAGAGTGGTGCCCAGGGCGCGGGCCTGCCGGTGGGCAAGAAGACTGACCTGAGCACCCTGCCCCCCTTCGGTGACACGGCGCTCTTCATGAAGGGCTTCCTGGATACCAGCTTCGGGGACAAGAACCCGCTGACCTTCACCAGCAACTTCATGTACGAGTTCAGCGCTGAAGTGACGGCGGATCAGCTTGGCAACACCGAGCTGAAGGTGGCCGACGCTGGCTGGAACATCAATTACGGCAGCTGCAACGCCGGTGACAAGCTGGTGGTGGGCACGCCGCTGACCCTGTGTGCTGGTGGTTCAACGGGCAACGTCGGGTTGGCGCTGGACAAGGCGGGCAGCTACAAGTTCGTCTTCACCGCCATGAACAAGGAGAAGCCGACCTTGAGCGTCAGCTACACAGAGCCGGTGCAGAGCTGCAAGGTGCTGGATACTGTGGCGGGCAACCCGCTGGGCTTCCCGCTCTATGTTCGCGGCAGCCTGAGCGACTGGAACGCGCAACCGGCTTACCAGCTGAGCTACAAGGGGATGGAGGGCAACCTCGCCATCTATCAGGCCGCCTTCAACTACGGGGGCAACTTTGACTTCAAGTTTGCCAACGATGACGGCAACTGGAGCAAGCAGTTCTTCGTCAAGGATGCCGGTGGCACCCTGATCGCGCTGGAGCCCGAGCAGTCCTATCCGCTGCAGCACGGCGATGGCGGCATGGGCAACAACAGCATGACTCTGGCCCAGGGCCTGTGGAGCTTCCTGGTCAAGGTCGATCCGGCCAAGACCTCTGGCGAGGTGGGCACAGTGATAGTACAGGAGTGCAGCGCCAAGTAAGCCTTCCCATCGAGCCCGGGACTGGCTCGGCAGCCCCGGGTTGAATTCCACCTCGCCAAGGGTGGGATAACCCCGAGAGAGTAAGCAAAGCGCGACTGCCAGAGGGCCGCCGCGCTTTTTCTTTGCAGTTATGGGGGGGAGGGAAGAGACAAGCCGTCACCCCGGGGTGACGGCTTTGTGTTGCTGGCTGAACCTCAGCGCTTGCGCAGCAGTCGCAGGGCGTTGGCGGTGACCAGGGCGGTGGCGCCGGTATCGGCCAGCACGGCTATCCACAGACCCGTGATGCCGAGCAGGCTGGTGATCAGGAAGATGGCCTTGAGCCCCAGCGCCAGGGCTATGTTCTGGTGGATGTTGGCGAGCGCGGCGCGGGACAACCGGATCATGGCGGCCAGGCCGCCGAGCTGGTTGTGGGTCAGGGCCGCATCGGCGGTCTCCAGCGCCACGTCTGTGCCACCCCCCATGGCGATGCCGATGCTGGCCCGCTTCATGGCGGGGGCGTCGTTGATGCCATCCCCTATCATGGCTACCTTGCGCGTCTTGGCGAGCCTGGCTATCTCCTCCACCTTGCCCTCCGGCAACAGGCTGGCCCGCCACTCCATGCCGAGCTCACCGGCAATGGCCTCGGCGGCGCGCGGGTTGTCCCCGGTCAGCATGATGCTCTGCAGCCCCAGGCCCTTGAGCTCTTGCAGTGCCGCAGCCGCTTCCGGCCGGATCTGGTCCCGCAGCGCCAGCAGGGCACTGGGGGCCTCTCCCATCCGGCAGAGTAAAATCACCGTCTTGCCCTGGCGTTCCAGGGCGGCGATCTGCCCCTTGAGCGCCTCGCCCAGAGCGGGAACCCGGCTCGGGGCCAGCAGTTGCCAGAGGGCGCCGTCGATGCGCCCCTCTACCCCCATGCCGGGGAGGGCGCGCAGATCCCGGGCGTTGGCCAGGGCCAGCTCCTGCTCGCTCGCGGCAGCCACCACGGCGCGGGCCAGGGGATGGTGGGAGCCCTGCTCGATGGCGGCGGCCAGGGCCAGCAGTTTTGCCTCCGGTCGGCCATCCAGGCTTGTCAGCTCGGTCAGCTGCGGCTTGCCCAGGGTCAGGGTGCCTGTCTTGTCAAAGGCGACAGTGTCGACCTGGGCCAGTCGCTCCAGGGCCGCACCGCCCTTGATCAGGGCCCCTTGGCGGGTTGCCGCCGCCAGCGCCGAGGTAACCGCCGCCGGGGTGGAGATCACCAGGGCGCAGGGGCAGCCGATGAGCAGCAGCGCCAGGGCGCGGTAGATCCACTCATCCCAGCCCTGGCCGAAGGCGAGCGGCGGTACCAGCATCACCAGCAGGGCGACCAGCATCATGGCCGGGGTGTACCAGCGGCTGAAGCGGTCGATGAAGCGCTCTATGGGGGCGCGCTGGCTCTCGGCCTCCTCGATGAGGTGCAGGATGCGGTCGATGGCGTTGTTGCCGGGCTCGGAGACCACCTCGAGGCGCAGCACTCTATCCGCCGCCAGACTGCCGGCGGGCACCTTGTCACCCTGGCGGCGCTCCACCGGGATGGACTCGCCGGTCAGGGCGCTCTCGTCAAAGGCCCCAAGGGCATCGATAAGGCGGGCGTCGGCCGGCAGACGGGCGCCGGGGGCGATTTCGATGATGTCGCCCGGGCGCAGCTCGTCGGCCGCCACCTCTTCCCGTCTTTCACCTTCTGCGGTGGTACGAATGCGCAGCGCCTGGTCGGGCACCAGGGCCATCAGGGCGGTGACCCCGGCGCGGGCACGACCGGCGGCGTAGGCCTCCAGGTGTTCCCCCAGCATGAAGAGCAGCAGCACCATGGCCGCCTCGGCGGTCTCGCCGAGGAAGAGGGCGCCGAGCGCTGCCACCGTCATCAGGGTCTCGATGGCGAAGG
Source organism: Aeromonas sp. R4-3 (assembly GCF_040908275.1). Lineage (NCBI taxonomy): Bacteria > Pseudomonadati > Pseudomonadota > Gammaproteobacteria > Aeromonadales > Aeromonadaceae > Aeromonas > Aeromonas sp. R4-3. The sequence goes on from NZ_JBFODK010000047.1 coordinate 27,440, forward strand.
GGGAGCCGCTTCTGGTCAGGGCCCAGGCCTTGCGGGCGACGGGCCAGAGCCCCCAGAGTGTCGCCAGGGTAAAGAGCGGCTGGCCGAACTGGGCCGGCAGCAGGGCCGCCACCAACATCAGGGCGGCCAGGGAGAGGGGTTGCCCATATTTGCCGAACAAGTTGCTCAGTGTCGTCAGCCAGGGGCTGCGATGCTTGTCATCGGCGGCCTTGGCACTGGCCTCGCCCTTGAGCCGGAAGCCAGCGGCAAGCACGGCGGCGGTGACGGGGTCGGGGGAGAGGCCGGGGGCGAGATCCACCACCAGCTTCTCGGTGGCAAACAGCACGCGGGCCTGCTGCACGCCAGCCACCCGACCGACGGCGGTCTCTATCTTGCGGGCGCAGCTGGGGCAATCCATCCCCAGCACCTGCCAGCTGTGGCGGCGACTGTTCTGGGTCGGCGAAGCCAGGGGCTCGGGGCTGTCGGCGACCGACTGATGATCATGACCAGCATGGTCGCTATGGTCATGAGCCGGCTGCGAGTCACAGCAACCCTGACTCTGGCAACTTCCTCTGGGGGGCTCTTCATCCCCCGGTGATTCGTTTACCCCCTGCTCCTGATGGGCATGGGAGGCCGTACCGGCGCAGCAGCTGACCGGGGCCGCATTGTCGCAGCAGTGGCTGTCGTGCCCGTGTTCGTGTTGATGGGGGGCGGCCTTGCCGATGGCCTTGATGGGGGCGGCATGGGAATGGCTGCAGCAGGATTTGCTCATGATGAGTCCCTCTTGAGTGGATCCCGCCCCTGCGGGATCCCTAATGTCTGAGCCCAGTGTAAACCTTGGTGTTAAGTCCAAGGTCAAGCCCCTCTTTGCACCATCTCAGCGGGACGGGCGAGACAGGGCGGCAACAAATCCCTCTTGTTAGCGGGTGTTTGTCCCCTGCCGCTGGGCCTATACTGGGAACCCTGGATCCCCCATCGATAATCAAGGACCTAACATGAGCAATACCGTCACCCTGCAAGGCAACCCCGTCTCCGTCTCCGGCCATTTCCCCGTTGCCGGTGAGCAGGCCAAGCCCTTCTCCCTGGTTGCTGGCGATCTGTCCGATGCGACCCTGGCGACCTTCGCCGGAAAGCGCAAGATCCTGAACATCTTCCCGAGCGTCGATACCCCGACCTGCGCCACCTCTGTGCGCAAGTTCAACGAGCAGGCCAGCGCCCTGAACAACACAGTGGTGCTGTGCATCTCCGCCGATCTGCCGTTCGCCCAGGCTCGTTTCTGCGGCGCCGAGGGTCTGGACAAGGTAGTGAACCTCTCCACCCTGCGTGGCGTCTCCTTCCTGCAGGACTACGGCGTGGCCTTCTCCTCCGGTCCCCTGGTGGGCCTGGCTGCCCGTGCCATCGTGGTGCTGGATGAAAACGACAAGGTGCTGCACAGCGAGCTGGTGGCCGAAGTGGCCGACGAGCCGAACTACGCCGCCGCCCTGGCCGCCCTGTAAGTTTCGTCTTGCCCTGATTGCCGACGGCCTGCTGATGCAGGCCGTTTTTATTGCGGGCGCCGTGGCCCTCAGGGTTGAGGTGAACAGACTCGCTGGCCCATATACCCCCACTTCTTCTCACCGACCTTTTACTTATGGGGTCAGGCTGGCTAGACTTCGCCTCCCACTTCTTCCTGCCGCGTAGCCCCATGACCTTTAACGAACTCCACCTCGATCCCGCCCTGCTGGCCGCCTTGCCTGCCGAATTGCACACCCCGACCCGCATCCAGCAGCTTGCCATTCCGGCGGCGCTGAAGGGCCAGGATCTGCTGGCGCTGGCCCAGACCGGCAGCGGCAAGACACTGGCGTTCGGCCTGCCACTGCTGCAGGGGCTGGACGCGACCTCCGATCGGGTACAGGGGCTGGTGCTGGTGCCGACCCGGGAGCTGGCGACCCAGGTGAGCGCCGCGCTGCAGGGCGGTGCCGAGGCGTTGGGGCTGCGTCTCCTGACCCTGTGCGGCGGCGTGGCCCAGGAGCAGCAACAGAGCGAGCTGGCCCTGGGGCCCCAACTGCTGGTGGCGACCCCGGGGCGGCTGCGGGACTTACTGGCCCAGCGGCTGCTGGGACTGAGCCACCTGCGCACCCTTGTGCTGGATGAGGCGGATCGCCTGCTGGAGATGGGCTTCTGGCCCGATATCCAGTGGCTGATGAACGCCATGCCGACGGAGCGGCAGAACCTGCTGTTCTCCGCCACCCTGCCAACCGAGCTCGAGACCCTGGCCACCGGCCTGCTGACGAACCCGGTGCGCATCGAGGCAACTCCCCTCAACAGCCTGGTGAGCGAGATTGAGGAGCGGCTCCATCTGGTCAACAAGAGCAGCAAGGTGCCGGCGCTCATCAGCTTGCTCAAGGCGCAGGATTGGCCTCAGGTGCTGGTGTTCATCAGCGCCAGGGACGATGCCGACGCCGTGGCCAGAAAGCTCGCCAAGGCGGGCATAGCGGTGGCGGCCCTGCACGGGGAGAAGGATCAGGTGGTGCGGGAGCAGGCGCTTGCCGATTTCAAGGCGGGCAGGGTGCGGGTGCTGGTGGCCACGGATCTGATGGCGCGCGGCATCCACGTGGAGGCGCTGCCTGTGGTGATCAACCTGGACCTGCCCGCCAATGCCCCTGTCTATGTGCATCGCATCGGCCGCACCGCCCGCGCCGGACAGAAAGGCCTCGCCCTCTCCCTGGTCTGCCATGGGGAGGCCGAGACCCTCGCGGCCATCCGCACCCTGACCGGTCGTGAGCTGCCGCTGGCCGAGCTTGAAGGCTTCCCGGTCACCGACCAGCCTGCGAGCGGGGAAGGCAAGCGAGCCCCCAGGGACAAGCAGGCGAACCGCCGCACCCAGGCCAAGCGCAGCGTCAAGCAGTTCAAGGGCAAGGCCTGACGAACTGACCTCTTCCATGAGCCGATAGCGATCCCGGCTCATGAGTGTCACTCAGCGCTGGTCCTGCTCCTGGCCGAAGAAGTCCCGTCGCCACTGGCCGAGCACCGCCGCCCTGTGCTGCTGCCAGCGTGCGGCGCCCATGGTGTCCCGGCTTGCCGCCAACTGCTGCTCCAGCTCGGCCAACTGCTGCTGATAGCGGGCACCTTGCTCCGCTGGCAGCCAGAGCGCCATGCTGACCTCGGCCCGGGGGAAGTGGCGGCTCAGGCTTCCCTGCAGCGCCTCTTCCCACCCTTGCCATACCCCGCCGGGAGAGGGCTCCTGCCAGGTCAGATGGAGCAGCAACAGCATACTTAGCAGGGCGGCATAACCGAGAGGCTTGGGCATCATGAGATCCTTGTCGAGGCTCGCCGGGAGCTGGGGAACGGGATCCATTCACCCAGATTTTCGTGACAAGGAGATGAAGGGGTCAGCGGCGTGTCGGGAGGGGAAAGGGCAGCGCGTCCAGAGACGCGCCAGGCTACACGGGGGGCAAGCTCAGTCGTGGAACTGATTGATCAGGCGGGAGAGGTTTTGCAGCCGCTCCACCAGCAGGGTGATGCCATCGAGGGCCTGCCTGCTGTTGTCTGCGGTGTGGCTGGCCAGCTGATGGATCTGGTGAATGCCCTGGTCCAGGGTGCTGGTCACATCCGCCTGCTGGCTGACGGCCTGGGCTATCTCGTCACTGGTGTGGGTCACCTGGGCCAGCATCTGGTTGATCTGGTCGAGCACCTCGGCGGTGGCGCCCATGTGCTGCTGGCAGAGGACAGAGGTCTGGGCCCCCTGGGTCATGCCGTCGGAGAGCTGCCGGGTACTCTGCTGCAGCGCCCCTATCATGTCGCTGATCTCGCCGGTGGAGCTGCGGGTCTTCTGGGCCAGCGCCCGGATCTCGTCTGCCACCACCGCAAAGCCGCGCCCCTGCTCGCCGGCCCGTGCCGCCTCTATGGCCGCGTTGAGGGAGAGCAGGTTGGTCTGATCCGCAATCTGCCCGATCACCTCCAGGATCCCGCTGATCTTCTGGCTGTCCTGGGTCAGGCGCGCCAACACCCCCTGACTGGCATCCAGCTCCTGGTGTAGCTGGTTGACCGAGGCACGGGTGGTCGCCAGCGCCTGCTGGCCGCTGGCTGACACCTGCTGCACCTCGCTCACCAGGGCGTTGGCCTGATGGGCGTTGTCGGCCACGTCGCGGATCGACTGGCTCATCTGGGTGATGGCGGCGGCCAGCTGCTCGCTCTGGGCCCGCTGCTGCTGCAGGTGGGTGTCTATGGTCTGGATATGTCCCCTGTCATCTTCCGCCGCCTGCAGTATCTGCTGGTTGGTGTCGGCACTGCGCCCCACCACGGCCCTGAGCTCCGCCTTCTTCATGCGCAGCAAGAGTTCGATGGCCGCCAGGCTGTCCCGCCGTCTGGCATAGAGCACCTGACAGAGGGGCGTGCCCAGCTCCTCCCCCGCCATGGCCAGCAGCCGGGCCAGCCGCTGTTGCAGGTGCCAGCCATGCCCCATCTGGGCCAGCAGGCAGAGCAGGGTGAGCCCGCCCCAGGCAACCTGGCCCGTGATCAGGCTGGCCCCCATGCCGACCAGGGCGGTGCCCGAGAGCAGCAGGCTGAGTTGTCCCGGCTCCAGGGTGAAGCGACTCTGCCAGGGCAGTGCCTTGCCCTCCCGGATCCGGGCATAGAGCCGCTCCGCCCAGGCGATGTCGTGATCCTGGGGGCGGGTGCGCACCGACTGGTACTCGATGATCTGTTGACGTTCGTTGAGGATGGGGGTGACGTAGGCATTGACCCAGTAGAACTGGCCGCTCTTGGCGCGGTTCTTCACCAGCCCCATCCAGCTCTTGCCTTGCTGCAGCCGCTGCCACATGTCGGCGAAGGCGGCCCTTGGCATGTCGGGGTGGCGTACCAGGTTGTGGGGAACCCCTTCCATCTCGGTGGCGCTGTAGCCGGCCACGTCGCAGAAGTGCTGGTTGGCATAGGTGATGTGGCTGCTGGGGTCCGTGGTCGAAATCAATGATATGTGATCGGGGAAACGGATCTCCCCTTCTTGCCGGGTGGTGGTCATGTGCGCATCCTGAATGAGCCAAGTAACTGATAAATTTGTTTTTATTGTGTGTTGTTGTTACGGCTTCATTGTAGGGGCGACCCAAGTGGCCATCTTGGCTTGGGTCAATAAATCAACACTATGACGACTGAAAAAAGTAGTAGATGAAGGGCGACTTCAGGGCGGGCTCAACTGCGGGGGGTGAAGTCGTGGATCTCCCCCGTCCGGGGCTTGAAGCGGGGATCCTGACTCTGATCGCGGGAGACCCAGGCCATGGCCTGGCAGAAGCTCTCCTGCTTGGCGAACTCGTCACGGGCCTGATCGATGGCCCGCTCGGCGTTGCGCCGCTCCATCTTGCTGGCCTTGCGATCGCTGAACTGCTTCTGCTGGCTCAGCATCCATTCGAGGAAGGCCTGGCGGCATTGGCTTTCATCGGCGGCCTTGGCCGGGAGGGCAAACAACAGGGCAAGCAGGAGCAGACAACGCATAGGGAGATCTATCTAACGGACTGATGGACGAAGAGAGGCGGCATTTTATGCCGGGAACTTGAATGGGTACAGTGCGAAGAGGGGGCCAGCCGGGCTGGCCCCCGAGGGATCAGTGTTTGACCAGGTAGAGCTGGCGGCTGTAGGCCACGTCTTCCGGGTTGTTGATAGGATAGCCCTTGAGCCAGGGCTTGATCAGACGGGCGTTGGTGTACTGGTAGATGGGGGCGATGGGCGCCTCCTCCTGCAATATGGTCTCGGCCTCGTCGAACAGGCGTGCCCGCTCGGCGGGATCCTGGCTGCTGGCCGCCCGGGTCAGCAGGGCGTCGTAGCCGGGGTTGGCGAAGCGGGCCATGTTGCCGCTGTGGTGGGATCCCCACAGACCGAGGAAGGCGGAAGGGTCGTTGTAATCGGCGACCCAGGAGGAGCGGATCACCTCGAACTGGCCGCTCTGGCGGCTGTCGAGGTAGGTTTTCCACTCCTGATTGGTGAGCTCGACCCGGGCCCCCAGCTTCTGCTTCCACAGGTTGGCGATGGCCAGCGCCATCTTCTTGTGAATTTCAGCCGTGTTGTAGAGCAGGGTGAGCTTGAGGGGCTTGTCCGGGCCATAGCCCGCCTCTGTCAGCAGCGCCCTGGCCTTCTCGTCCAGTGCCTGCTGGCTGCTGGTGGAGAGCAGGTTGGGCTTGGGGACGAACCCGGCGGTCACGTCCGGGGTGAAGTGGTAGGCGGGTTTTTCACCCGTGCCCAGCACCTTGTCGGCGATGAGCGCCCGATCGATGGTGTAGGAGAGCGCCTGACGCACCCGCACGTCGTTCAGGGGAGCCCGCTGGGTGTTGAAGGCATAGTAATAGGTGCCGAGCTGCTCCGGGGTATAAACCTCCCCCGGGATCTGCTTCATCAGCTTGTGGTACTGCTCCTTGGGGAAGGATTCGGTGATGTGCAGATCCCCCGCCAGATAGCGGTTGGTGGCGGCACTCTCCTGATTGATGGGGACGAAGGTGACCCGGGTCAGCACCGTATGGGCGCGATCCCAGTAATAGGGATTCGGGGTCAGCTCCAGCTTCTCGTTCACCACCCTGTGGCTCAGGACGAAGGCACCGTTGCCGACCAGCTTGCCCGGCTGGGTCCACTGGTTGCCATATTGCTCCATGCTGGCCCTGTGCAGGGGGGAGAGGCTGGGGTGGGTCAGCAGGCTCAGGAAGTAGGGCACCGGCTGGGAGAGCGTCACCTGCAGGGTGTGGTCATCCAGGGCTTGCACCCCGAGCGCCTCGGGAGGCAGCTTGCCCTCGACTATCTCGTCCACCTTGTCGAAGTGGGCCAGCTGGGCAAACCAGGCGAAGGTGGCCGCCTCTTCGGGATCCACCAGCTTGCGCCAGCCATAGACGAAGTCGCTGGCGCGTACCGGATCCCCGTTGGACCAGCGGGCATCCGGCCGCAGATGGAATGTGAATTTCTGGTTCCCCTCGTTATCCCAGCGAGATGCCACACCGGGCAGCACCTTGCCGTCCGCCCCCTGGGTCAAGAGCCCCTCATAGAGATCTCTGAGTACTTGCAACTCGGGCAGGCCGACCAGTTTGAGGGGGCTCAGGCTGGCCGGTTCGTCCTTGAGATGACGCACGACGGCCTGTTCGGCGGCGAGTTGGGTTCCGGCCGGCACATCGGCGGCCTGGACACAGACACAGCCCAGCAGGGCCAGCAGGGGGCTCCATCCTCTCATGGCGAATCCTTCAAATTGTGTGAAGCGAGGAGAAAACTCGGCGAGAATTCATCGCCGGCAGACGGGGAATCATGATATCCCCTTTGCTGGTCAGACCGCCAGCGTGAGTCCCATGATATCCGGGGCTGCAACCCTATGTACGCCCGCCCGAGCGCGGGCAAGAGGAGCAAACGATGAGAGTATGGATGTTATTGGCCTGTGTGCTGAGCCAGGGTGCCTGGGCACTGGCCCCTTGCGAGAAGACCAGCCAGGTGGGGAGCTGGTGCGAGGTGAGCATAGATCAACTGCATCCGACTCAGGGCGGGGTGGGGCAGTTGCAGGTCGACACCACAGTGGCTGAACTGGCGGACAAGAGCGAGAAGCAACTCGACAAGCTGATGAAAAAGAAAGAGATACCCGTGGTCATCGCCCCCGATGGCGGCTACTGGCTGGTGGACAGGCACCACCTGACCAAGGCGCTGTGGCAGCTGGGGGTGAAGGAGGCGAGGGTCAAGGTGATCGCCCGCTTGCAGGACGGGGCCAGTTTCTGGAGCCAGATGCAGAACAACCACTGGGCCTGGCTCAAGGATGAGCGGGGCCAGCCGCTCACCCCGGAACAGCTGCCCGGCCACATCAGGGATCTGCCGGATTATCCCTACCGCACTCTGGCGGGCCTGCTGCAGGATGCGGGCTACTTCAGCAAGCAGGATCAGGTCTACTTCGTCGAGTTCGCCTGGGCCAGCTGGCTCGGCCAGCAGATGGCCTGGCAGCCGGTCAATGCCGCCAATCTGGCGGAGCGCCTCGCCGAGGCCAAGCGCCTGGCCTGCAACAGCAAGGCCAGTGCCCTGCCCGGCTATCCCGGCAAGCAGTGTCGCCTCAACCCGCCACGCAGTGGCAGCTGACGCGGGAGAAAAAAGGGGCGCCCAGGCGCCCCCTCGTCACAATCCCTGGCAGGCCCCTTGCCAGCGGGCGGCGGCCTGTTCCAGCAGGGCCACCTCTCCTTGCTGGATCAGCGGCAGCAGGGCCTGCACCTTGTCATCCGGCCAATCCCACCAGGCGAGCGCCTGCAGCCGGGCAATATCATCGTCGCCAAAGCGCATCCGCACCACCCTGGCCGGGGTACCCGCCACCATGGCATAGGGCGGCACATCCTGATTGACCAGGGCCCGGGCGGCTATGATGGCGCCATCCCCTATGGTGACGCCCGGCATTATCATGGCTTCCATGCCGATCCAGACGTCATTGCCGATGCGGGTATCGCCCGCGGGTCTGTAGCTGCGCTTGAGCGCCGCCACCTCGGCGAACGGATAGGTGCTGATAAAGGCCGGGTTGTGGGTGTGGTTGCCCCCCATGATGATCTTCACCCCGGCGGCTATTTGCACGTAGTCGCCGAGATGGAGCCTGTCTATGTGCCAGAGCGGCTCCCAGCCGGTGTCGGCTGAGCGGCTCCAGCTGTCGCCGTGCAGGTAGCGCACGGCTTCCTCTTCGAAAGGGCCGTCCCAGGCCCCCGAGTAGTAGCTGTGTCGCCCCTTGAGGCAGATGTTGGGATTGGTCACCGTCAGGTGCAGGTATTCGACCTGCGACCAATGTTGGCAGATGGTCATGGCTATGTTCCTCGTTGAATGGATAGGTATTGGATGCGCGGTTCGGCGCAGCTAATAGATCCAGACCAGCAGGCGGGGCACGCACAGGGTGGAGCAGCCCAGCGCCTGGGATGAACGGGGTCGTTGCATGAGGAAGGGCTCCCGACAGAAGAGGCCAGATGGTAAGGGATGGGGAGGGCGATGCCAAGGAGCAGGGGGGGAGGAGTTGGTCAAAACCTGCACAAAGGGTCTGGTTGATATTTATTCTCGATTAGCCATGATACAGGCTCCACTCGTATCGGCAGGAGAGAGGACAATGACGAATCAGAACTGGCAGCGTTACATGCTGGAGGCGGAGAATGCCCTTGGCATGGGGGCACTGGGCACGGCCATCTGCCTCTATCAGCAGGCCCTGGGGGAGGTGTATGAGCTGGCGTCCGGGGATCTGGACGAACTGGCCAGCATGCGGGTCGCCACCTGTCACCGCATGGCCGACTTCTGGCGCGCCATGGAAGAGCCCGCCTATGAGCTGCGCTACCTCAAGCTCGCCTCCGAGCTGGTCACCGCCCTGGTGCCCCAGTGCCCGAATCGGGAGTGCGAGTCTCTCATCAGCGAGCTGGGCTGCTGCCGCGCCGCCCTGCTCTCCTTCTTGAAGCGCCACCCCAACCCCGAGATCGCCAGGTTGATCCAGGTGCAGGACAAGGTGCAGGGCTGCGAGTTGATAGGCCGCTTCCGCCTCAACTAGCGGTTGTGCGCCCGAGCCGCCGTGCGATGCGGTTCTGGGCTTCCTCCCCTTGCAGGGCGAGGGAGAAGGCGCGGGCCTCCAGATCGATGACGAAATGCACCGCCTGCCTGAGCTCCTGCTTGAGCAGCGCCTTGCTCTTTAGCAGGGCCTTGGGCGCTTTGGCCGCGAGCTTCACCCCCTGGGCCCGGGCGAAGGGGAGCAGCTCCTCCACCGCCAGCACCCGGTTGGCCAGCCCGAGCCGTAGCGCCTCCCCGGCGTCTATGGCCTCCGCCAGCAACAGCAGCTCAGCTGCCTTCAGGTGGCCCACGGCGCGGGGCAGCAAGAGGCTTGAGGCAAACTCCGGCACCAGCCCCAGCTCGACGAAGGGCAGTTGCAGCCGGGCGTTCTCTCCCAGATAGACCAGATCGCAGTGCAGCAGCAGTGTGGTGCCTATGCCCACCGCCGGGCCGCCCACGGCGGCGATCACCGGCTTGGTGAAGTCGGCCAGGGTGTGGAGGAACTGCAAGATGGGGTCATCCGCTTCCAGACTGCTCTTGCCCATGAAGTCCGCGAGATCATTGCCTGCGGTGAAGCACTCCTGCTGCCCTTGCAGCAACACCACATGCACGCTCTCGTCCAGGGCGGCCTGCTGAAAGGCCAGGGTGAGGGCCAGGTACATCTCGGTGTTGAGGGCATTGCGCTTGTCCGGCCGGTTGAGGGTCAGGAGGAGCAAGCCATCCTGCTGCTCGGCCAGAATTGTGAGGGCCATGTCTGAATCCTTGTGTTCGGGGGCTGCCAAAAGCTTGCCACAGGGGTAAGCTTTGCTTCGTTTAACAACATCATAAAAGGATTTCAACCATGTTTAAACGTGCGTTTTATTCCAGCCTGGCCCTGCTCCTGGCTGCTCCCGCACTGGCCAAGGTCGAGGCCGTCGACGGTTATGTGCGCCTGCTCCCCCCGGGGTCGCCCAACACGGCGGCCTTCATGGTGCTCAAGAATGACGCGGACAAACCTGTGACCCTGACTGCGGCAGCCTCCTCTGACGCGGGCCGTGCCGAGCTGCACACCCATCTGCACGAGAACGGCGTCATGAAGATGCGCCAGGTGGAGAGCATCGAAATCCCGGCCAGGGGGGAAGCCGTCCTCAAACCCGGCAGCCTCCACATCATGCTGTTCGAGGTGGGGGCTCTCTCAGAGGACAAACCCTTCCCCCTGACCCTGACCCTGGACGATGGTCAAACCCTGAGCCTGAGCCTGCCGGTGAAGCCGGTCGAGCCGATGAAGGGCATGCAGCACTGACATTAATGGACGCTTGTTCAGCTTTTTACTCTAGGTATTCCTTGCTCACCGGGTAAAATGATGGTCTTTCCAGTCCATAATGGAGCTATGTAATGAAGAAGACCCTGATTGCCGGCACCCTGATTGCCCTGTTCAGCCATGCAGCCATGGCCGCCGATGACTGGCGTTTCGCGGCGGGTGCCGATATGTGGAACTCCCAGGGGGGCGGCCAGGTCAGCGGCGTCGGTGCCGATGGCAGCTACGACGACAACTACAACTGGAGCGGCTACCTGCAACTGGAACACGGCATCTTCCTGCTGCCGAACGCCAAGTTCGAGATGTCCGATTTCAGCACCAGCGGCGGCTCCTTCAGCAACGATCTGCTGGCCTATGATCTGAGCCTCTACTACCGCCTGATGAACAACGACCTGTTCCAGCTCGATCTGGGTCTGACCGGTCGTCGCTACGATGGCGACTTCAACACCCAGCACTACTCCTACGACAAGGACGTGCTGATGGCCTACACCGGTGGTGAAGTGCGCATCCCGGGTACCGGCTTTGCCGCCTTTGGTGATCTGCGGGTGCAGGATGCCGACAACTATGACTACCGCCTGGGTGGTTCCTACAAGTTCTCCACAGTGCCGCTCAAGATCCGTGCCGGCTGGCGTGAAGCCGAGATGGACTTCGATCGCGTCGACCAGACCATCGACGGCTGGTTCATCGGTGGCGAATTCACCTTCTAATCTGACGAAGGGTGGCGATGCGCCACTCGGGCGTGTTTGACGGGCAAGGGTGAGGAGGAGAGATAATGGGCCATATCATAGTGACTGGCGCGGGCTCCGGCCTTGGGCGCGCTCTGACAATCGGACTGGTTGAGCGCGGTCATAGAGTCTCCATGATGGGGCGCCGTTATCACAAGTTGCAGGAGCAGGAGCAGCGGCTCGGCAGCGCCGTGGTCGGCATCGCCGCCGATCTGGCCCACCACGAAGAGGTGGAGATGGCCTTCGGGGCCGCCGTGGCCTGGGGCGGCTTGCCTTCCCTTGTGATCCACTGTGCCGGCGTCGGGGAATTCGGCCCTGTCGGTGTCTACACCGCCGAGCAGGTGCGCCGGGTGGTGGAGAGCAATCTCGTCTCTACCATACTGGTGGCCCAGCAGACGGTGCGCCTCATCGGCGAACAAGGCGGGGTGCTGGCCAATGTGCTGTCCTCCGCTGCCCAGACCGGCAAGGCCAACGAGAGCCTCTACTGCGCCTCCAAATGGGGGATGCGCGGCTTTCTGGAGTCCCTGCGGGCCGAGCTCAAGGGCTCGCCCCTGCGGCTGGTGAACCTCTACCCGAGCGGGATCCGCAGCGAATTCTGGGACAACTCGGACCATGTGGACCCGAGCAGCTTCATGACACCGGAAGACGCGGCGGCCTACATGCTGGATGCACTGGAGGCGAGAAGCAGCTGCCACGTGACCGATCTCTTTATCGGTCGCAACGCCTGAGGCAGTGTCCTGCCATCCGGCTCCCGTCGTTCACGAAAGCAGAAACAAAAAGCGCGCCATCAGGCGCGCTTTTTTATGGTGGCAAGGGAGTGGAATTAACGGCCCAGCTTGGCCTTGAGCATGGCGATAATCTCTTTGATCACTACTGCCTGCTTCTCGCCGGTGCGGCGGCATTTGTACCCCACCACGCCGTTGTCCAGGCTGCGATCGCCGATGCTCTGGGGCATCGCCAGCGGGATATGGGTAATATGTCGTGCAATGGGATGTGGGAATGATTGATATATTTTAAGGCCGGCATTGTAATGTATTAATTAAGGTTGGCATTATCAAGGTGTAAAAATAAACGTTTAGAGTGAAATGACAAAAGCACCTGTTTTTATAATGCGTTATCGCAACTTACCACTCCAACATTTAATGTTTCATCCAGCCCCATACGGAATCATATTTAAATTCTGGTGGGGTTAATCGTACCTGAGTGAATCATTTTTTAGTCGCATATCCCTGCAGGAAAGACTGAACTGCATGCTTTGATTTTTTACCAAGGGTTAGCAGCAATTCAAAATCAGGGTTGAAAATGCCATGCCGGCACTCTAATTCCTTTAACAGAGCGAGCCACAGATGCGCCGTCACTTCAGCATCGGCCAAGGCGCGGTGAAATACCCCGTCATTGGGTAAATTCTGGTATTGCACCAAGGTAGCCAATTTATGGTTCGGCGCCTCGGGGAATAACCGTCTCGACAGCAGCAAGGAGCAGGCGAACTGCCCAGGATAGTGCGCCGACAGTCCTCTATTTCAGCATCCAGAAAGCGCTTGTCGAAGGAGGCATTATGGGCAACCAGATTATCATCACCGATAAACTCGACGAAGTCCGCCATCACCTCGCCGCAAGGTGGCGCCTGTTTCAGCATGGCATTGCTGATCCCGGTATATTGCTCAATAAAGCTGCTTACGTTAAAGCCAGGATTCATCAACGCCGAAAAACGTTCACTGATGTGGCCGTTTTCAATCCGGACGGCGCCAATTTCGATCGCTCTATCACCTTGTCCTGGTGAGAGCCCGGTAGTCTCGAAATCGAGCACGACGACGGTATTGGCTAAGGCAGTGGACATAATCTCTCGGGCAATCTGGATAAAGAACGTCAGTCTAGAAAATCTGCTACTTCATGTACAGCGCAATATCGAGATGCTGCTGGACCCTTGCTTTTGTGATGAACAGCAGAGACAGGCAACATATAAAAAGCCCCGAGTGCAATTCACACCCGGGGCCTTTTTATCGAAAACGAAAAGCAGAATTAGCAGGCGCTATTAGCGACCCAGCTTGGCCTTGAGCATGGCGATGATGTCGCCAATGGCCACTTCCTGCTTCTCGCCGGTGCGGCGGCACTTGTACTCCACCACGCCGTTGTCCAGACCCCGGTCGCCGATGACGATGGCGTGCGGGATACCGATCAGCTCCATGTCGGCGAACATCACGCCCGGACGCTCTTTACGGTCGTCGAACAAGACGTCCACACCGGCGGCTTTCAGCTCGGCGTAGAACTGCTGTGCCTGCTCGGCGACGCGCTCGGACTTGTGCATGTTCATCGGCACTATGGCCACTTCGAACGGGGCTATGGCTTCCGGCCAGATGATGCCGTACTGGTCGTTGTTCTGCTCGATGGCGGCCGCCACCAGACGGGACACACCTATGCCGTAGCAACCCATCTCCATGGTGACGGACTTGCCGCCCTCGTTCAGCACGCTGGCCTTCATGGCTTCGGAGTACTTGGTACCCAGCTGGAAGATGTGGCCCACTTCGATACCGCGCTTGAGCAGCAGCTTGCCCTGGCCGCAGGGGCTGGGGTCGCCTTCCACCACGTTGCGCAGGTCGGCCACTTCATAAGTGGCGATGTCGCGATCCCAGTTGGCACCGGTCAGGTGGAAGCCGGTCTCGTTGGCACCGCAGACAAAATCGGCAAGATGGGCGGCGCTGCGATCGGCAATGATGCGACCGGCAAAGCCGACCGGGCCTATGGAACCTGCATCGCAACCGGCGGCAGCCTTGATCTGCTCGTCATTGGCGAAGGTCAGCGGGTTAGCCACGCCAGGGAGCTTCTCGGCCTTGATCTCGTTCAGCTCGTGGTCGCCACGCAGTACCAGGGCGATGACAGCCTGCTTGCCGTGCTCATCCGCTTCCGCCAGTACCAGCAGGGTCTTGGCGATGGCGGTCGGGGCCACGGCCAGGAAGGCGGCCACTTCGTCTATGGTGTGCACCGCCGGGGTGGCAACCTTGGTCAGAGCTTTGGTTGCGGCAGCGCGCTCGCCAACGGGTGCCAGGGCTTCGGCCATCTCGATGTTGGCGGCGTAATCTGATGTATCGGAGAAGGCGATCAAGTCTTCACCGCTCTCGGCCAGCACCTGGAATTCGTGGGAGCCAGTACCGCCGATGGAGCCGGTATCGGCCTGCACCGGACGGAAGTTCAGACCCATGCGGGTGAAGGCGGCGCAGTAGGCGGCGTGCATCTTCTCGTAGGTCTCGATCAGCGAGGCCTTGTCGATGTGGAAGGAGTAGGCATCCTTCATCAGGAACTCGCGACCGCGCATCACGCCGAAACGGGGACGCACCTCGTCACGGAACTTGGTCTGGATCTGGTAGAGGTTGAGCGGCAGCTGCTTGTAGCTGTTCACTTCGTAACGGACCAGGGCGGTGATCACCTCTTCGTGGGTCGGGCCCAGCACGAAGGGGCGGTTGTGGCGGTCGGTCAGGCGGCACAGCTCGGGACCGTAGTCATCCCAGCGGCCGGACTCCTGCCACAGCTCGGCGGGTTGCACCACCGGCATGGAGACTTCGATGGCACCAGCATTGTTCATCTCTTCGCGAACAATGTTCTCGATCTTTTTCAGTACCCGCAGACCGGTTGGCAGCCAGGCGTACATGCCGGAGGCCAGTTTACGGATCATCCCGGCGCGCAGCATCAGCTGGTGGCTGATGACTTCAGCGTCGGAGGGGGTTTCCTTGAGAGTGGAAAGCAGATATTGGCTGGTACGCATCGCGGTAGACCTTAGCTAGAACGGGCGCGGGGCCCTGGAAAATTTCAAGTGCGGAATTTTAACAGGCCGGGCGTTGCTGCCCAAGGGCTAAATTTGCACAGCGGGAGAAAGCGGGGGCGGGCCCCCGCCTGCGCTAGACCCGAAACTGTGACAGCAGTCGCTGCTGCTGCAAGCTGGCCTGATGGAGGGAGGAGGCGAGCTGCAGGCACTCCTGCGCCTCCTGCTCACCGGTCTGGGCCTGCAGGCTGATGTCCGAGACCTTGTCGGTGGTGTGGCTCAGGGTGTGGGAGAGCTGGCTGGTGGCATCCGCTACCTGTTGCACCATGTCCGCCAACTGGTCGATGGCCTCCTCTACCTTGAACAGGATCTGCCTGGTGTTGTCGGAATCCGCCATGCCTGATTCCACGGTTTTCAGGTTGCGTTGCATCATCAGATAGGCCTGTTCGGTCTGCTGCTGGATGCTGCTGATCACCTCGGTTATCTCGGCGCTGGAGGCGGCGGTGCGGTTGGCCAGGGTGCGCACCTCGTCGGCCACCACGGCAAAACCGCGACCCATCTCACCAGCCCGGGCGGCTTCGATGGCGGCGTTGAGGGCCAGCAGGTTGGTTTGCTCCGAGATGTTGCTGATGGTGGAGATGATCTGGCCAATCTGGCCAGCCTGCTCCTTGAGGGCATTGATGGCGGTGGCGCACTCGCCCACTTCCACCACCACGCGCTGCATGCCGTTGCTGGCGGAGGTCACGTACTGACTGCTTTCTGCGGTGAGCTGGCGGACCTCGTTGGCATTGTGCGCGGCCAGGCCGCAGTTGTCAGAGATAGAGGTGGCGACCCGCACCATCTGCTCGCTGTCATGGTGTAGCGCCTGGGCATGCTTGGCGGTTTGACGGCTGCTCTGGCTGATGGCCTCGACTCGGTTGACCGAGGTGTGCACGTGCTGGTTGATGTGCTGGTTGTTGTCCATGGTGGCACTGATCATCTGCTGCAGTTTCTCGATGAAGCGATCCACGCTGCCGGCCAGCGAGCCCAGCTCGTCGTTTCGCTTGAGGTTGATGCGGGCATTGAGATCCCCATCGCCCGCGGCTATGTCCTGCATGCGCCGGTCAACTTGCAACAGGGGGCGGACTATGGTGCGCACCAGCCAGATGCCGCAGAGGGCGACAATCAGCAGGCTCAACACCAGGGCGCCCAGGATCAGGTTCCTGGTATGGCCGATGATGGTATTGAGTTGATTTACCTGATCCTCGACAGTGGCATCCCCCTTGGCCTCGACCTCGACCAGCGCCTGCTTGAGCTGTTCGGCACTGCTGTCGTAACGAGCCAGCTGGCTCTGGTAATCGGTCAGGGCGGAGATCCATTCACGGTTAAGGCGGGTGTTGTCGGCCAGCAGGGCGCGATACTGGGTGGCGAGGGATTGGCCGGCGAACTCCCCTTCACCGGGCACATCGAACAGGCCGGTCGCCAGCATGCCGTCGACCGCCTCCTGGTAGAAGCGGGTGGCCTCGGCCAGTTCGGCCTGGATGGCGGGGGTGGGGCCTTCACTCTGCATCTTCTCCAGGGCATAGAGCTGACGCAGGAAACCTATGTTGGCCTCCATACCGCCGTCGGCCGCCTGCCAGCGGGTGGCGAGGCCGCCATTCCAGCTGATGGCCTCATCCGGTGACCGGGTGAGGCTCTCCACCGCGCCATCACCGATCACTTCCAGCTGGGTCGAGAGGCGTGACATGCGCTCCGAGCTGGCGCGCAGCGCCCGATCAACACCGGTAAAGGTGCGGTAGAGCGTCAGCAGTTTTTCCTGCTGTTGCTGATAGGCCTGCTCATGCAAGTTCAGGGTGCCGAGCGCAGTCGCATCGATGAGCTTGCCTTGCTCCACCCGTCGCAAGGCGTCGGTGGCTGCCTGTCTGGCCCGTTGCAGCTCGGGCTCGTCAAGGGGCATGCCTCTGAGCATTTTCTGGATATAGAGCGACTGATTGCCCAGCTCGATGGATCCCTCCATGGCGCCATCGGCCGTTTGCCAGGCGGCACCCAGCACATAGGAGAGCAAATCGGCCAGCCGCTGGCTGCCATACCAGCCGATCACCCCCATGCCCAGTGTGCAGCCGAGCAAGATAGTGAGCCCAAGATTCGATGTCGTGACAATTTTCATGATGCAGGACCTTCCCTGGTTCCGAACAAGCCCACTGAGTGTTCGCTCAATGGCCAAGATGCGCCATTCCCGGTGGGAAATAAAGTGACTGCCCATATCTGCGCAGAGAGTATCAGGGTAGACAGCCTCCCTTGCTGTCCTCCATGGCCCTATGCTGGATACTTATCCAGTTATTCTTTATGCTATGACCCAATTTGCAAGAGTCTGCGTGGCGAGGAAGAGAACATGATCGGTCGCTTGAGAGGCGTCATCATCGAGAAACAACCCCCTGAGGTGCTGATCGAAGTGGGGGGCCTGGGTTATGAAGTGCACATGCCCATGAGCTGCTTCTATGATCTGCCCGAGCTCGGGAAGGAAGCTGTCATTCACACCCACTTCGTGGTGCGCGAAGATGCCCAGCTGCTCTATGGCTTCAACCACAAGCAGGAGCGGGCGCTGTTTCGCGAGCTGATCAAGACCAACGGGGTCGGCCCCAAACTGGCGCTGGCCATCCTCTCCGGCATGACGGCCACCCAGTTCGTGATGAGCGTCGAGCGCGAGGAGATAAGCTCCCTGGTCAAGCTGCCCGGCGTGGGCAAGAAGACCGCCGAGCGGCTGGTAGTGGAGATGAAGGACCGCCTCAAGGGTTGGGTCAGCCACGATCTCTTCTCCCCTGCCGCCATCAGCTTGCCCGCCCAGGAGAGCCAGCTGCGCGCCCCCGATGCCAGTGAAGAGGCTGCCAGCGCCCTGGTGGCGCTCGGTTACAAGCCGCAGCAGGCGAGCCAGATCGTGGCCAAGGTGGCCAGCGAGGGCATGTCGGTGGAAGCCATCATCCGTGAATCCCTGCGCAGCCTGGTGTGAGGATGACAATGAAGCAAGCGGACCATCCCGGGTCACTCTACTGTGACCACGGGGATGCAGAGCGTGAGGTAGTGCATGATTGAAGCGGATCGTCTCATCTCGGCCGGTGCCGCCCGCGAGGACGAGGTCATCGACAGGGCCATCCGGCCCAAGAAGCTGGCGGATTACACCGGGCAGGATCATGTCTGCGACCAGATGGAGATCTTCATCGAGGCCGCCCGCCAGCGCGGGGAGGCCCTCGATCATCTGCTGATCTTCGGCCCGCCCGGGCTCGGCAAGACCACGCTGGCCAACATAGTGGCCAACGAGATGGGGGTCAACATCAAGACCACCTCGGGCCCCGTGCTGGAGAAGGCGGGGGATCTCGCCGCGCTGCTCACCAACCTCGAACCGAACGATGTGCTCTTCATCGATGAAATCCACCGCCTCAGCCCTGTGGTGGAGGAGGTGCTCTATCCGGCCATGGAGGATTACCAGCTCGACATCATGATAGGAGAGGGGCCTGCCGCCCGCTCCATCAAGCTCGATCTGCCTCCCTTCACCCTGATCGGGGCCACCACCCGGGCCGGCTCCCTGACCAGCCCCTTGCGTGACCGTTTCGGGATCGTCCAACGTCTCGAGTTCTACAACGTCAAGGATCTCACCGACATCGTCTCCCGCAGCGCCCGCTGCCTCGGGCTCGACATGTCGGGAGACGGTGCGCTGGAGGTGGCTCGCCGCTCCCGGGGGACCCCGCGGATTGCTAACCGTCTGTTAAGACGGGTGCGGGATTTCGCCCAGGTGAAATCCGATGGCCGCATTGATGGACCCATAGCGGCCCGTGCCATGGACATGCTGGATGTGGACAACGAGGGGTTCGACTTCATGGACCGCAAGCTATTGTTAGCCGTCATCGACAAGTTTATGGGGGGGCCCGTGGGTCTCGACAACCTGGCCGCCGCCATAGGGGAAGAGAAGGACACCATAGAGGACGTGCTGGAGCCTTATCTGATCCAGCAAGGCTATCTGCAACGTACACCCAGAGGGCGGATCGCGACACCGAGAGCTTATGCGCACTTTGGCCTGCAACGGCCAGATGAGCAGTAAAAGCAGCCTTTTGAACGACAAACCGCCTCCAAGGGCGGTTTTTTATTGTCCGGGCAAAAAAAAGCCCACGGCGGATGCGGTGGGCAAAGACAATTCAGGATGGATGTTCACAGACAGTGAGTGCGTCTGCAGACCGGTCGGGAAAACACAAAGGAGCCGTCGCGAGGCCTCAGAGTCGGTTCATTTGATAGAGTTGAACGAACGAAAGCTTGTAGTAACGGATGGTCTTGGCAACAAACTTTTTCATCATTAATCCCAACAAACAGGTTCGAAATGTTCATCGAATACGTACCGGGAACCCGGAATGACCGGCCTGTATCCAGAGGTGTGCCCTCACTGCGAGGCGCATTGTAGGAGCTCTTGCCGGGCCGGACAAACAAGAAAATCTATGTGTTTCGGATTAGATAAATTAATGATTTTGCGAGGCGGGCCAATCCGCATAAACATGTGTTTTTGCTGGTTTTAAATTGATTTCATGATGGCCTGCATCATTCTTGAAATACCGGATTGATAAGGGTGAGCCTGCTCACCTTGTCTATTTGATTAACAGAATTGAAACTATTTTGACGAGAGTTAAAATTGATTTAAATCAAGTATTTACGGTTTAATGTTTTTTGTGAGCAAGCTCCCAAAATTAATGGGAAACGGCTTGTAAGTTACCTTGAAAAGGCATGTATTGATGATGGGTTTACATTGATTTCAATCAAATAAAGATGATATAAAACAGCCATCATTATAGGCGAGAATAGAACTGCAGTTAATGTTTACCAGATGTTAAACATTAGCTTTTTTTGTTCCTCTATATTGCCTTGTTGTTAATGTGGTGGCAGTCGAATCCGGTCAGTCCGCGAGGGGTGATCGACCATTCGGGGACTTCCAATGGAAGCTTTGTCCTTAAAACTTAAAATAGCCGTGCCAATAATCGGTGAGGAAACATCATGATTGCTGAGCATGTGGTAGACCTATCGCGGTTCCAATTCGCTGCGACGGCCCTTTATCACTTCCTGTTTGTACCCCTGACGCTGGGAATGGCCTTCATTCTGGCGATCATGGAGTCTGTCTATGTGATGACCAACAACACAGTGTACCGGGACATGACCAAGTTCTGGGGCAAGTTGTTTGGTATCAACTTCGCCCTTGGGGTTACCACCGGGCTCACCATGGAGTTTCAGTTCGGTACCAACTGGGCTTACTACTCCCACTATGTCGGCGATATCTTCGGGGCCCCGCTGGCCATCGAAGGCTTGATGGCCTTCTTCCTGGAGTCCACCTTCGTCGGCATGTTCTTCTTCGGTTGGGATCGCCTCACCAAGCGCCAGCATCTGGCGGCAACCTGGCTGATGGCTCTTGGGACCAACCTCTCCGCCCTCTGGATCCTGGTCGCCAACGGCTGGATGCAGAACCCGGTCGGTGCCGAATTCAACTTCGAATCCATGCGGATGGAGATGGTGAGTTTCGCCGATCTGGTGTTCAACCCGGTTGCTCAGGTCAAGTTCGTCCACACAGTGGCGGCGGGCTACACCACGGGCGCCATGTTCGTGCTGGGCATCTCCTCCTACTACCTGCTGAAGAATCGTGATGTGGCCTTCGCCCGTCGCTCCTTCGCCATCGCGGCCGCGTTCGGCATGGCCTCCATCCTCTCCGTGCTGGTGCTGGGTGACGAGTCAGGCTACGAGACGGGGGAAGTGCAGAAGGTGAAACTGGCGGCCATCGAGGCCGAGTGGAACACAGAGCCGGCTCCCGCATCCTTCACCCTGTTCGGCATTCCGAACCAGGAAGAGATGCGCACCGACTACGCCATCAAGATCCCTTATGCCCTCGGCATCATAGCGACCCGTTCCCTGGACGGTCAGGTGACCGGTCTCAAGGATCTGAAGAGCGAGCATGAAGTGCGCGTGCGCAGCGGCATGACAGCCTACGATCTGCTGACCAAGCTGCAATCCGGCGACAAGTCAGAAGAGACCCGCGCTCGCTTCGACGAAGTGAAGCAGGATCTGGGCTACGGTCTGCTGCTCAAGCGTTACACCGCCAACGTGACCGACGCGACTGACGATCAGATCAAGGCCGCCGTGGATGACTCCATCCCGCAGGTACTGCCGCTGTTCTTCGCCTTCCGCATCATGGTTGCCTGCGGCATGTTGATGCTGGTGCTGATCGGTCTGGCCTTCTATGACAGCACTCGCCACAAGATCGGTGAGCGCAAGTGGTTGCTCAAGGCGCTGCTGTACGGCATCCCGCTGCCCTGGATCGCCATCGAGGCGGGCTGGTTTGTCGCCGAGTACGGTCGCCAACCCTGGACCATAGCCGAGATGCTGCCGACCTCAGTCTCCGCATCCAATATCCCTGCGTCCGAGATCTGGTTCTCCCTGATCGGGATCTGCCTGTTCTACACCGTACTGCTGATCATCGAGATGTACCTGATGTTCAAGTATGCGCGTCTGGGCCCAAGCAGCCTGAAGACGGGCAAGTACCACTTCGAACAGAGCAAGGCATAAGGAGAGTAACCCATGTTTGATTACGAAATGTTGCGTCTGGTCTGGTGGGTCTTGGTCGGCGTGCTGCTGATCGGCTTCGCCATCACCGACGGTTTCGATATGGGGGTCGGTGCCCTGCTCCCCTTCGTCGGCAAGAAGGATGTGGAGCGTCGAGTGATGCTCAACACCATGGGGCCGCACTGGGAAGGCAACCAGGTCTGGCTGGTCACCGCGGGCGGTGCCCTGTTCGCAGCCTGGCCCATGGTCTATGCGGCGGCCTTCTCCGGCTTCTACATCGCCATGATCCTGACCCTGATGGCGCTCTTCTTCCGTCCGGTCGGCTTCAAGTACCGCTCCCTGCAGGAAGGCGCCCAGTGGCGCACCAGCTGGGACTGGGCGCTGTTCGCCGGTAGTGCCATTCCCCCCGTCATCTTCGGGGTGGCCTTCGGCAACCTGCTGCAAGGGGTACCGTTCAGCTTCAACCAGTTCCTGATGCTGACCTACCACGGCAACTTCTTCGGCCTGCTCAACCCGTTCGGCCTGCTGGCCGGTCTGGTGAGCCTGTTCATGATAGTGACCCAGGGCGCTGCCTGGCTGATGATGAAGACCGAAGGTGAAGTGCTGGCCCGCTCCCGTACCGCCGCCATGATCTTCTCCCTGCTGACCCTGGTGCTGTTTGCCCTGGCCGGTGTCTGGGTGAGCGGCATGGATGGCTATGTGATCGTGGGCGCCGTCGCCACCGACGCCGTCACCAACCCGCTTCACAAGGAAGTGGTGGTGCAGGCCGGTGCCTGGATGCAGAACTACAACCTCTACCCCTGGATGATTGCCGCCCCCGTGCTGGGTCTGGTGATGAGCCTGCTGACCGCGCTTGCGGCCAAGCTGGGCAAGGGCTGGATGGCGTTCCTGTTCTCCTCCCTGGCCATTGCCGGCATCATACTGACCGCGGGCTTCTCCATGTTCCCGTTCGTGATGCCCTCCAGCCTGGAGCCGTCCCAGAGCCTGACCATGTGGGATGCCACCGCCTCCTTCAACACCCTCAAGGTGATGACGGTAGTCGCAGTCGTCTTCGTACCGACAGTGCTGGCTTACACCATCTGGACCTACATCAAGATGTTTGGCCGGGTGAGTAACAAGCACATCGAAGACAACCAACAATCGCTCTACTAAGAAGGTGCCCTGATATGTGGTATTTCACCTGGATCCTGGGGCTGTTGCTGGCCTGTGCGTTTGGGATCATCAATGCGCTCTGGCTGGAGCACACCGAGAACCTGGATCGTCAGATCGATGAAGACAAGTGACAGGCTCGCCCGGCTGGCCGCTCCCCTGGAGCGCCAGCCATGGCAAGGTCTGATGTTGCTGGCGGCGGCCCTGCTGGGCGTCGCCATCTTGCAGGCACCGAATCTGGTGGCCGCCAACACCAGTGACCACGGTCTCTGGCTGGCCCCCTGGCTGATGTGGGCGGTCTGCTGCGGCGTCATGCACGGACTGGGGTTCCACCCCCGCAGCCTGGTTGGCCGCCTGCTGTTTTTCCCCTGGCTCGCCTTGCCAAGCCTGTTGTACGGGCTCTGGCTGACCAGCGGGTATTACCTGCCATAAACACTGAGGGAGGCCAGACATTTTCTGCCTCCCTCTGCTTTTGTACCCCGCAGTGCGGCCGTGGTTTTGCCCCCGGCGGATCGGCCGTTATTGCCTGCCATAAAAAACAGGGGGAGATGGGATTTCCCTGTCTCCCCCTGCTTCTTTCCTATTCAGCCCTGCGCTATGATAGCCCCCCATCTGACTGTCGAATGGATCACAGATTTTTATGGGGGAAGTCTCTGAGTTTCCGGTACGTGTCTACTACGAAGACACAGACGCCGGAGGCATCGTCTACAACGCCAATTATCTCAAGTTTATGGAACGGGCTCGCACCGAGTTCCTGCGCGCCGGCGACATCGAGCAAGATGTCCTGTTGCAGGCGGGGATCGCCTTCGTGGTGAGTCGCACCGAGATCGATTTCCGCTCCGCGGCCCGCTTCAATGAACTGCTGACCGTATTGACGCAAGTGACTGAAGTGAAACGTGCTTCCATGCGCTTTTCACAGCAGATCCTGGCGGCTGATGGACGACTGATCACCCAGGCCATGGTACAGATTGCCTGTGTCAGTCATCCGCAAATGAAACCTGTTGCAATACCTGAAAAAATCAAGGGAGTGCTGTTAAGTGCACGCTGAAATTTCGTTTATTGGTCTGTTCTGGCAAGCCAGTCTGCTGGTGAAACTGGTCATGATGACCCTGATGGGCATGTCGGTCGTCTCCTGGGCGCTGATCATCCAGCGTTCCAAGGTCATCAAGGCGGCCAACCTCGCCTCGGAGCAGTTTGAAGACAGATTCTGGTCCGGCGTCGACCTCAACCGTCTCTATCAGGAGTCCTCTTCCCGCCGCGATGACATCGAAGGCATGGAAGACATCTTCTATTCCGGCTTCAAGGAGTATGCCCGCCTGCTCAAGGCCGGCGCTCGTGGCCAGGATGCGGTGATGG
The DNA here is from genome assembly GCF_040908275.1 of Aeromonas sp. R4-3. NCBI lineage: Bacteria > Pseudomonadati > Pseudomonadota > Gammaproteobacteria > Aeromonadales > Aeromonadaceae > Aeromonas > Aeromonas sp. R4-3. Next base: position 51,747 of record NZ_JBFODK010000047.1, read on the forward strand.
ACGGTACCTATCGTGCCATGCGTGTCTCGCTGTCCCGTGCGGTGGACGAGCTGGAATCCAACCTGCCAGTGCTGGCGACCGTCGGCTCCATCAGCCCCTATATCGGCCTGTTTGGTACCGTATGGGGCATCATGAACGCCTTTATTGCACTGGGTCAGGTGCAGCAGGCGACCCTGCAGATGGTGGCACCGGGCATCGCGGAGGCGCTGATCGCCACCGCCATGGGTCTGTTCGCGGCCATTCCCGCGGTTATTTTCTATAACAGATTCACCAACAAGGTAGAGAAGCTGGAGAACGCCTACGCCAACTTCATGGACGAGTTCACCACCATACTGAACCGTCAGATTGCACAGCAGCAGGGTGACAAGTAAATGCAAACCTATCAGCGGATCCGGCGCAAGAAGGTCGCCGAGATCAACGTGGTGCCCTATATCGACGTCATGCTGGTGCTGCTCATCATCTTCATGGCGGTGACGCCGGTGATCACGCAAGGGGTCAAGGTGGACCTGCCCCAGGCCGAGTCCGAGCAGTTGCCCGAGGACGCCAAGCCCCCCTTCATCGTCAGCGTCAACACCGAGGGTGAGTACGTCATCAAGGCCGGTGAGGCGGATGATGAGCCAGTGCCAAGTGGCACGCCCGAGGCGATGCAGCAATACATCACCGAGAAGGCGATGGGTTATCTGGCCATCAACCAGAACGCTCCCGTGGTGGTGGCGGGTGACAAGTCCGTGCGTTACGAAGAGGTGATCCTGCTGATGGTGGCCCTCAAGAAAGCCGGTGTGCCTCAGGTTGGCCTGATGACGGATCCGGTGAACTGACGGAGATGGATGTGAAGCGTGGTATTTCCGGTTATCTCGTCGCGTCGCTGCTGCTGCATCTGATCATCGGCATCATATTGCTGGTCGGTGTCGACTTCAGCAAGCCCAAGCGCCCCGAGTCGAAGGGACAGATCGTCAATGCAGTGATGCTGGACAGCGAGTTCCTGGAGCAACAGGCACAGCAGATCCAGCAGCAGAAAGCTCAGCCCAAGGCTGCCCAGCAGCAGAAAGAGAAGGACAAGGAAGACGCCGATCAGGCCCGGCGCGAGCTGGCGAAGGAGCAGGAGCGTCTGCGCATCGCCGAGACCAAGCGCAAGGAGGCCGAGGAGGCCACCCGCAAGGCCGAGACCGAGAAGCAGAAGAAGGTAGCCGAGCAGAAGCAGGCGGAAGAGCAGGCCCAGAAGGCCGAGGAAGCCCGCAAGCTGGAGGCGCAGAAGACCAAGCAGGCCGAAGCCAAGCGCCAGGAAGAGGAACTTGCCAAGGCGCTGGCGCTCAAGAAAAAGAAAGAAGAGCTGGAGAAGAAGCAGGCCGAAGAGAAAGCCAAGGCGAAGGCGGATGCGGCCAAGAAGGCTGAAGCCGACAAGAAGGCCAAGGCCGAGGCTGAGAAGAAAGCCAAGGCGGAAGCCGAGAAGAAGGCCAAGGCTGAGGCAGAGAGAAAGGCTGCAGATGAAGCCGCCAAGAAGGCAAAAGCTGACGCAGACAAGAAGGCGAAGGCCGAGGCTGACAAGAAGGCCAAGATAGAGGCAGAGCGCAAGCGCAAGGCGGCCGAGGAGGCCAAGTTGCAGAAAGAGATGGAAGCCATGATGCAGCAGCAGCTGGAGGCCGAGGCCAATTCCCGCAGCCAGGCTGCATCGGCTGCGGCTCAGGGGGAAGCCCAGAAATATGCCGCCCTCATCGCCGCCACGGTGGAGCGCTATATGATTTTGGATCCCACCATGCGGGGCAAAACCTGTACTATCGGTGTCAAATTGGCCAGTACCGGCTTCGTCATCTCGGTGGACAACGGCCAGGGTGACCCTGCGGTCTGCCGCTCCGGCAAGGCGGCTGTGCTGAAGGCGAATCAGTTGCCGGTGCCGAAGGATCCGGCGGTATTCGAGCAGTTGAAGGAACTTAACCTCAAGTTAGAACCTAGCATCTAGACGTGATAAAACGGGGTCATTGACCGTGGTTGGCAGCATCTGCTGATAAAGGAATTTCACCTCTCATTTTTATTGGAACAGAGTATTTAAGCCATGATAAGAAAAGTGTTTTTTGCTTTGGTTGGCTGCCTTCTGCTAGGCCAGAGCGCTCAGGCGGCCTTGGACATCGTCATCACCGGCGGTATTGACAGTGCGCGCCCCATCGCCATAGCCCCCTTCAAGTGGGAGGGCAATGGTCAACTGCCACAGGACATCGCCGAGGTGGTCTCCAACGACCTGATGCGCAGCGGCAAGTTCAAGCCGCTGGCCCGTGGTCAGATGCCGCAGACTCCGAGCAGCAGTGGCGAGATCAACTTCGCCCCCTGGGCGTCCCAGGGTGTGGAGGCCGTGGTGGTCGGTTCCATCGCGGCGGTAGGTGATGGCACCTACAAGATCAACTTCGAGCTGGTCGACGTTCTGAAGGGCCAGCTGGCCAAGACCCAGGGCGGCGAAGCGAATGGTTACATCCTCGACAGCCGCATGGCGACCATACCGGGTGCCCAGATGCGCCAGTTCGCCCACCGCATCTCCGACATTGTCTACGAGCGCCTGACCGGTGAGCGTGGTGCCTTCCTGACCCGACTGGCCTATGTCTCCGTCCAGCAGGGCACCCAGTTCCCGTACCAGCTGCGTATCTCCGATTACGATGGCTACAACGAGAAGACCCTGCTGCGCTCCCGCGAGCCGTTGATGTCACCGGCCTGGTCGCCGGATGGCAGCAAGCTGGCCTATGTTAGCTTCGAGAACCAGAAGTCCGAGATCTATGTGCAGGACATCTATACCCAGCAACGCAGTCTGATCACCAGTTTCCGTGGCATCAACGGTGCCCCCGAGTGGTCACCAGATGGTCGCCGTTTGGCTATTGTTTTGTCCAAAGATGGGCAGCCTGATCTCTATGTTGTTGATGTTGCTAGCAAGCAACTCACTCGAGTCACAAATAACCGTACCATAGACACCGAACCCTCCTGGATGCCGGACGGTCAAACTTTGCTGTTCACCTCTGAACGTGGTGGCAAACCCCAGATTTATAGCGTAAATTTGGCGACTGGCGTCACTCGCCGGATGACCTGGGAAGGGGATTCCAACCAGGGTGCATCCATCACGCCGGACGGCAAGTCCATGGTGGTGGTGACCCGGGTTCAGGGACAATATCGCATCGCTCGCCAGGATATGGAAAACGGAGCCATGTTGGTACTGACCCAGAGTGCTCTCGATGAGTCGCCAAGTGTGGCTCCCAATGGCAGCATGATCATTTATGCCACCATCTATCAGGGTCGTAAGAGTCTTGCGTTGGTGTCGACCGATGGTCGCTTCAAGGCAGTGCTTCCGACCAGTAGCGGTGAAATTCGTGCACCAGCTTGGTCGCCCTTCTTGAATTGATAAAAAAATCGATTGTTTTTTGTTTTGTTATAAAGGTTTAAGGAAATAGCATGCAACTCAATAAACTGCTCAAGGGTCTGGCCATCGCACTGCCACTGTTCACCCTGGCTGCCTGTAGTTCTTCTTCCGACTCCGACGCCGCTGGCGCCGAGTCTGGCATGACCGACGGCATGGGCGGTGTACAAACCGGTGGCGCCAACGGCATGTTGTCCCCGGAAGAGCAGATGCGTCAGAAGTTCGAAGCTCTGCAGCGCGATAACGTGATCTACTTCCCGTACGATGGTTACGACATTCAGGGTCAGTACGCCGACCTGCTGGATGCCCATGCCAGCTACCTGCGTGAGCGTCCGAGCGTCAAGGTGTTGATCGAAGGCCACGCCGATGAGCGCGGTACTCCGGAATACAACATCGCCCTGGGCGAGCGTCGTGCCAAGGCCGTTGCCAAGTATCTGCAAACCCTGGGTGTGCAGGCCGAACAGCTCTCCATCGTCAGCTATGGCGAAGAGAAGCCACTGGATCTGTCCCACACCGAGGACGCCTTTGCCAAAAACCGCCGTGCGGTTCTGGTTTACTAAGGTTTGAACCGAACGAAGTTCGTTTATATGCAAGCGGCCATTTCGATGGCCGTTTTATTTGCACTAAACGCCAAGGTTTGATCCGAATGAAATCTGTATAAGCGAGCGACTATGGCGCTGGCCGTTTTATTTGCACTAAACGCTAAGGTTTGATCCGAATGAAATCTGTGTACAAGCAAGCTGTTGTTGCGCTGGCCGTATTGGTTGCTCTGAATGCGCATGCGGCGGCTCCTGTCAGCGATCTGGGCGGTGACTCGGGTGGTGGGGTTGTCCTTAGCGGCAACAACGGTGCCATAGTGCCCACGGGCAGCCTGGAAGACAGAGTCGCCCTGCTGGAGCGCACCCTGAACGCCCGTCTGCGCCTGCAGGCCGAGCTGCAGCAACAGGTCGACTCCCTGCAAGGGGAAGTCTCCGAACTGCGTGGTCAGCTGGAGCAGCAGACCTACCAGATGGAGCAGTCGCAAGAGCGTCAGCGCCAGCTCTATCAGGAGCTCGACAAGGTGGCCAACAGCCAGCCTGCCGCCGCAGCGCCCGCGACTCCTGCAGCCGGCGCCACGACGCCAGCCGCCGCGGCCAACTACTCGACCAATCAGGACGAGAACCAGGCCTATGACGCAGCCGTGAACATGGTGCTCAAGGAGAAGAATTACGACAAGGCCATTCCTGCCTTCGAAGGGTTCATCAAACAGTTCCCGAGCTCCAGCTATGTTCCCAATGCGCACTACTGGCTCGGCCAGCTGATGTTCAACAAGGGTGACAGAGCCGGTGCAGCCAGCCAGTTCTCCACTGTGGCGAACAAGTACAGCAAGTCGCCCAAGCGGGCCGATGCCCTGCTGAAACTCGGCATGCTGGCGCAGCTCGACGGCAAGAAAGCGGAAGCCAAGACTTTCTATGAGCAGGTGATCAAGGGTTACCCCAATACCTCGCCAGCCCAGTTGGCCAAGCAGAGCCTCGGCAAGCTGTAACATTGCTGCATGTCACTGTTTTCGTAACAGTCTTGTAAATGCGGCTCTGCTTTGTATGCGCAGTGAGCAAACAGATTTAATTTAAGATTTTTCTATTGCGCCAGGATGATAAATCCGTAATATAGGCCGCCGTCAGAGCCGGTGCAGCAGTGCGCTCGGAGCTGGTCGTGGTGAGGGTCGTTAGCTCAGTCGGTAGAGCAGTTGACTTTTAATCAATTGGTCGCTGGTTCGAATCCAGCACGACCCACCATTTCTTCACAACGGGTGAAGACAGAATTCCCAGGTCGTTTAGCTCAGCTGGGAGAGCACCTCCCTTACAAGGAGGGGGTCACTGGTTCGAGCCCAGTAACGACCACCAGTTTTAACGCGGTCTGCCACGGCAGGCGGTGACAGGTTCAAGGTGTGGGTCGTTAGCTCAGTTGGTAGAGCAGTTGACTCTTAATCAATTGGTCGCTGGTTCGAACCCAGCACGACCCACCAATCTTGACCACAGAGTATCCCAGGTCGTTTAGCTCAGCTGGGAGAGCACCTCCCTTACAAGGAGGGGGTCACTGGTTCGAGCCCAGTAACGACCACCA
>NZ_JBFODK010000048.1:0-1378 GCF_040908275.1 Aeromonas sp. R4-3
CCATGCCGAACTCAGAAGTGAAACGCGGTAGCGCCGATGGTAGTGTGGCATTCGCCATGCGAGAGTAGGACACTGCCAGGCACCCAATTAAACAGTTGTGCACACATTGCATGATTGGCCGAGAGGATGACACCTCGTTGAAACGGCAGACAATTTAGCAAAATGCTAACCAGACAGCGGAGCGGTAGTTCAGTCGGTTAGAATACCGGCCTGTCACGCCGGGGGTCGCGGGTTCGAGTCCCGTCCGCTCCGCCAATATTTAGAAAGCCCAGTCGAAAGACTGGGCTTTTTTTCGTTTCAAGCCCCCCGAAACACCACCGTCACCACTAAAGGTGTGACTGCATCACCGACTTGCCACATGGCCTCTATTTATCACCACGGCTCACACGGCTTCCCTGGACACTCCTCCACGTGCATACGAAGTAGAGGGAGGGGCAACTGTTCACTCAACAGACTTGGCTGCTCGATAAATGAAGAAGTGATGAAGTTGTGTCACTCTGGGGGGTTGAGGTGCTCTGCTTTTCTGCCCTGGGTAATGGATGTTGGTTTCGGTCCTGGTGGCCAGGGTCGTCCACGAGGTACACGGGAGGCTTCTTGTGCCTGAGGGTGAGGCGATTCAGGCCACAGCTCCGGGGCATGGGGTAAGTGCGCGCCTGGGATGAGCTGATTCGCTGGAGTACATTGTCTAGTCCTGAAATAGGTTTACACATTTTCGTCTAGCTTCACGTGACTCAGAACCCCCGATGCACCGCGTCGGGGGTTCTGTATTTCAACCCATTTTCAACCCATGATGCGGTCGCTCTAGGTTGTAAATATCCACCGCCTCGCGCACCATCTCCCGCGCTTGCGCCAGGTCCTGCGGGCTTTGCAACAACAACTCTCCTTTCAATATCCCGTTCACCCGCTCCGCCAACGCATTCTGGTAACAGTCATAGCCATCCGTCATCGAGCATCGTACCCCGTGCCGCTCATGCAGCGCCTGATAGAAGCCCGAGCAATACTGCACGCCGCGGTCCGAGTGATGGATAAGCTCCCCGCCGCCACGCTGTTGCTTCAGTGCTTTCTTCAACGCCATCGCCACCGACTCGGCGTGCATTCCTTCGTGCACGTGATGGCCCACTATCTTGCGTGAGTACGCATCCGTCACCAGGCTCAGGTACAGCGGCCCGCTCCTGGCTGGCAGATAGGTGATGTCGGCGACCCAGACTTGCTCCGGTGCCACCGGCGTGACCGGCTCCGGTCCCCCCTTGAGCAAGTTGGGATGACGGTAGAAGCGGTGAAAACTGTGGGTGGTCTTGTGATACGCCCGCCTGGGCTGCACCAGCAGGCGGTGCTCGGCCAATATCTGAAACAGCCTGTCCCGCCCGACCTTGAGCCC
>NZ_JBFODK010000049.1:0-43465 GCF_040908275.1 Aeromonas sp. R4-3
CAGTACCGCGATCGGGTGGTCAAGGGATTGCACCGTCGGGCCGCCGAGTTTGGTTTCACCCTACAGGCAATCGAGGGTGTTTCTTAGGAAGGCTAATGCTCTCTTGATGGCTGACGAACTCGAACGTACGCGCTGATAGACCGGTTAATAGAGCAAGCCCCCACCTCCCTGGTCTGCTGCGCCTTCGGTATCTCAGCCGCCTGTTTTTACGACTACCTGGCTCGCAAACGCAGCATCAACCCCGAGCGGTTGCAGCAACGAAGCGAACTGCGGCGTCTGTTTAAATAGAGCCGGAGCTCAGCGGGCAGCCGAGCCCTGATGTCGATGATGCGGGAGCTGGGGCATCAGATTGGCCGATTCAAGGTGCGCAACTTGATGAAGGAAGTGAGCTGGTATCGAAATAGCCTGGCTACCATGCCTATAAGACAGCCCGGTCCGAGCGACCGGATATCCCGAATGTGCTGGCGCGCGAATTTGATGTCCAGCAACCCAATCAGGTGTGGTGTGGCGGTATCACCTACGTCTGGGCCGGTGGTCGTTGGCATTACCTGGCGGTGGTTCTCGACCTTTATGCCCGCCGAGTCGTGCGCTGGTCGATGTCTGACAAGCCTGATGCAGAGCTGGCAATAAAAGCACTGGAGATGGCCTATCAGCAGCGGGGTTGCCCATCAGGTGTGCTATGTCACTCAGACCAGGGCAACCAATACGGCAGCCGGGCATTCCGGCAACGACTGTGGCGCTATCGCATGACCCAGAGCATGAGTCGGCGTGGCAACTGTTGGGATAACGCACCGATGGAGCGATTGTTCAGGAGTCTGAAGACAGAGTGGCTCCCGACAACGGGATACATGAGCCTACGGGAAGCGAAGCGGGATATCAGCTATTACCTGATGGATGACTACAACTGGCGGCGACCGCATCAACACAATAATGGGGTATCGCCAGTGAAGGCCGAAAATCGGCTTAACACAGTGTCCGGATTTAGTTGACCGCTACAACTGATTATGATCAATTGCTGACGCGTCTTGGCACTATGTAATTTGGGGCCTTTGATTGGAAAAGGCTCCCGCCATGGCGGGAGCACTTCTTGTTGAGTTCTCTTTGCCGGATGTGATGAGTGCAGGGAGTGCCACTAGTGTGGCAGCACTTGCAAATCCGCACTCTTGAGTTTGAAGGTACAGCCTTGCTGGATGAGCTCCTCCCGATTGGCCAGCACCAGCGGGTAGAGCAGGGGATGTTGTTGGTGTTCGCCGTTATAGCTCACCTGCATCCGCTCCAATGCGTAGTGCATCAAAGGGATGCGCTGGCTGATCAATAACTTGCCATCTGACATGGCGTAGTCGCTGGCGATGATGGCTTGCTGACCTTGACTAAGACTTGGATTGGGAACGACTACGCCGCTGACTTGGGTGTTCCACTCCAGATCCAGTTCCCTACCATGGGGTGACGCATCCAGCAGGTCAGGTTCGCCACGAAAGCGGCTCATCACGAAGTCCAGATATTCTCCTTTCTTCTCGCAATAGGCCCGCACATGCCAGCGGATCCCGTCATAAACCAGGGTATGAGGCACGATATTGCGGCCGCTCTGCTCTTCTGAACTCAGTGACACATAGTCCACATCTACCCGTAACTGGCCTCGAGCCGCTTGCACCAAACCACGTACGATCTTCGGGTCAATATGTCGGTTTGGCACATCCAGGATCTCTATGTGGCCGTAGCGCAGATCCATCAAGGGTAGGGTCAGAACCCCGGATTCGTGCTGGCGCTGATATTGCTTCTCCCGGTGCAGCAGCATCAGATACTCGTCAACCTTGCCTTCACTAAAGCGGGGCACAAACTGGTCGGTTGGTTTGTATCCCTTCAGGCTCTTGTCATAAACCAGCCCGTCAGGTGCGTATTCGTTGAGGTAGAGGTTGATGTCTCGCGAGGCTTGCTGGCGACCGATATTGAAAACGGTTGTCAGGTGGTTGGTGGTGAGTCGTCCTTCCCACAACAAGACGATCTCCAGCAGGCGAAAACGCAGGGTTTGATCCCAGGTGAGCTCTTTGGGTGTCATATGTGCTCCAAAATGCGACATGTGTATGTAACCAGTATCGGCATGAGTATACAGGCTACATATAATGAGTCCATCTAAAGCGGCACCAAAGGAGAATGTCATGAACGGTAAACTGGATACTACCTATAGCCATCATGCGTCATGCCGGATGCAGCAACGTGGCATCGCACCCGAGCTTGTAGAAGTGCTCCTGAACATCGGATGCTCTACTTATCACAAGGGGCGCGAACTGGTTTATCTCGATCGCAATGGATTGGCAATGCTGCAAGCCAGCTGGGGCTTGCCAGCGGAATTCTGCCAGCGTCTGCGTCGTCACTATCTGGTGCTGCAGGGCGGCGAGATTGTCACCGTTGGCCACAAAACCACCCATTTCAAACGCGATCGCCACTGAGGCACTATGAACCAACATCTGGTACCGGGTCAGGGGGATGCCCCCCTGATCAAGGGGATTGCTTGCCTGCTGTCAGCTGAGCGAGTCACGGAACTGACCTCTTTACTTGGCAAGGGGGGGCCTCACCAAGTTCGTGGGGCATCACCGCTGGCGGTTGTGACCGCATTGGCGATCCATATCGAGCAACATCGGCTGGATCGCACGTTACTGCCCATTTGCCAGGGGCGTGAGCAACTGATGGCCGGAGCTGCTGACTTGCTGGGGAGAGAGGCAAGTTTTGAAGATCAAGACGCGTTTCGCCTGCTGGCACTGCTGCTCGACAAATTGCTGCGGGGAGGGGGTGACAGCCGTCAGGCCAAACTGGATGGACTCACACCTAGCGTGATGGAGCAGCGGGCACTGGCGGCCATATCCCCGAATACTGGTTCCGTAGTGCGCGGCAGCTGGCGGCGCAAGTCACGTAATCAGTTGGGTCATGCCAGTTGGTTGGATGTGGTGGAAGCGGCCCTTTGGTGTTTCTGGCATGGTGACGCCTTGGAAAGCGGCGAAGTATTGCTCGGCGTGCTGTTGGGTCGGGATGAGCGAGTAAGGGGGGTCTATGGTTTGCTGGCCGGGGCTTTCTACATGAACAAGTCAGCTGGGTGCTGATGAGGCTGTTTGAATGTTATTTCAAGGCATTGAAATATAACTGCAAATTGAACTTCTGCAGTTTATGACCACGAACTTCTGCATGTTGTGTTTCACATATGAAACAGCTGGACTGGCCTTACTTGTTTTTTTGCGGCCAAAGCGGATGAAGTCCTGACGGTTCAGTTGCTCAAACGAACACCGTTACTATCTGTAGCAATGGTCCTCAAATTTCATCATGTCCCAATTGTGTACCGCGCTCATCAGCGTAAGAAGCATAAACCTTTATAAATCAGTTCATTAAAAAACACATATTGCAAAACGTGGAAGTAGAAGGTGGGCTCGCTGCCGGGCTGTGCTGTTTTGCTCATGTTGCTCGAGGTGAGGTGTCCGATGGCGGCGCCATGGCGCCTGGGTGGGCGGTGCCATGCACCGCAGTTGCCAGCATGGTAAACCATAGCGCAGGCAGAGCGAAGCCCGGGCGCCTTGGCTGCCGGTTTATTGGGCGGAAAGTGATATGTGGTGGGTTCAGGTCTGGTATGCATGGTTCATGCTGACATGTGCTTGAAAATGTGACATGTGAGTCTGTACAGTACTTAAAATCCAGATTGCCAATCTATATCATCAGGCCATCACAGATTTGGCATGTTCGTTCGTCCAAGAGCGAATGCGTAAGAAAATGTTACCAGAGTGTGTTTTTGCATTAAAAATGAGCAAAATAAGGAAGAATAATGCACGAGAATAATATCGAGTTGTTGTGTCATGAAGCCGAAAGATTGTTAGAACTTAACATTGACTTGCTGCAAAAAATGCTCACAGAACCGAAAGTTCTGGGCGATAGCAATGCTCAATTGTTTGATCGCAGTAAAGCTGAAAAGAGAATTGAAGAGTTGCAGGGGGAGCAAAAAAAAATTCTCGGGAAAGAAATGGTCCTTGCAGTTGTGGGTACTATGAAAGCGGGTAAATCCACGACCATTAACGCGATTGTCGGCAAAGAGATCCTACCCAACCGCAATCGCCCGATGACATCGATTCCAACCTTGATTCGTCATGTGCCGCGTAAAATAATACCAGAGTTGCGACTCGATAATATTGAGCCTATCCAGAAACTGTTCGTGACGTTGCAGAAGAAAATCGATACTGAAGATGGTAAAAAACTACTCACTGAGCTGAAAAAAGATCAGGCACTATGGAAGTTGCTGGATATTATTGCTGATAATACATGGCTTAAAGGCAATTATTATGGTGAAGAGGATATATTTTCTTGTCTCGCTTCGCTTAACGACTTGGTTCGTTTGGCTACAGCGTTACGTGTGGATTTCCCTTTTTCTGCCTACGAAGAAGTCCATAAACTCCCAGTAATTGAGGTAGAGTTTAGCCACCTTGTCGGAATGGATGATAGCCAAGGTACGCTGACACTCTTAGATACACCTGGCCCTAATGAGGCAGGTCAACCTCAGCTACAAGCAATGATGCGCGATCAGCTACAAAAAGCCTCCGCTGTTCTTGCGGTGCTAGATTACACCCAGCTGAAATCAGAGGCGGATCAGCAAGTACGTAAAGAATTAAACGCTATTGCAGAAGTTGCTGCTGGTCGCCTATTTGTACTGGTCAATAAATTCGATCAAAAAAACGCTAATAGCGACAACGCTGAGACCGTTAAACAGGCAATTCCCGCCATGCTAGATAGCGGCGCACTAAACAGTGATCGTGTTTACCCTGGTTCATCTCTTCGAGCTTATTTGGCAAACCGAGCGCGCAGTGTAGTAGATCAAGCCGGTAAACTCTCTGTCAGCGAAGAATGGGTTGATGATTTTGCCAAAATGGCATTTGGTCTCGACTGGAGAGAAGAGGAAGATGATGTTCTTGCTGATGTGGGAATTGTGCTCAAAAAGGCAAACACAATCTGGCGTACATCACTATTTGAGAAACTGATTACTGAAGTGATCCACGCAGCTCATGCCAAAGCGGCGGCGCTGGCGGTAGACTCTGCTGCGGCTAAGCTGGTACAGAATGCTGAAAATATCGACGAATATCTGTCGTTACGTCATCAGGGGCTGCAGGCCAGCATTCAGACCTTGCAGACACAAATAAAAGATCTTCTAAGCGACATCGACAATATCGATAATTACCAGAAACAAGTCGATAGCGAAGTAAAAAGTTCGATGGGAAGAATTACCCATCAAACTGGCGAGCTGCTAAGTAGCTCGGAGAAAATACTAAATGAACAACTGGACGAATATTTCAAAGACGGTAAGCGTAAAGAGCAAGATGCATTTAACATGCAAGCACAGCAACAGGGGCGTGGTTTTTGGAACTTGATGAGTACGGTTGCCGGGAATACGCCATCAGGCGACCGCGATTTTGACCCAAATAACTCAGAAGTGAAATTTTCTGAACATGCTGAAGCAGTCCAGTTCATTGAGCGGATAGAAGAGTCGGTAACCAGCCTGCTGGCCGAAACCGAAAAGAAAATTAAACCGACACTAACCGACATCGTCAGTACCATCGAAAAAAACTTCCATGGCACTACCATGCAGGCGGTCGATAAGATTGCAAGCCAAATTAACTCGCGACTGGAAGACGATGGCTTCACGGTGAAAATCTCTTTTCCTAAAGTTAGTCAGTTACAGACCAATCTTGCCATTGGCACCCGTATGACAAACCTTCTGGAAGAGAAAACCTTTAGCGAAACGCGGCAGCGCCGCTCCAGCGGTGCATGGGGAACGGTATGCAAATGGTTCAATACAGACAACTGGGGCTGGGAAACTTACAGTGTGGATGTCACCCGTAGCGTAGTAGATATTAGAAAAATAAAAATTGCTGTCACCAACCAGACCAGAGCACACTTTAAAGAGCTCAACAATATGATTTCTAAAAAAATAAATGAGCCGATTTTGCAAGAAATTAACACTTTCTTCATTTCCTTTAAAGGCAAGGTAGAGCAGCTTCGCAATACTCTGATCCAGAGCACAGAAGATCATAAAAGTAGCAAGCAAGACCAAGAACAATTGACTGAGCGCCTTAGCGCACTGAGAAAGCTAACACCGGAGATGATCAGTGACAGTAAGATACTCAAGAAAGAGTTGGAGCCGATGCTGTGATATCAACATTTACTGCAACGTTTCCTAATAGCGAGGCGTGCCAAATCCTGGCATGCCTGCCGGAGAAATTTATCGTTGATTTCGCCAACGGGATAGATGTAGTTCACGACCATGTGCGTCAACAAACGGATCGATCCTTTTTTCGGCGCATCAAAGAAGGATTCAACGGGCGATCATCCCAGAGGCAGCAAGCTATCAATGCTTCGTTGTTAGATGGGGTGGAGGCCTCTCTCAATTGGCTTACCGAGTTAACGTCATCACTTGCAACCACCAACTATGCGCTTGCACAGGTGAACGATAGGGTCAGTTCGTTGATGCAGGATACAGCTACCATTGCACACTATTCTGCAGACACTCGCGAACAGTTGAACATGTTGGCGACGCAAGTAAATAAACAGTTACATCATCTGGAACAACAGCTCCGTAGTGTCGATCGGCTGCAACGTGGCCAGCTGCATTTGGAACAAATATTTTCCACTTGGAGTGCTGGTCGATATTCACTCCTACCCCTGGCTGGACGTTGCTATGTGGCACTGGAAGAGCTGCGTTGGGGGGCATTTGGTGAAGTGATCCGCCATGGTGAACAGCAACAGGCAAAACAGTTACTGGATATTCTAAGAAATCGAGCAGTGGTTCAGCTTGCAGAAGACCATAACAGTCCAACATCGATGTGCCACGACACGCGCAGTTGGTTAACTTGGCAGGGTGAGCATGAGCAATACAGTGACTGGTCCGCAGCCGTTAACTGGTTGGCGGACTGGTGTAATGAAGATACTCATCCCATCATCTGGTCCACTACACAGTCATACAATGCTCCGCCTATACGTATGCCACGGTTGTGTTCTGCAGAACGCATTGCTGGTGCGATGGTCGATGAAATCTTCAGCAAGGAGTTAGTATGGATCAGCCGATGAAAGTAGGGCTGGCGCTTTCCGGTGGAGGGGCCATAGGTGCTTATGAGGTTGGTGTGGTCAGAGCCTTGGCTGAATCAGGTACAGATCTTCATGTTGTTGCTGGTGCTAGTATCGGTGCACTAAATGGGGCTATTTTGGCCTCTTCAGATACTTTGGCTCAGGCTGCAGAAAGGATGACGGAAATTTGGTCGCATCTGGGCAATAGCAAGGTGCTAGAGCTAAACAAATCTATCTATTTCTCACTACTGACACAGTTTGGCTTAGGGTTCGGCACACCAGTACTAAGCAAAGCAGGAGGCATTATATTCGAGGCTCTCAGTCGTGCTGCATTGGTTACGGGGGGGGTAGGGCAGCAAAGTGACTCGTTGTTATCTGATCAGCCACTTATCGATTTGATGAACCGCTATCTGGATATCGATGCCTTATCTTCCGGATTGCCATTGTACGTTTCCTTATATCCTACAGAAGGTGGCATGAAAGATATTTTTAATTGCATAGCCGCCGAGTTTGGGGTCGGTACGACTCGTATTTCGGAGTTCCATCACGTACAAAGTTTACCTGTCAATCAACAGAAAGAGGCGTTGCTAGCCTCTGCCGCGTTACCCTTATTGTTTAAATCACGCGAGATTAATGGTGTGCTTTACAGTGATGGTGGAATGGGAGGCTGGCATACAATGCAGGGCAACACACCAGTAAAACCTTTGGTTGACGCTGGTTGCAATATGGTGATTGTCACTCACTTAAGCGATGGCTCGCCGTGGGACCGCCACAATTTCCCAGACACTACTGTGTTGGAGATTCGCCCGCAAAGTTCCTTAAAACGTCATGATGGTTTATTTGGAGGTGGAAAGGATCTGCTTGGCTTTACTGCCCAGCATATCCGTTCATGGATTGAGCAGGGTCACCATGACACAATGAGTGTAATAGGGCGAATCCAGAAACCTCTCCAAGCTCGACAGGCACTTCGTACTTCGGAAGTGATCGTTTCAGACAGCCAAGACAGGAATATTCAAACTGGTATAGCGCTAAAAAGCGCTATGGATAGGTTGAGATAATCGCAAAAAGTTAATGTCGTTGAACTCAGATAAATTGGGTCATAGGCCTGCGACATTAAGACTAAAAATGTGAGAGGCGTCATGCCTCTCTTTTTTGTCGTGGTTAATAATCTACATTTTTGAGCTTGAAGGTACAGCCTTGCTGAATTAGCACCTCCCGATTTTCCAACACTAGCGGGTAGAGTAGTGGATGCTGTTGGTGTTCGCCGTTATAGCTTACTTGCATTCGCTCCAGTGCGTAGTGCATCAGGGGGATCCGCTGTGTGATCAATAACAGCCCATCGCTCATAGCATAGTCTTTGGCAATGATAGCCTTTTGTCCTTCGCTGAGGCCCGGATTGGGGATCACCACGGCGGTGACCAGGGTGTTCCACTCCAGATCCTGATCCCGGCCGTGAGGGGAGGCATCCAACAGTTCCGGCTCTCCGCGAAAACGGCTCATCACAAAATCCAGATATTCCCCCTTCTTTTCGCAATAGGCGCGTACATGCCAGCGGATCCCGTCATAGACCAGGGTGTGAGGCACGATATTGCGGCCGCTCTGCTCCTCTGAGCTCAGCGATACATAGTCCACATCCACCCGTAATTGGCCCCGAGCCGCTTGCACCAAACCACGTACGATCTTTGGATCGATATGGCGGTTTGGCACATCCAGGATCTCTATGTGGCCGTAGCGCAGATCCATCAAGGGTAGGGTTAGAACCCCTGATTCGTGCTGGCGTTGATATTGCTTCTCCCGGTGCAGCAGCATCAGGTACTCGTCCACCTTGCCTTCACTAAAGCGGGGCACAAATTGCTCGGTGGGTTTGTATCCCTTCAGACTTTTGTCATAGACCAGTCCCTCTGGCGAGTAGCAGGTCAGGTAGTGGTTGATATCCCGCGAGGCCTGTTGGCGGCCGATATTGAAGGCTTTCATCAGGTGATTGGTAGTCAGCCTCCCCTCCCACTGCAGCACGATCTCCAGCAGGCGAAAACGCAGGGTTTGATCCCAGGTGAGTTCTTTGGGTGTCATATGTGCTCCAAAATGCGACATGTGTATGTAACCAGTATCGTCATGAGTATACAGGCTACATATAATGAGTCCATCTAAAGCGGCGTCAAGAGAGTATGTCATGAACTACAAGCTGGTTCTCACCTACCACTGTCAAGCCTTGTGCCATATGCCATTGAGGGGGATTGTCGCTACAGCCATAGGCTCTCTGTTCATGTTTGGCAGGGGCAAGTATTACAGGGAGAAAAAAGTGTTTTACCTCAAGCATTTCGCGCTCAGGAAACCGCAAGCAGGAGGTGATCTGATACTCCAAAATGCTAACACCCGCATCGCCACTACCTGATTTGGCCAGGTAGCGACATCGTTACCATCAGCAACCGCATCACTTATTTCAAACACCATCGTCACTGAGGTTCTATGAATTCAAATCTGATATTGGATCAGGCGGCAATGCCTCTGATCATGGGTATCTGTTGCCTGCTGCCAGCCGAGCAGGTCGGCGAACTTGTGACTGTGATTGCAGAAGAAGAGGGTCGATTGGGCGTTATGTCATTGACGGAGGCCGAGGGAACGCCTCACTGTATTGAGCTGCGCAGATTGACGCGTTTGGCTTTGCATATTGATCGGCATCGGTTGGATCGTACTGTTCTGCCCATCTATCAAGGGCGGGAGCAACTGATGGCAGGGGCTGCTGCATTGTTGGATGACGATGTGACTCTTGCATGTGGTGATGCCATGCGGTTATTGGCATTGCAGCTCGACAAGCTGTTGAGGGGAGGCCGTGGCAGTACACAGGCCAAACTGGACGGGCTAACCCTCAGTGTTATGGAGCAAAGAGCGCTGGCCGCCCAGTCCCCCAACACCGGTGCTGTGGTGCGGGGGAGCTGGCGCCGAAAATCACGTAATCAGCTTGGCCGAGGCAATTGGCTCGATGTGGTCGAAGCGGCGCTCTGGTGTTTTTGGCATAGCGACACCCTGCAAGATGGCGAAGCCCTGCTTGGTGCACTGCTGGGCGCAGATATCCGAGTGCGTGTTGTCTATGGCATGTTTGCGGGGGCCTTTTACCTGGCGGATTAGGCCAAGCTACGTAACCCCTCAGTGACGGACTAACTCGTCATTTCCACCACTGGATAGCAGGCGTCTCCCCACAGGGTTTGTGGATGGGCCATCATCAGCGCGATGATCACCGGTATAAGCTTGCCTAACAGGTTTGCACAATCTTTAAGTTGCTTGCGATTGACCGAACTATTCCAGGTGGCGCCGCCATGCATTAGTTGATTTCGCAGAGTATAGAGACGGTTAAATACGACACCCAGCAACTGCGGTGTATTGCTGCTTGCCAGTGCTTGGGATGCCATTTTCTTGCCCTGTGCCAGTCGTTCCTTCCATAGTGTTTCGCTTATCTTGCCACTGTGAAAATCCCAGAAGCCTTGGAGTACAAAAGGGGTATCCAGCAAAATACGGATACTCCCAGAAAATTCCTGCCACACGAGCTGCTCGATCTGCCTGTGCTCATCCAGCTCGCACAGTTTTTCCAGAAAGCCTTTGAAGGTTTCCTGCTCTGACAAGCGGCGATTGTCATCGATTTCGGTGGCATAGGCAGCGTTGAAGGCAATCCAGAGAAAAATGAAGCGGCCATCTTCATCTTCTGCCATCTCTGCCCGTTGCAGCCAGCTCAATGCGCGATGCACACGCAACTTTAGGTTGGCAGGTGAGTGTTCACGTATTTCACGGTGACGATTTTTCAGTTGTTCGAAATTCAACAATGATCTCCTTCTCCATCGGATGAATAGTCAGAATTCGAGGCCCTAAATTTGCTAACGGTATTGTGGGTGGGCCGTCTGACATGGGGCGAATCGGTTGGAATGGCAAACTTGAAATCAGGCTTACTTTCGGGCTGCATCCCGTATCTTGGCCATCGCCAGCTCCATCATAGTGGCAGGTGCTCTTTCAAGTGGTGAGTGACTGCATTTGGGGCATACCTCGAACCAGGAGAGGCCACACACAAGCGCGTCACTCTTAGGGACAACCGTCTTTTGCCAGCCGCATTGGGGGCAATGAAAAGTAAATGGAGGTGGAGGCACAGGCATGACATTCCCCAAAGAGGTTCCTTTGGGCCTAGCCTACCACGGTTCGATATTGATGGTCGCAGCCTTGGTCACAGACTTTCATCGATATCTGCATCTTGAAGTGTGCTCATCATCCCGGACTGAATCGCCGCGGCTCCAATCAGTAGAAAGATCAACCCCTGATACAAAATATCTCCTCAGGGGTTACCACTGGGTGGGAGCGCCGGCATCAGGGTGTGCAGATCCAGCAGGGTGAAGAAGCCGCCTTCGTCGGGATACCAGCCGCCGGTGTCTATGTAGTAGACATTGCCAAGGCGGGCCGGGCGGCCTACCGGGGTGTGGCCCACCACCAGGGCGACGAGACCCTCGACGCCGCTCTCGTCCAGCCGCTCGATGCGGCGCCTTGACCAGAGGCAGACGTTCTTGATGGCCCTAAGTTTCCCGCCGCTCACCCCTGCATCCAGTGTGTCCAGCAGCCCCTGCCAGGAGGAGAAGGGGCAATCGGCGTGGAGCAGCCCGACCGGGCCGGCCGGGGTGGCCACTTCGATGGCGATAGGCAGGGTGCGGTAGTGGGCGGCGAACGCCCCCTGTTCGCCCGGGGTCAGCTGCTGAAACCAGCCGCCGCCGTTCTGGATCCAGTTCTCCCGATCGCAGCTCTCGTAACGGCAGACGTAGTCGTCGTGATTGCCGCAGACAGGGTGAAACCAGGGCTTGGCCAGCCAGTCGAGCACGGCTGTGCAGTCGGGGCCGCGATCCGTCAGATCGCCGACGGAGAAGAGGCGATCCCGAGCGGGGTCGAATCTCGCCTGGTTCAGGGTCTGTTCCAGCCGAGAAAAGTAGCCGTGGATATCGCCGACGGCGAGATCCCGCCCCAGAGGATTGCGGGAGAAGCGTCTGATCAGCGGGGTCGGGTTCATGGCTTGCCTCCTTGTCTGGTGTGACCGGCTCGCGGCGCCGCCGGATGGCCTATGGGGGATCAGGGCTCGTGGACAAGTGCAGCATGGCATGCTCTGCCTCGCCATAGTAGAGGCAGGTGGGGGAGGCTCTTTCGCGTCGAGGTGACAGGCGGCCTGCATAAAGGAGGGCCGTTTGCCGCCTTGCCGGCAGATCCCGGATAAAAAAATGCCAGTCGGTGTTGACTGGCATGGTGTGATAGCGGCCCGGCGTCGGGATCAGAGCAGGTCTTCGAGCTGGTACTTCTTGAGCAAGGTGTCGAAGGTGCCATCGGCCTTGACGCTCTCGATGGCGGCATCGAACTGGCTCTTGAGCTTGTCATCGTTTTTGCGCAGGGCCACCGCTACCCCTTCTCCCAGGATCTTGTCCTGAGTGCCGTTGTACTGGGGACCGACGAAGGCGAACTGCTTGCCCATCTCCTTGTCGAGGAAGCCGACCTTCAGCTGCACCATGTTGCCGAAGGTGTAGTCGGCGCGGCTGGACTGCAGATCCAGCATGGGAGACTGGGCGTTGACGTAGCGCTTGATCTTGGCCACGTCACCGTAGCGGGCTGTGATGAAGTTGTCCTGGGGCGTGCCTTCCTGCACCGCTATCACCTTGTCCTTGAAGTGCTCAGGGGTGTCGGCAAAGTCGGCCGCCTTGTCGCTGCGCCCCACGAAGCGGTTCTGCATCATGTAGTAGACCTGGCTGAAGGCGACCTTCTGGCGCCGCTCATCCGTGATGTTCATGGAGGACATGATGGCGTCGTACTTGCGCACCTGCAGGCCGGGGAGCAGGGCATCCCAGGGCTGGTTGATCACCTCGCACTCCGTCTTCATGGCCGCGCACAGGGCATAGGCCAGATCCACTTCGAAGCCGCCGAGCTTGCCGTTGCTGTCGACCATTTCGAAGGGAGGGTAGGTGGCGTCGGTGGCGATCACCAGGGGTTTGGCGGCCGCCTGGCCGGCGGTGGCCAGGGCCAGCAGCATCATCAGTGTATTGAGTTTCATGGTCAGTCCCTTGAAGTGTGGTGTCATTCCTATGGTTCTAAATGGTGCCGGCCTCAAGGGCCGACGGCTATCTTGCGATGGGTGAGGGCCGGCAGCTGGCTGCGCACCTTGCGCTGGGCCGCCAGATCCAGGGTGGCGATGGCCAGTCCCTGACCCTCCTCTACCTGGGCCAGCACCCGGCCCCAGGGATCGATGATCATGCTGTGGCCGAAGGTGCGGCGCCCGCCGGGGTGCTCTCCCCCCTGGGCCGAGGCCAGCACGAAGGCGAGGTTTTCCACCGCTCTGGCCCGCAGCAGCAGCTCCCAGTGCGCCAGCCCTGTGGTGTGGGTGAAGGCCGCTGGCAGGGCGATGAAGTCGGGGGCGGGCCCCAGGCGAAACAGCTCGGGGAAGCGCAGGTCGTAGCAGATCCCGAAGCGCAGCACGCCCCAGGGCAGGGGATGGCTCACCACCTCCCGGCCCGGGCTCATGGTCACGGCCTCGTCATACTGCTCCTGCCCGGTGCAAAAGCCAAACAGGTGCAGCTTGTCATAGCGGCTGGCCAAGTGCCCTTGCGGGTCGATCAGCAGGCTGCTGTTGTGCATCTTGCCGGGCTCTTCGCTCGAAAGCGGCAGGGTGCCAGCCAGTATCCAGATCCCGAGCTCCCGGGCCAGCCCCTGGGCCCAGGCCAGCAGAGGGTGATCGCTCACGGGAGCGGCCAGGGCCACCCGCGCCCGCTCGTCGGCAGGCATCAGGTAGAAGTATTCTGGCAGCAGGGCCAGCTCGGCCCCCTCGGCCGCGGCCTGACGCAGCAGGGCCTCGGCCTGGGCCAGGTTGTGGTCAAGCTGGTCCCCTGAAACCATCTGCAGGACGGCAACGCGCACAGAATCCATGGTGCCTCCTATACGCCGCACAGGCGCTCGGCGCCCGCCAGCAGGGTGTCGTCATCCTTGGAGAAGGAGAGGCGGATGACCCGCTGATCCGTGCCGTCGTGATAGAAGGCGGAGACGGGTATGGTGGCGACCCCGTGGTCGCGGATGAGGCGCTGCACGAAGAGGCTGTCCGGCTCGTCGCTGATCCGTTCATAGCTCGCCAGCATGAAGAAGCTGCCGGCCGAGGGGAGCAGGGTAAAGCGTGAGTCCGCCAGGGCCGAGACCAGCAGGTCCCGCTTGCGCTGGTAGAAGTCCGCCAGCCCCTGGTAGTGGGCCGGTTGCTGCAACAGGTGGGCGAAGCCGTATTGCATGGGGGTGTCGGCGGCGAACATGGCGAACTGATGCACCTTGCGGATCTCCTCCATCAGGGGGCGGGGCGCCACGCAGTAACCCACTCGCCAGCCGGTGACGTGGAAGGTCTTGCCGAAGGAGAAGACGGCGACGGAGCGCTCCACCAGCTCGGGGTAACGGATCACGCTCTGGTGCAGGGCGCCGTCGAACACCACGTGCTCGTACACCTCGTCCGAGAGGATCAGGATGTCGGTGCCGCGCACCAGGCGGGCGAGGTGCTCCTGATCCCCCGCCTGCCAGACGGTGCCGGTGGGGTTGTGGGGGGTGTTGAGCACTATCATGCGGGTGCGGGGTGTGATGCGGGCCGCCACCTCATCCCAGGGGATGGCAAAATGGGGGGCCTTGAGGGCGATCACCACAGGGGTGGCCCCCTGCAGCTGGATCATGGGGCGGTAGCTGTCGAACGCCGGCTCGAACATGATCACCTCGTCCCCCGGGTGCACCAGGGCGGTGATGGCGCAGAACAGGGCCTCGCTGGCGCTGGCGGTGATGGTGATCTCCTCGCCCGCGTCATAGTGGTGGCCATAGCTGGTCCCTATCTTGGCCGCCAGTTGCTCGCGCAGGGCGGGCAGCCCCGTCATGGGGGCATACTGGTTCTCCCCGGCCAGCATGGCCTCGTGGGTCACCCGGATGAGCTCGGGATCGCAGGGGAAACTCGGGGCCCCCTGGGAGAGGTTGATGCTGGGATGGCGGGCAGCCAGATCCCCGATCACGCTGAAGATGGTGGTGCCCACCTGGGGCAGTTTGCTGACAATGCGGGGGGAAGACATGGCGCCATCACCGATGTGTGTGAAAGATGCCCCTTTTTAGCCCTCGCTTCCTTGCCGGACAACGGATTATTCGGCATGTTATGCATGAGTTTTTCTCAAGCATGGAGGCTTGTATGTTGTCTAGCCAACCCCGCAGCCAGTTGCCCCTGTATGGCTTGCAGGTTTTCGAGTGTTCTGCCCGCCATCTGAGTTTCACCCTGGCCGCCGATGAGCTGTGCGTGAGCCAGGGGGCGGTGAGCAAGCAGATTGCCCAGCTGGAGGCCCGCCTCGGCCACCTGCTGTTCGTGCGCGGCACCCGTTGCCTGGCCCTGACCCCGGCCGCCGAGCGGTTGCTGCCCTTCGTTCGTGAAGGGCTGGCCCGCATGGGGGAGGGGCTCAGCGCCTTGCAGACCCTGCCCCACGAGCAGGCCATCAGCATCAAGGTGCCCTCCTGCGCCAGCCGCTGGCTGTTGCGACGGTTGCAGGCGTTCGAGGGGGAGGCAGTCGAAGTGCGCGGCAGCCACAGCCACGGCATCGATTTCTCCCGGGAGCCCTTCGATCTCGCCATCGTTTATCAATCCTGTCAGGCCAGGTACCCCCATAGCCAGTCGCTGTTTCGGGAGCGGCTGACCCCGGTCTGCGCCCCCGCCTTTGCCGCCAAGCACCGCCTGTTCGAGCGCACCATAGAAGAGCTGCCCCGGCTGCCCCTGCTCCATGCCAGCGCGGATAGGCGGGACTGGCGCAACTGGTTCGCCGCCTTCCTCGACACCCCCTGGCAGCCCCAGGGCGGCCAGCTGTTCGATACCCTGGACCTGGCGATGAATGCCGCCTTGCAGGGATTCGGCCTCTCCCTCGGGGATCCCACAATCGTGGCCGAGGAGCTGGAGAGCGGTGCCCTGGTGGCCCCCTTTGCCCCCGTGCTGGAGACGGACCACGAGTACGCCCTGCTCGCCCGCCCCGACAGCCAGCGGCAGGGGGTGGCCCGCACCTGTCACTGGCTGCTGGAGAGCCGCGCCCAGCCCTGATCGCCGTCAGTGCCTCCCCTGACGGGGTGACATCTGTCTGCCCCATCAAAAAACAACAGCCCCGCTGGCGGGGCTGTTGTCATTGTGGTGGCCGCTGGCCGAGTAAGGGGTCAGTGGCAGATCTTGTAGTAGACCTCGTTCCAGCGCAGGGCCTCCTTGAGCGCGGGGATCCGGGTGTGCTCGTCGATCACCACGAACTCTATGCCCATGATGTCGGCGAAGGTGCGCAGCTGCTCTATGTCGACCGATTGGGTGAACACCGAGTGGTGGGCGGCCCCCGCCAGGATCCAGGCCTCGGCACTGGTTTGCAGGTCGGGCATGGGTTTCCACAGGGCGCTGGCCACCGGGAGTTTGGGCATGGCCTCTGGCAAGTCCACCACTTCGAGCTGATTGACCACCAGCCTGAAGCGGTTGCCCAAGTCGATGAGGCTGGCATTGACCGCCTTGCCGGCGGGGGCCGCAAACAGCAGGCGGGCCGGATCGGCCTTCTTGCCAATCCCCAGGTGCTGGGCGTCCAGCACGGGTTTATCGGCGGCGATGGAGGGGCAGACCTCCAGCATGTGGGCCCCCAGCACCAGGTTATTGCCCGCCTCCAGGTGGTAGGTGTAATCCTCCATGAAGGAGGTGCCGCCCGCGAGGCCGGCTCCCATCACTTTCAGGGTGCGCAGCAGGGCCGCTGTCTTCCAGTCCCCTTCGGCCCCGAAGCCGAAGCCTTGCTGCATCAGGCGCTGGCAGGCGAGCCCCGGCAACTGGTGCAGGCCGTGGAGATCCTCGAAGGTGGTGGTAAAGGCGCCAAAGCCGCCGTCGGTGAGGAACTTCTTCATCCCCAGCTCCTGGCGCGCCGCCTCATACAGAGATGAGCGCAGCGGTCCGCCCGCCTGCACCGCCTCGGTCAGGGTGTAGCTCTCTTCGTATTCGGCCAGCAGCGCCTCGATATCGCTGTCGGACACGGCGTCGATCACCTTCACCAGATCGCCGACCGGGTGGTAGTTCACCTGATAGCCGAACTGGATCTGGGCCTCTATCTTGTCGCCTTCGGTGACCGCCACGTTGCGCATGTTGTCGCCAAAGCGGGCGATCTTGAGGTGGCGGCTGTCGTGGATGGCGGCGGCGACCCGCATCCAGTTGCCGATCTTCTGTCTGGCCTCTTCATCCTGCCAGTGGCCGACCACCACTGTGCGGGGCAGCCGCAGGCGGGCTCCCATGAAGCCGAATTCGCGCCCACCGTGGGCGGTCTGGTTCAGGTTCATGAAGTCCATGTCGATCTCGCTCCAGGGGAGATCCCGGTTGAACTGGGTGTGGAACTGCAGCAGGGGTTTTTGCAGCTGACTCAGGGCCGGGATCCACATCTTGGCGGGGGAGAAGGTATGCATCCACACCATGAGCCCCACGCACTGCTCGCTGTGATTGGCATCGCGAGCGACGCTGCTTATCTCATCGAGTGTGGTGCCTGTGGGCTTGAGCACTATCTTGATGGGCAGCCCGGCCCCCTCGTTGAGCTGGTTGGTGATGGTGTGGGCGTGATCGGCCACCTGCTTCAAGGTGGTGGCGCCATACAGGTGCTGGCTGCCGACCAGGAACCACACTTCCAGCTGTTTCATCAATTCCATCTTGGTGTCCTCTTTTTACGCTTTTGTCTGGCCGTAATAGGCGTGTTTGCCATGTTTGCGCTGGTAGTGCTTCTCCAGCAGGTAATGGGGCAGGGGGCTGGCTGCGGGGTTGATCTGGCCGGTGAGCCAGGCCATGCGGGCCACCTCTTCCAGCACCACGGCGTTGTGCACAGCATCATCGGGGCTCTTGCCCCAGCTGAAGGGGCCGTGGTTGGCCACCAGCACCCCCGGCATGGTGAGGATGGGGGTCTGTTTGAGGGTCTCGACGATGAGATGACCGGTCAGCCCCTCGTAGTCCTCCTCCACTTCCCCCGGGGTGAGCAGGCGGGAGCAGGGGATCTCGCCGTTGAAGTAGTCGGCCTGGGTGGTGCCGAAAATGGGAATGGGGCGTCCGGCCTGGGCCCAGGCGGTGGCGTGGGTGGAGTGGGTGTGCACCACGCCGCCCAGTTCGGGATAGGTGCGATAGAGCACCAGATGGGTGGCGGTGTCGGAGGAGGGACGCAAGGACCCTTCCAGCTGCTTGCCCGCGAGATCCAGCACCACCATGTCCTCGGCCCGCATCCGCTCGTAGCTGACGCCGCTCGGCTTGATCACCACCAGACCCTGTTCCCGGTCTATGCCGCTCACGTTGCCCCAGGTGAAGGTCACCAGACCGTGGCGCGGCAGATCCAGGTTGGCGGCGAGCACCTGCTCCTTGAGGATGTTGAGGCTCATGCCAGTGCCCCCCGGTTGTAGAGGGGTTCGGCGGCGGCGCTCCAGGCGAGGTAGCGCTGGTAGAGCCGCTCATACTCGGCGACCCGCACCGGATCCGGCTGGTGGGTGCGCTCCACGGCGCTCGCCATATGGCGCTGGGCATCCGCCACATCGGCGTAGAGACCGGCCGCCACGGCGGCAAAGATGGCCGCCCCCAGGGCGCAGCACTGATCCGAGGCCACCACCTGGATGGGGCGATTCATCACGTCGGCGCAGGTCTGCATCACAGTCGTTGATTTGCGGGCTATGCCGCCGAGCGCAATCACCTGCTCCACCGGCACCTGCTGGCTGGTCATGCACTCCATGATGCTGCGGGCCCCGAAGGCGGTGGAGGCCACCAGGGCGCCGAACAAGTCGGGCGCATCGGTGCCGAGGTTGATGCCGGTGAGGGTGCCCTGCAGGCGCTGGTTGGCATAGGGGGTGCGGCGGCCGTTGAACCAGTCGAGCACCACAGGCAGGTGGGCGAGATCGCGCTGCTGCTCCCAGGCGGCGGCGAGGCTCGGCAACAGCTCCCGCTTGTGGGCCTCGATGGCGGTACGAAGCTCGGGGTATTGGGCGGCGAGGCTGTCCAGCGGCCAGCCGAGCTGGCGCTGATACCAGGCATAAATGTCGCCGAACGCCGATTGTCCCGCCTCCAGCCCCACCATGCCCGGCACCACGCTGCCGTCCACCTGACCGCAGATCCCGGCAATGGCGCGCTCGCCTATGGTGGCCTCATCCGCGATCAGGATGTCGCAGGTGGAGGTGCCTATCACCTTGACCAGCGCATTGTTGCCGGCCCCGGCCCCCACAGCCCCCATGTGGCAGTCAAAGGCGCCGCCGGCGATCACCACCTCGCAGGAGAGGTGCAGCCGCTCGGCCCACTCCGGGGTCAGGGTGCCGACCGGCAGATCGGCGGTCCAGCTGTCGGTAAAGAGGGGGAAGTCGAGATCCTGGGTCAGCAGCGGATCCAGGGCGTTGAGAAAGTCGGCGGCAGGCAGACCGCCCCAACTCGGGTGCCAGAGGGACTTGTGACCGGCGGCGCAGCGCCCGCGCTTGAGGGTCGCCGGGGCCTGGGTGCCGCTCAGTATGGCGGGCACCCAGTCGCACAGTTCGACCCAGTTGCAGGCGGCGGCGCGCACCGCAGCATCGGCTCGGGAGACGTGCAGTATCTTGGCCCAGAACCACTCGGAGGAGTAGATGCCGCCTATGTAGCGGCTGTAGTCGGGGAACTGGCCGCCGTGGCACAGGGCCGTGATGGCCTCGGCCTCCTCGATGGCGGTGTGATCCTTCCACAGCACGAACATGGCGTTGGGGTTGTCGGCAAATTCCGGGCGCAGGGCCAGCACTCGCCCTTCCTCATCGATGGGGGCCGGGGTGGAGCCTGTGCTGTCCACCCCTATGCCGCGCACGGCGGTTCGCTGGGTTGGGGTGAGCTGACTCACCACAGCCACCACTGCCTGCTCCATGGATTCGATGTAGTCGAGGGGGTGGTGGCGGAACTGGTTGTTGACCGGCTGGCAGTAGTGGCCGGCCTGCCAGCGTGGGTAATAGACGACATGGGTCGCCAGCTCGGCGCCGTCCTGGCAGCGCACGGCGAGTGCCCTGACCGAGTCGCTGCCGAAATCGAGTCCGATGACGATGTGCTCAGACATATGTGCTCCTGACCATCAATGAGGGGTGACTGGGGAGGAACCATAGGAGATGCACCGGACGGACGGTTAGCCATTGGCTGCTGGAAATATGGATTTAAACGCTACAAGCGCAAGAGGGTGACCCTGGTCGAGGATTCTGTATGTAACGATTTTGCTAAATATATAGACAAAATGGCTGCAATCTCATGGCGTGATCCTGCTCTCCATTTTTCCATGTGAAAACGATTACAACTTGGTTCGCTCATCTAGCAACAACAATAACGTCATGTTTGGACATGTTTTTATGTGGCGGTCAGAGGAATGGACCCAATGGCTGCGTTTCATGGATACATGGATTGATGGAACATCTGGAGACACTCGCATGAACAAAATCGTTAAAGGCATGATCGCGATGGGGTTTGCCCTTGGTATGGCAAATTCTGCTTTCTCGGCCGAGGCGCTGAAGCTGGGCTACCTGGTCAAGCAGCCGGAGGAGCCCTGGTTCCAGACCGAATGGAACTTCGCCGACAAGGCGGGCAAGGATCTCGGTTTCGAGGTGATCAAGATAGCCGTGCCCGATGGGGAGAAGACCCTCAATGCCATCGACAGCCTGGCGGCCAATGGCGCCAAGGGTTTCGTCATCTGCACCCCGGACCCCAAGCTCGGGGCCGCCATCATGGCCAAGGCCAACAGCATGGATCTCAAGGTCATCACTGTGGATGACCAGTTCGTCAACGCCAAGGGGCTGCCCATGGAGCAGGTGCCCCTGGTGATGATGGCCGCCACCAAGATTGGCGAGCGCCAGGGCCAGGAGCTCTACAAGGAGATGCAAAAACGCCAGTGGGACCTGAAGGCAACGGGGGTGCTCGCCATCACCGCCGATGAGCTGGATACCGCCCGTCGCCGGGTCGACGGCTCCTTGAGCGCGCTCAAGGCTGCCGGTTTCCCTGAAGGCCAGATCTACCGCTCCCCCACCAAGGCCAACGACATTCCGGGGGCCCTGGATGCCGCCAACTCCATGCTGGTGCAGCACCCCGAGGTCAAAAACTGGCTCATCGTCGGCATGAATGACAATACGGTGCTCGGCGGCGTGCGTGCCACCGAAGGACAGGGCTTCAAGGCCGAAAACGTCATCGGCATCGGCATCAACGGGGTGGATGCGGTGAACGAGCTCTCAAAGTCCAGCGCCACCGGCTTCCTCGGCTCCCTGCTGCCAAGCCCGGACGTGCACGGCTACAAGAGCATCCAGATGCTCCATGACTGGGTGGTCAATGGCACCGAGCCTGCCAAGTTCACCGAAGTGACCGATGTGGTGCTCATCACCCGCGACAACTTCAAGGTCGAGCTGCAGAAGAAAGGTCTGTGATCGCCAACCCCTGATACCCATGCCGGCATGGTGCCCTGCGCCGTGCCGGCTGGCTGGAGTCATGTCATGAATCAAGTTCCATATCTGGAGTTTTGCGGCATCAGCAAGGAGTTCCCCGGCGTCAAGGCGCTGCAGAACGTCTCCTTCTCCTGCCAGCAGGGCTCGGTGCATGCGCTGATGGGGGAGAACGGCGCAGGCAAATCCACCCTGCTCAAGATCCTGAGCGGCTTTCAGGCTCCCACCACGGGGGTGGTGAAGCTGGCCGGCCAGGAGAAGGTCTTTCAAGACACGGTCGATGCCCTGGAGAGCGGGATCGCCATCATCTATCAGGAGTTGCATCTGGTCCCCGAGATGACCATCGCCGAGAACATCTACCTCGGCCAGTTGCCCACCCGGCGCGGGGTCATCGACAGGGAGAAGCTCTATCAGGATGCGGCGAAACAGCTGGCGCGCCTCGGCATGGATGTGTCGCCGGAGACGCCGCTCAAGTACCTGTCGCTGGGGCAGTGGCAGATGGTGGAGATCGCCAAGGCCCTGACCCGGGACGCCAGCGTCATCGCCTTCGACGAGCCGACCAGCAGCCTGTCGTCTCGCGAGATAGATCAGCTGTTTCGGGTCATTCGCCAGTTGCGGGACGAGGGCAAGGTCATTCTCTACGTCTCCCACCGCATGGACGAGATCTTCGCCCTGTGCGATGCCATCACCGTCTTCAAGGATGGCCAGTTTGTGCGCACCTTCGCCTCCATGGCCGAGGTCAACCGGGATCTGCTGGTCAAGACCATGGTGGGGCGGGATCTGACCGACATCTATGGCTACAGCCCGAGGGCACTCGGCGAGGTGGGCCTGCGGGTAGATAACCTGATGGGGCCGGGACTCAAGGCGCCGGTGTCGTTTGAAGTGAAACGCGGCGAGATCCTCGGCATCTTCGGGCTGGTGGGGGCCGGTCGCAGCGAGCTGATGAAGCTTGTCTTCGGCGCCGAGAAGGCGCATGGGGGCGAGATAGTCGTGTTTGGCAAGCCGGTGCCCATCCGCAACCCCATCGACGCCATTCACAGCGGCATCATGCTCTGTACCGAAGACAGAAAGGCGCTCGGCATCATCCCCATTCACTCGGTGCAGGAGAACATCAACATCAGCGCCCGCCGCCACAAGGCGTGGGGGGGCTTCTGGATCAACCAGAAATGGGAGGACGAAAACGCGAGGCTCAGGATCCGCGACATGCGGGTCAAGACCCCGTCCCCCCATCAGGCCATCATGAACCTCTCCGGCGGCAACCAGCAGAAGGCCATTCTGGGGCGCTGGCTCTCCGAAGACATGAAGGTGATTTTGCTCGACGAGCCGACCCGCGGCATAGACGTCGGGGCAAAGAACGAGATTTACAACGTGATTTACGATCTGGCCAGGGTGGGCATCGCCGTGGTGGTGGTCTCAAGCGAGCTGCCTGAGGTGCTGGGCATCGCGGATCGGATCATGGTCATGCGGGAGGGGGTGATTGCAGGGGAGCTCTCCCACGATGAGGCCGACGAGGTCAAGGCACTCAATCTGGCCATGCCGGCCCGTTAATCCCCCGTGACTGCAACGGGATAGCACCCAGAATTTTTAGGAGAAATACCATGACAACAACTACCTCTGCCGGTCAGGCCGCGACCGTCTCGGCGGCCACCGGCTCCAGAGTGCAACTGGCCCGAGTGTGGGATCAGTACGGCATGCTGGTGATCTTCGCCATCCTGTTCCTGCTGGCCTGCGCGCTGGTGCCCAATTTCGCCAGTCTGATCAACATGCGCGGCCTGGGGCTTGCCGTCTCCATGTCGGGCATGGTGGCCTGCGGCATGCTGTTCTGCCTCGCCTCCGGCGAATTCGACATGTCGGTCGGTTCCGTGGTGGCCTGCTCCGGCGTCGCCTGCGCCGTGGGCATCAACGCCACCGAGAGCATCACGGTCGGCATACTGGCCGGCATGTCGGTGGGGGTGCTGTTTGGCCTCATCAACGGCATAGTGGTGGCCAAATTCAAGATCAACGCCCTCATCACCACCCTGGCCACCATGCAGATGGCGCGAGGGGTGGGCTACATCATCTCGGACGGCAAGGCGGTCGGCATAGTGGAAGAGGGCTTCTTCGAGCTCGGCAACTCAGCCCTGTTCGGGATCCCGACCCCGGTCTGGCTGACGGCGCTCTGCTTCGTGCTGTTTGGCCTGCTGCTCAACAAAACCACCTTCGGTCGCAACACCCTGGCCATGGGGGGCAATGAGGAGGCCGCGCGCCTCGCCGGGGTCAACGTGGTGCGCACCAAGATCATCATCTTCACCATGACCGGGCTGATTGCCTCCATAGCCGGCATCATACTGGCGTCGCGCATGACCTCGGGCCAGCCCATGACCTCCATCGGCTTCGAGCTGGTGGTCATCTCCGCCTGCGTGCTGGGTGGGGTCTCCATGAAGGGGGGCATCGGCAAGATCTCCTACATCATCGCCGGTGTGCTGATCCTGGGGCTGATGGAGAACGCCATGAACCTGCTCAACATCTCCCCCTTCGCCCAGTACGTGGTGCGTGGCCTCATCCTGCTCGCCGCCGTGCTGTTCGACCGCTACAAGCAGGTGCGCAAGGCCCGGGTCTGAGCGGTTGCGCCCTCAGGCACCAGGTCGGCCCACGCTGGCCTGGTGCCTCCTTCGAGCAAGCTGTGAGCCAGTTCAATAAATTCACATCAGGCCGCTTGCGAAAATAGGTTGTTCCAACGCCGGATCTCTACAATGGCCCAAGCCGATTTTTTTACCCAAGCGCTGTTTTCCGCCATGTCTTCGATGCAAAAAGAGAAGCCGAAACAACTCAATCCCCTGTTGCCGGGTTACGCCTTCGACGTCTTCCTGGTCTCGGGCATGACCCCCATAGAGCAGGGGAGCGCCCTCGACTTCATCATCGACCGCCCCCAGGGCATGAAGGGTTTCATCGTCAACCTGACCATCAGGGGCAAGGGGCAGATCTTTCAGGGGGATCAGGCCTTCACCGTGGAGCCCGGCGACCTGCTGCTGTTCCCGCCGGCGGCCGTGCACTATTACGGCCGGGCGCCGGATGCGCGGGAGTGGTATCACCGCTGGGTCTACTTCCGGCCGCGAGCCTATTGGGCCGACTGGCTCAAGTGGCCCCAGGTGACGGAGCGGGTGGGGCGTCTGCAGCTGGCGGACAGCCAGTTGCTCGCCGAATTTGACGCCCTCTTCCTCGACATCGAAGAGACCCACCAGCAGCTGCGACCCATGTCGGAACAGCTCGCCATGAACCTGCTGGAGCGGCTGCTCATTCGCTGCTACGAGGCCTCCTCCCTCAATGCCTATCCCACCATAGATCACAGAGTTCACCAGGCGTGCCAGATCCTGAGCGAGTCCCTCTGTGCCGAGATCTCGGTGGAGGCGCTGGCGGAGCAGGTCTTCTTGTCCCCCTCGCGGTTGGCCCACCTGTTTCGCGAGCAGGTGGGGGTGAGCATAGTGCGCTGGCGCGAGGATCAGCGGATCATGCGGGCCAAGCTGCTGCTGCAGACCACCCCCATGTCGGTGGCCACCATAGGTCAGCAGGTGGGTTATGACGATCAGCTCTACTTCTCCCGGGTGTTCCGAAAGCGGGTCGGGGTCAGCCCCACCGAATACCGCAAGTGCGCCACCCCCCTGTGATGCCGGGCACGGCAAGCTCCCAGAGATGACAAAGCCCTCACAATGAGGGCTTTGTCATTCAGGTGCGGGCCTGGGTTCAGAGCGCCGCGACGGCCTCACGGACCAGGGCGCCTATCTTGTCCCACTCCTGTTTCTCGATGAGATCCGCCGGGACCATCCAGGTACCGCCGCAGGCAAACACCGAGTTCAGGGCCAGGTAATCCTTCACATTGGCGGGGCTGACGCCCCCGGTGGGCATGAAGCGAACCGGGTAGACGGCGCTCATGGCCTTGAGCATGGGCAGGCCACCGGAGGGCTCCGCCGGGAAGAACTTGAGGGTTTGCAAGCCCAGCTCCATCGCCTGCTCGACCAGGCTGGGGTTGTTGACCCCGGGGATCATCAGCACGCCGCGAGCCTGGCAATACTGGACGATGCGCGGGTTGAGGCCGGGGCTCACGATGAAGTCCACCCCGGCGTCTATGGCCTGATCCACCTGGTCCGTGGTGAGGACTGTGCCGGCCCCGATGATCATGGCGGGGAAGGCGGCCCGCAGCTGACGGATAGCCTCGGCCGCCGCCGGGGTGCGGAAGGTGATCTCGGCGCTCGGCATGCCGTTGTCCATCAGGGCTTGGCCCAGGGCCACGGCGTCGTCGGCGTTCTGGATGGCGATGACGGGGATGATCTTCAGGGTCGAGAGTGTTTCAAGCAAGGTTGACATGGGTTGCCTCAGCAGTGGGAAGGGGGGTTGTTGGCATCGCCGAGCCGGGAATGATGGCCCCGCGATGCTGGATGACGGTGCCGGCCAGCAGATGGGCATAGCGGGCCGCTTCGCTTGCCGCTTGCCCGGCGAGCCGCGTGGCGAGGTAGCCGGCGCTGAAGGAGTCGCCCGCCGCCGTGGTGTCTATCACCCGCTCCCTGGCCAGTGACATGGCAGGCACCTGGTCGTGCCGCTCGCCTTGTACTATGAGGCAGGGCGCGGCCCCGCGTTTGATGACGATCTCGCCGACCCCGAGCGCCTGAGTACGCGCCACAACCTCAGCCTCCTGGCTGTCGCCCCACAGGGAGAATTCGTCGTCCAGGGTCAGGAAGGCGATGTCGGTGAGGGCCAGCATGGCACGGTAGGCCTGTTGCGCCGCCTCCTTGCTTTCCCACAGCCGTGGCCGGAAGTTGTTGTCAAAGGCGATCTTCACCCCCTTGGCCCGACACAAGGCCAGTTGCTGCAGCAGGCTGGCACGATCGGCGAGGGGGAGGATGGCGAGGCTGATACCGCTCAAATAGAGCCAGTCAACGTGCTGCAACTGTTGGCAGATTGACCCGGCGTTTTCGCCCTGCAACCAGTAGCGGGCGGCGGCATCATTGCGCCAGTAATGGAAGGTGCGCTCGCCCCGGGCATCGGTTTCGATGAGATAGAGACCGGGCAGTTTGTGCTCCAGCCTCTGTACCAGCTCTGTGTGCACCCCTTCTTGTTGCCACTGGGTCAGCATGGCGTCGCTCATGGTGTCGGTGCCAAGGGCAGTGACATAGGAGACGGCCAGATCGGGGTTGGTACGGGTCAGGTAGACGGCGGTGTTGAGGGTGTCCCCTCCAAAATGACGGACTATGCCTGCCTTGCTCTCGGATAGTTCGATCATGCACTCGCCAATGACGGCAATCTTGGTCGGCATATGCCCTCCCGTGTTGATGACGCCGTTATTATATTTAATGTGTAACTCGCATCAAATAAAATAAAACATCATTTCATAAAAATGCGATATGGCCCCACTATGGGACTAATGGTGCGATCTTGATGTCGAGGGAGGGGGCTGCATGGCCGCCGTGCCGCCCGGTTGCAAGGGCGGCGGCGTCGGTCAGCCGGGTCTGTGACCTCATCGGCAATGGCGCAGAGCCTGGGCGTTGCCGCCTGTGAAACACACCCATGGCTATGATTGGGCTTGCGTTTCAAATACACTGAAACGATGGAGCTTATAAGGAGAACCCTATGTCAGTGGTAGATACCTCGCCAGATTCCGTTTCATCCGTCCTGAAGGTCTTTGGCATCCTGCAGGCGCTGGGGGAGCAGAAAGAGATTGGCGTCACCGAGTTGTCCCAGCGGATCATGATGTCGAAGAGTACCGTCTATCGCTTCTTGCAGACGATGAAGACCCTGGGTTATGTCAATCAGGAGGGGGAGTCCGACAAGTACACCCTGAGCCTGAAGCTGTTTGAACTCGGTGGCAAGGCGCTGGAGCATCAGGAGCTGATCCCGATCGCGGATATCCAGATGCATCGCCTGGGCAAGCTGACCAAGGAGACCCTGCACCTGGGGGCCCTCGATGAGGACAGCATCGTCTATCTGCACAAGGTAGACTCCGAGTACAACCTGCGGATGTACTCCCGCATCGGTCGCCGCCGCCCGCTCTACAGCACTGCCCTGGGCAAGGTGATGATGGCCTGGCTGCCCGAGGAAGAAGTGCGCGGCATGTTGGCCAATGTGAGCTTTGAGCGCTTTACCGAGCACACCCTGACCGACATCGACGCCTTGCTGGCCCAGTTGGTCCTGGTGCGCGAGCAGGGTTACGCGGAAGACAACGAAGAGATGGAGCCTGGCCTGCGCTGCTTCGCCGTGCCCATCTACAGCCGCATGGGGCGCATCATCGCCGGGCTCTCACTGTCACTGCCCCTGGTGCGTTTCAGTGAAGAGAACAAGGAGGAGCTGGTGGGCTTGCTCCATGAGGCCGCGGCCCGTATCTCTGCTGAACTCGGTTTTCACGATTATCCATTCCTGGCCAGGTAACAGGGGATGAGCCGCGGCAGCCTGCCGCGCTCTTTCTCGAACCAAGCCGGTGGCGGGACTGTCTGACAGCAGTTCCGCCACCGGCTTTTTTGTCGCTTTCCGTGCTCGCCCGGGCACCAGGGACTTATAACTGTGGCGTGCTCGTGCATCTTCCCCGTCGCCGCGCCCTGTAGAGGCCGAGGATGATGTGGCCGTTGACGATGAAAAAGCTGCCTTCCAGCAAGATGCCTCCCCATGACCCCGCCCAGATGTTGTGGACAAGCCAGCAGACTGTGCTGCTCAACATGCACAACCGCAGCGCCATGCCCTCGAGCCGAAACAGGGCGTAGGTGCTCAAGGTGGTGCCGAGCAGCGTCAGCAACTGGATGGGGTGTATGACCTTGGGCATCACCAATAGCCAGGTCAGTCCCAGAAAAAACAGCATCACACCCAGGCCGCGATAATAGCCGGAGACCCAGGTCCGTACCGCACAGAGCAGGCAGTTGATGGCGGCGGCCGTGGCGCCGAGCAGCATGAAATGGGCTGTGAGGAGTGCACCGTTGAGGGTCAGGTGCAGCCGCAGTTTGCTGTCCTGAGATTGCAGGAAGGCGGTGATACCTATGGCACAGGCCAGCAGGCCAAGCAGTTGGGCCAGGGAGTCGAGCGGCATTGGATAGATCCCGAGACGAGATGAACGAAAAAAGGCGCCTGATGGCGCCTTTTGTATGGGTTAAGGGTTAGCGAGCCAGCCAGCCACCATCGACGGCAATGGTGTAGCCGTTGATGTAGTCGGAGGCGGGGGAGGCCAGGAAGACCACGGGGCCCATCATGTCATCCGGCACGCCCCAGCGTCCGGCCGGGATCCGCTCCAGAATGGCGGCGTTGCGATCCTCATCGGCGCGCAGGGCAGTGGTGTTGTTGGTGGCCATGTAGCCGGGGGCGATGGCGTTGACGTTGATGCCTTTGTTGGCCCACTCGTTGGCCAGCAGGCGGGTGATCCCCATGACGCCGCTCTTGGATGCCGTGTAGGAGGGGACGCGGATCCCGCCCTGGTAGGAGAGCATGGAGGCGATGTTGACTATCTTGCCGCCCTGGCCCTGGGCGATGAACTGTTTGGCGACCGCCTGGGACATGAAGAAGACGCTCTTGATGTTGATATTCATCACGTCGTCCCAGTCCTTCTCGCTGAAGCTGATAGCGTCGTCGCGGCGGATGATGCCGGCGTTGTTGACCAGGATATCGACGCGGCCGAACCAGGAGACAGCCTGATCCACCAGGGCGGGCAGGGTATCCACCTTGCTGACATCGGCCTTGAGGCTCAGGAACTGGCGCCCGAGCGCCTCCACCTTGGCGATGGTGTCGGTGGGCTCGACTATGTTGATGCCGACGATGTCACAGCCGGCTTCGGCCAGACCGAGCGCCATGCCCTGACCCAGACCAGTGTCACAACCGGTCACTATGGCAACCTTACCCTTCAAATCGAATGCATTGAGAATCATCTTGTTTCCTCTGCTGCCACCCGAAGTGGCAGGCATGATGGGGGAAAACGGGCAGTGCACACTGCCCGGCAAAGAGGGGATCAGCGCAGATCCCTGACAGCCACATGATCCATGTCGCCGAACACCTGGTTCTCGCCGACCATGCCCCAGATAAAGGTGTAGGCCTGGGTGCCGACGCCGGAGTGGATGGACCAGCTCGGGGAGATCACCGCCTGCTCGTTGTGAACCAGCAGATGACGGGTCTCGTCCGGCTTGCCCATCATGTGGAACACGGCGGCGTCGTCCTTCATGTTGAAGTAGAAGTAGACCTCCATGCGGCGCTCGTGGGTGTGGCAGGGCATGGTGTTCCACAGGCTGCCCTCTTCCAGCTGGGTCATGCCCATCACCAGCTGGCAGGTCGGCAGCACATCCGGCACCAGGTACTTGTAGATGGTGCGACGGTTGCTGGTGGCCGCATCTCCCAGGGTGGCCGGGGAGGCCTCTGCCCGGGTGACCTTGCGGGTCGGGAAGCTCACATGGGCCGGGGCGCTGTTGTAGTAAAACTTGGCCGGCTGCGCGGCGTCGACGCTGACGAAGCTCAGCTCGCGGGCACCCTGACCCACATAGAGCGCCTCGGCGTTGCCAACTTCATAGGTAGTGCCATCCACCACCACCACGCCCGGGCCGCCGATGTTGATGAGGCCAAGCTCGCGGCGCTCGAGGAAATAGTTGACGCCGAAGGTCTTGCCCAGCGCGTCCGAGAAGGCGAGGGGGCTCTGAATTGGCATGATGCCGCCGAACACGATGCGGTCGATGTGGCTGTAGGTCATGGTCAGCCGATCGGCGCTGAAGATCTCTTCCACCAGAAACTCACGGCGCAGGCCCTGAGTGTCCAGCTGCCTGGCATGATCGCTGTGAATGCTTTGACGAATTTGCATGGTTAACCTCGATGAGCGCCGCAGGTTGGCAGTCGCGTTGTCTGTAGTGTCAATAATGATAACAAGTGAAAAATAAAAATCAAAACACTGTTTTGTATTTTTATTTGTTGAGATTAAACTTCCTGTCCGGTGTGGCTCATGGCCGTGCCGGGCCCGTGAAACCGGGCCACAGATCCCTTTGCCGCACCAAGATATGTGCGCGGCCAAGAGCGGCTGCCTCCCTGCCGGGTGGTGGCGACAGGTCATTCGTTGCCAATCTCATTCAATAACAGGTCTATCAAT
Source organism: Aeromonas sp. R4-3 (assembly GCF_040908275.1). Lineage (NCBI taxonomy): Bacteria > Pseudomonadati > Pseudomonadota > Gammaproteobacteria > Aeromonadales > Aeromonadaceae > Aeromonas > Aeromonas sp. R4-3. Next base: position 30,614 of record NZ_JBFODK010000049.1, read on the forward strand.
GAACAAGTGTGTTTCATCCAATCGAATCATCATGCTGGCCGGGGTGGCTGCCCTGAGCACAGTTCTGTTTGCCTTCGATACCGCCTCCCTCGGGCTCTGTGCGGCCTTCCTGACCACGGGATCCTTCTCCCTGCAGGTGTTCGACATCCTCAAGACGCGGGAAACCAAGGCGATCTCCACCAAGATGTACCTGGTCTTCATCAGCGGCCTGCTGCTCTGGCTGACCTATGGCCTGAAGTCGGGCGACACGCCGCTGATCATGGCCAATGGCATCACACTGCTGCTGGCCAGCGCCGTCATGGTGCTGAAGTGGAGCAATGAGCGGGCCTGACCCAATAGCCGCGAAGATGACCATCCCCCACCGGGGATGGCCATCGGACGCGCCATCCATATCGGGGCTCAGCTCCCTCCCTCTGGTGGATGAACCAAGCGGCGCCCCGGGCGCCGTTTGTCGTAGGGGGCTCATCCTCTCCCGCATCCCGTGTTATCGACTCAAGTGGCGTAGATAGGCCACGCTCTCCCGCAAGGCGTCCCCCGTCAGCTCCTCGACGATGATGGGAATATGGGTCAGCTGACACTGCGCCAGCATGACCAGCACCTCGGCATAATCGATCAGCCCCTGCGCCAACCCCACCGACACCTTGTCACGTCCCGCCAGGATGAAGTTCTTGAAATGAAACAGCCGGATGCGCTCGCCATGCTGGTCGAGAAAATCCGCCAGGATCTCGCGCCAGTTCGCGGCGTTGTCGGCATCCAGCAGATTGGCCAGATCCAGGGTCACCAGGAAGTGCTCCCCCAGGCGGGCATTCAGCCGCGTCAGGCTCCGGGCGTCGTGAATGATGTGATCGCACACCGCCTCGACCAGAAAGTCGCAACCTGCTTGCGCCAGATCGGGTTTTAACTGGGCCAGGGTCTGCTCCACCTTGTGAAAGGCGGCGGCGCCGTGGTTGTCCGGGTGCCGGCTCCAGTCATCGTCGTTCAGGGAGCCGGTCTCGCTGCCCACGGCGCCGATGTGGCAGTGCTGGGCGAGCTCGATGTTGAGCCGTACCCGCGCCAGCTCGCGCCCCAGGACGTCGGCGTCGGAGTGGGCGGGGTTGAAGTAGCTGGCCAGCAGGAAGAGGGGGAGCCCGGCCTCTTGCAACTGCTGGATGTGGGTAGTCAGGGCGTGGATATCACGGGCCTGATAGGCCTCGGGCCAGCTCTTGTGCACGGCCAGCTGCAGCCCGTCGAGGCCGAGCTCATGTGCCTGGGCGATCAGCGCCTGGGGCGTCTGATCCGCGAGATCATGGGCACGGGCCCCAATCTTCAATCTGTTCATGACATGCTCCTGTGGGTCATGGCTGTCTCTGACAGCGGTTTGGCACCTGGCGAGGGCCGGCATCAGAAACGGCTTGCGAGCCCATCTGGGCTCGCAAGTTCAAGAGGCAAGTCGCGGCGCTCGAATGGGCCCCGGTGAGGGGGCCCGATGCGTGCGCTTGCCATCGGCACAATCAGTGCTTCATCAGGCGGCAGGGGCCGGGACGGCGGTGTCGGGGGCTGGCTGCGGGCCCTTGTTGTACTCCTGCTCGAAGTACTCGCGCACCATGGGAGCCGACAGACCGACCACCACCTGCAGGTTCTTGCCAGAACGCATGACCCCCAGGGCACCGGCCTGTTTGAGGGCCTTGTCATCCTGCACCAGGGTCTGATCCTTCACCACCAGGCGCAGACGGGTCTGGCAGTTGCCTATGGTCTCGACGTTGTCACAACCCCCGACACAACGCAGGATGGCGGCGGCTCTGAGGCGATCCGGCTCCTGACCGGCCACGGCCTTGCCAGACTGCTTGTCGCGGTAGTCCTGCTTGGAGTAGAGACGCACGTCGTCTTCTTCCTCTTCATCGCCACGACCCGGGGTCAGGAAGTTGAACTTCAGGATCATGTAGCGGAACACGAAGAAGTTGATGGCGGCGAAGCCGAGGCCCAAGGCCAGGTGGATCCAGATGAGGTGAGCATGGTTCTTGGCGTAGAAGACCCAGTTGAACAGGATGATGTCGTTCAGACCGCCGCCCATGAAACCGACCACGCCGGACAGATAGAGCGCCACGCACAGGGTCGCGCCTATGACCGCATTGATGAGATAGAGCACAGGGGCCACGAACAGGTAGGTAAATTCGATGGGTTCGGTGATGCCGACCGCCATGGCGGTGATGATGGCCGGGATCACCAGGGCGGCTATCTTGCGCTTCATCTTCTGTTTGGCGGTGGCATAGATGGCAAGGCCGGCCCCCAGGGAGCAGAACACGCTGATGTTGCCGTACAGGGAGTAGCCGGCGGCCGGGAACTGCTCAACCAGGGGCACGGTGGAAGCCGCGTAGGTGGAGACGTTCTCGATCCAGTGGGTATAGAGGCCGCCGTCGACCACGGCCGGGCCGAAGAAGAAGGGGAAGTAGACGAAGCGGTGCAGACCGGTCGGCACCAGGATCCGCTCCACGAAGGCGAGCAGCCACATGCCGAAGGCATCGGCTTCCACATAGAAGCCCTGCATGGCGTTGATCCCCACCTGGACCTTGGGCCAGAACTCGCAGGTCAACCAGGCCATGGGCAACATGACGAAGAAGGAGATGATGAAGACCAGGCTCATGCCCTGGAAGATGGTGAGGTAATCCGGCAACTTCTTCTCGAAGAAACGGTTGTGGATCCAGGTCACCACACCGCCGATGATGAGGGAGAAGACGATGCTGGTATCCAGCGTCTTGATGCCCCCCACCAGCGCCAGGCCACTGGAGCCGCCCACTTCCTGATTGAAGTTGACCCCGAACTCAGGCCCCCAGAAGGTGAGCATGCTGTTGGTGAAGTAGTTGTAGGCCATGTAGGCAAAGAAGGCGACCAGCGCAGCCCGGGCCTGACCCGTCTTGGCGAGACCCACCGGCAACGCCATGCAGAACAGCAGGGGGAAATTGCGGAAGATGGTCCAGCCCCCCGACTTGATAATGGTCATCACCTTGAAGAAGTTGGAGTCTGGGTGAGCCAGATCCCCCATGATATCGGGCATGGTGAGCAGCCCGGTGATGGCGAGCAGCAGACCGGTAAAGGGTAGAAAGGCAATGGGGACAGCCATGGCACCGCCAAAGGTCTGGAAGGCCCCCATAAAGTTCCGTTTGGACATTTAGTTTTCTCCGAATGGTTACAGCAATAAAGTGTTCAGGCCAGCCACTGGCCCTGCTCCAGCTCGAGCAGCAGCAACATCGTCAGCGCCTGGGCATAGGGCACGGGCGCCATGGCAATGTCGCAGTAGTACTGATGGTCATGACCCACCATGGTGCCTTTGGAGGCCTCGAGGACGATGCCGTCCCCATCGATGCGCTGCCACACGGCACGGGCCGCCCGCAGCGCCGGTTCCACCGTGCTCTCATCCAGCAGGCCCAGACGGACACAGCGCAACATGCCATAGGCGATCCCCGCCGTGGCCGAGGACTCCTGGGGAGATAAGGGGTCATCCAGCACCGTGTGCCACATGCCGTTGTCGGCCTGCAGCTCGCACAGGGAGCGCACCTGGCGCGCCACCACCTGGGTGAAGTAGCGCCGCACGCCGGCATCCAGGTGCTCCCCCATCAGATCGATGAACTCGGGCACGGCCACGGTGATCCAGGCGTTGCCCCTGGCCCAGAAGGCCTCGGCGTAATGGTGCCGGTCGAGGAAGGTCCAGCCGTGGTACCAGAGGCCGCTCTTGGGCTCGCTCAGGTAGCGGGTGTGCAACAGGAACTGGTAGACGGCCTCGTCGATCAGATCCTGCCGTGCAAGCACCCTCCCGGCGGTGCCGAGGAACAGGCAGGTCATGAAGAGGGTGTCATCCCAGAGCTGGCCGGTGTTGGGTTGCTCCTTCACCACGTGCTGGAAGCCGCCCTCTTCGGTTCTGGGCAGGTTGGCCAGCAGATCGTCGGCCCAGGCGTTGACCACCTCGCGCAGATCGGCGCGGCCGCTGTGGCCCGCCAGCAGCGCCAGGGTGATCATGGGGGCAGTGGTGTTGATCTGCATGGCGGGCAGCCCTTTGGCTATCTGCCCCTCATACCAGGCCAGCAACGAGGCTTGCAGTTCGGCGTCGTCCTTGTGCCGGGCATAGCGCCAGAAGCCGTAGAGCCCGACCCCGACCTCCCACTCCCACTGCTCGAACTGGATGGCCAGGCCCTGGCTGGCGGTCAGCTCGCCCATGCCTTTGAGCTGGCAGAAGCCGCGGACCACCCGCTCCAGGGTAGGGATGAGTACTTGCTGTTTCATTGTGCCTCTCCACGATAGGTGACGATGGGATCGCATCCCGCCTCGGCGGGGAAGGAGTAGGAAACCCCCTCGATCAGGCAGTTGCCCTGCCAGTCCAGGCGCATGAGCTCAGACTCCGGGGTACAGGCGATGGTCGTCTCGCCCTCGAGGCGGACCTCGAGCGCCGCCATGCGTTGGCAGAAGGCCGCGAAGGCCATATCGTCGCCATGGCCGACCTCGATATACCAGGCCACCCGGTGCGCCTTGGCGCGATATTCGTTGCCGGCGGTCATCCCCGCCGTCACCGCGCACAGGGGGGTCGAGCAGCCGATGGCGGCGAAGGCATTCCCGGCCCGGATCAGGCAGCAGTGAGTCGTCACGATCACCTGATCGAAGGCCTCCGCCGGCAGGTAAAGGTGGGTCCAGGGGAAGGGGTCATCCTCGGCCAGCTGATAGAGCTGCAGGGTGCGGTTTTCCACCTGCATCACCCGCGGCAGCACGCCGTTGCCGGACCAGTAGGAGGGGCGCTGCTCGCCGCCGGGTTCGGCTTCGCCGGGGTGGTTGACCCAGAATTTGGCGTCATGACCGGAGGCGAACTGCACATCCACCAGATGCTGCTGATGGCCGCGCTGACCGGTGTTGTGGTCGACGCAGCTGGAGAGGCTGACACCCGGCTCCTTCCAGACGACTATCTTGCCGCCTCCCGCCTGATAGCAGGCCGCCAGGGTGCCCTGTTGCAGGGTCGCGTAGCGGTCAGCCGCAACCGGCGGCTGATAGTCGCTGGCGCAGAACAGCGGCAGGGAGGCGCACTTGCGGTTATACCAACCGCCGCCCCAGGCGACGTTGCCGTAGGCCGACAGCTCGGTGAGCACGCCAGCCAGCAGCTCCTTCTCGTAGACCCGCCCCATGGTGCCGGCGGCGATCCCTGCCTGATAATGCAGTGAGCTGAGCAGCATCAGCCGATCGATGAGCGCCTTGGCGCGCTCGCGCACCCAGGCATCTCCCGCCAGCTGATAGAGCGCGAACAGGCCGATGTAGTCGACCGGGTAGTAGGGCGCCGAGTTCCACTCGACGAAACCGTGGCGATCGATGGCATCGAACCACAGCGCCAGGCGCTCTGCCGCGATGGCGCGTTGCTGCTCGCCGCTGCGTCCCGAGGCCAGGAAGCGCTCGTGAGGGAACAGCTGGCCAGCCAGGTATTGGGCGGTGTGGAAGCAGAGGGTATGGTTCTCGCTCCAGAACCACATCACATCGTTGCCCGGCTCATCCAGCCAGTAGCGGTAACCGAGGATGGAACTGCGCACCCGGCGCCACATGGCGGGCTGGAAGTGCTCGCCCTGATGGCGTTGCCAGATCCAGAGCAGCGGGACCAGGGAAAAGTCGGAGCAATCCTCGCGGGCGCTGATCCGTGCCAGGGTATCGAGCAGCAGCTGATCGGCCTCGGCCGTTAACTCGCCGCAGTGCAGCATGGCCAGCAGGCGAGCGGTGCGATCCATGCCATGACGGGCGGTGTGGCGCAGCGCCTGCTGCTTGCGATCGCTCAGGCTGGCTGATTGCTCGGCCTGGCCGAGGGGTTGCATGACGTTGACACCGACGCTGCGGCTGATGCTGACGCCGGCACAGTGCATGTTCAGCACGATCTGGTAGTGCGCCGGCCCTATGTCGGCGGGGAGCGCCAGGGTCAGCAGATGGCTACCCGGCGAGAGGGTGCCGAAATCCACCTGACGCACCTTGAAATTGTCATTGCCCATGCCGTGGATCTCGCCTTGCAGGCGAACGGGATGAGCCGGTGCGGCCACGCCGAGCCGGATTCGGGCCTGGTTGTGCCAGGCGCTGAGTTCGGGGCGCATGGCGCCGGCAAGCTGGCACAGCTCATCGAGCACCTTGGCATCGATATGGGGCAGCGAGACCCCAAGAGGCGCGTGACCACGGTAGATGAGTCGCAGCGCAAACACCGTATCCCGTTCGAACAGCTCTTCCAGATGGACCAGCAGGGTGTTCTTGCCCGCCTGCAAGGGCAGCATCAGCTCGCAGCTCTGCAGCTTGTTGCGGGTGAAGGGGGTGAACCGGGTGATGGCAACCCCGTCGCACCACAGGCGGGCCCCCCCACAAGTCGACAGCTGGAAGGGATAGTTTCCCGCCTCGTTGGCATGCAACTCCACCTCCAGCCAGCGCTGCACATGGAATGGCACACGCTGGAAGGAGGAAAAAGAGACGGTATCGCTCTCGCCGGTGAAACTCACCTGAGTGCGAGGCAGGGCTTCATCCGGTTCGACGGTGCGCTCGGCCATCTGCTGGCGGAAAATGCGCCGGCAAAAGGCATCGTCTTGCGGCCCGGCACCATTCTGGAAGCGGTAATCCATGGCCATGTCCATGGCTTCACCGGCAAAAAACTCGGCGAATCGCTCCTCGCGTGGCTCAGATACGCAAAAACGGGTGAGTGCCGCATTTGGCTCAAGCACCCAATTTCCAAGCTTCATACAACTCTCCTTGAAGCTATTGACACCCATAGGGCTTTATTTATATTGAGTAACCAGACGAACCCCTTTTATGTAATTAAAGGGGTTCGTCACCTTAATGAATATAAAAGCGAATAGCAGTCTTCTTTAACGGCAGTCGATGAAAGTCATTGGGCCGTTTGACATCTGATTTCATCCCTCATTCAACGCAATGATGCAAACTGTGACCTGGGCGACAATATGCCACCAGTCAACCGGTTAATACTTCCTGAACTGGAGCATAACCATAATGCTTGTTCATTCAGTGACAGCAAAATGTCAATTTAAGATAAGTCAGTATTGCGTGACACAAGGCCCATATTCAGTGATGAATTGTCATTCGTAATGAATGCAAGGGGTCATTGGATTCCCTTTTTATTTCATCTCTCACGACCTTTTATTTGCCGTGTCATCGGACCAAATTGGCATCGACTTTCAAGGGTGCTGTCGTTATTCACTGACCCCAATGGCTCTTGATGCCGCAGAGATGAACCTGGGGGCTCTGCCATGAGGGGGGAGGCTCAGGCTTAGAAGATGTACTCAATTCCGACCCGCCAGCGCCACTGCCAGTCATTGGGGTAGGGGTTGTCATCGGCCGGATCGTTGTATGATACGTAGCCGATTTCGGTGAAGGGGCGCCAGTTCTTGTTGATGGGCACGCGGATGGTGACGTTATTCAGATATGAATACTCTTCGCCATTAAAGTCAGGATAATCGAGCTTCTTATATTCGAAGTCATAGGCAACAGACCAATTCTCTGCGTTATAACCAAGGTAATAATTCAACTGGAAATAATGACCGTTCTCCTTGTTGAGCGAATCATCGTAGTTACGCTGACCCACCCGGAAACGTGCGGCAGTATAAAAGTTGGGATTGAACCAGTAAGTTGGTTTGAAATGAACACGCAGATCTTGCACGTCATTGGTGATCTCGGTATTGAATCCGGCTTCCCACCACCATTTGTCATTGGGTTTGGCAAGATAGCTCAAGTCATATTCAGTGCCCGTGGTATGAAGTTCATCGAAAGCACCTTCGCCCTCACCTCCGTTGGTAAATTTGGATTCGACGCCAAATCCCCAACCATTATCGAAGCGGTGGGAAACCACCAGACGATCGCTTTGTTGATCCTGTTTTTCCAGGAACTCGTGTCGATAATTGAGGCTCCATGCATTTGCATTCATGCTGGTGAGCGCCGAGCAGACGGCGATGGCTGCACATGTGAATTTCAACGTCATAACGTTCGATCAATCCTATGAAAAAAAGCTACTGACAGTGGTCCCATTGCCAGATAGCGCATGTGGCTTTCAATCTGGATTGGACTCGTTGGGGTCGAGTTTGGTGGCAAGGCACGGCCGTGGGTTGTGAAGGTCAGCTCGTGCATCTGTGAGGACGTGCCGACCAGGTTTCATCTCACCAGGCATTTTGCAATTTCAAAACGACGGTTCAAATATAGTTCATTTGGTGTTTCATTTACAATGGTGGCGACATGATCACATCCAAAAATGGGATCTGCATCTATATAAAATGAAACGATGTTTCTTTTATGGTGGTGGAGGGGGTTGACTGGAACTTGGGGGGGAACATTCATGGCTCGAAGACGAGCAGGCGGTGTTTGCGATGAGCCAGAAATGATCTGGCCCTCGGAAAGAGGGCCAGGGAGGATGGACAGTGTGTCTGCGTGTTTAGCCCTGGCGAGCCTTGAATCTGGGATTGCTCTTGCAGATCACGAACAGCTTGCCGCGTCGACGAACGACCTGGCAATCCGGGTGGCGTGACTTGGCTGATTTCAGGGAGGCGAGCACTTTCATGATGTCTCTTTTCCTTTGTTGAAGAATTGACCGAATCGCTGACCGAAGCGGGCGACCTGTCCTTCCTTGCCGACCTGCTTCTGCTTGCCGGTATAGAAGGGGTGGGAGGCACTGGAGACATCCAGCGTCACATAGGGATAGCTATTGCCATCTTCCCATTGCTTGGTGCGTTCGGTCTGCAAGGTGGATCCGATCAGGAAGCAGGTGTTGCTGGCCAGATCGTGAAACAGGACCTTGCGGTATTCAGGGTGAATGTTGGGGCGCATGATTGTCTCTTTTTGTTATGTTATAACACAAGCTAATGATGTGATGGATGAGAATCAATATCAACCATTTTTTCTCCTGAGGTGACTAGGCAGGATGAAACGCGCTCAAGGAAAGTGAGCGGCAGGGAATGCGGATGTGGTTATGACAGGGAGAATGATGGATTGTTGAGCGATGGAGGTGGAACGAGAAGCTGAGCCTTTACTTTTGATTTTTACTGTATAAAAATACAGTTAACCATCATGGAGACCTATCCTATGCGCCTGGAAATCATCATCGACAGAAAACATCAGATCCCCACTGCGACCATGGAGGCGCTGCGCCAGGAGTTGCTCAAGCAACTGGGCGAGCGATTCCCTGATCTGCATGTGCGGGTCGCCCCGGGCAGTGCCATGGCCCTGACGGTCAGCCGTGCCAGCAAGGAGGACAGGGAACTGGCCGAGACCATGGTGCAGGAAGTATGGGAGAACGCCGAGAGCTGGATGCCGGAGGCAGAAGGCGCCGAGGCCTGATCAGGGGCAGGTGGTCGATTTACCTGTCCTGGTGAGGCTCTCACCCCGATTTGAACGAAACGCAGCTCAAGGCTGCGTTTCGTGTTTGTGGGCAGGGGGCCGGGGGCTTAGCCAGGCCAGAAAAATCAGAGCCCGGCCCAGCGTTTGAGGCTGCCGCTCTGTACCCGCTGGTTGGCCTCTGCGATGTCCCCATTGGCGCGAAGCGTCTTGAGGGCAATGGGCAGGGCAGTACGCACCTCGTCGGCCGTCATCCCTGCCCGGAGTACGGGATGATAGGCAAGCTTGAGCAGCACATAGTCGAGGCCGGTGGGGAAGCTGTCGATGCTGTTGTCATTGAAGATGGAGGGAAACACCTTGTTCGAGTCGTTGGGCAGCCCCATCACCTGGGTGAGCTCTTCCACCACGCAATCCAGGAAGCGGCCCTTGGCCCGACTGTAGTCCACCGGGATGATGATGGTGGCACGGGTGATCTCGTAGCGGGCATTGGTGGCGAAATTGGCCAGGCAGATCCCCTCCTTGAGGGCAATGCTGACAGAGTCATCCTGGCGCATGGTACGGCCGGCCCAGCTGGCCATCTGTTGGTGCCTTGTCATGATGAGGGTGAGATTGGGGTTGTCGTTGACAAGCTGTATGGGGTGGCCGGTGATCCTGGCCAGATGCTGGCTCTGCACCTTGACCACCTCGGCCTGCAGCGCCTTGTCGCCAAATTCGTTGATGAGCTTGAGGCGGATGGGGCCTTGCCAGCGGGAGAAGCGTACCTGGGCCTCATGCCCATATTCTCGTTTCATGGCGACTTCCATGAAGCTCTGGACCAGATAATCGTTGCTCTGCCAGCGTTCGGCGGCCTGCAGGGAGCAGGGCAGCAGCGCGGCGAGCCACAGGGCCAGCATCCGGCCTGGCGTGATATGACGACGGCTGTGCCCTGAACGAATGTGCCCTGGGATCATCTTGCCTCCTTGCAATCGATAGGGTCAGCCCGAGGAGCGTTCGATGTCACGCCAGGTGAGCCAGAGCCTGAGATCGAACTCCAGTTGATGATAGTCCGGTTCCATGTGCTGACAGAGCTGGTAGAAGGCCTTGTTGTGATCCTTCTCCCGCAAGTGGGCCAGCTCGTGCACCACTATCATCTTCAGGAAGGCGGGATGCGCCTCCTTGAACAGGGCGGCGATGCGGATCTCGTTCTTGGCCTTGAGCTTGTTGCCCTGTACCCGGCTGACATAGGTGTGCAGGCCGAGGGCATCCTTGATCACATTGATCTTGCCGTCGAAGATCACCTTGGAGAGCGGCGCCGAGCTTTTCAGGTAGCGGTTTTTCAGCTCCATGGTATAGGTCAGCAGCGCCTTGTCACTCTGGACGAGGTGGGTCTCGGGGTAGCGTTTGGCCAGCATCTCGCCGAGTTTTCCCGCCGCGATCAACTGCTGTACCTGGCTCTTGAGCGGGTCAGGATAGCCCCCCAGATAGGTCAGTTCGGCCATGATGTCTCCCCCTTCACACTAAAAAAGAGCGCCATTGTAATCATGATGGGCCCCCTTGAACACACGTCTGCACGCCAATGAAAGGGGCCGTCGCTGTTGCCAGCGACGGCCCCGACTTTTGTCAATCGGTCTCAGCGACGGCGATAGAGACCCGGATCCACCTCTTCGTAGCGGTCCGTCAGATATTGATAGAAGGCGAGGCTGGAGGGAGAGCTCGGCGTTTTCAACTGCTCTGCCACCCGCTCCGGCTTGGCGATGATGAACTTGGGATCCTGCCGCCTGATGTCGGCCAGCACCCGCTCGCGCACGTCATAGGGCGGGTTGACGTTGGCGAAGAACAGATAGGCGGAGGCGGGCTGGCGATCTGTCCACAGATAGTATTGCGGCTGTATGCCATCGACCCAGATCTTGTCGGCAGGCCCGGTCTCGGCCTTGATCCTGTCGACCCTTACCTGGGCCGGCGGATTGAACGGCTTGCCCTTGAGGTTGCCCTCCCAGGCGTTGTTGACCAGGAGTGCCAGCATGGCGAGCGACGCCAGCCAGGGGGTGGCGCTGCGTACATCCCAGGCGCGCCAGAGCGGTACCAGGATGAGCACCGGCAGGGCCCACAAGAGACTGTTGCCGAGCACTTCGCGCACTCGCGGCAGCGACCACTCCTTGGTGCTCCAGCCGTAACCGAGCTGCTGGGCCAGCAGCCAGCTCGCGGTCAGCACCACCAGGGAGATGCAGAGCAGACCCAGGGCATCGGACTGCTGCTCGCTGCGATCCAGCAGGCAGGCGAGTGGCAGCAGACCAAGCTGCAGGTAGAGCACGTCGTAGTGATCGAACACGTGGCCGGAGACGGAGTTGGCGATCAGGGTGAAGAGCACGCCGAACAGGGTGGCGCACAAGGCGGGCAGATACCACTCCTGGCGGCGTCCCAGCATCAGCACAATGAAGGCCGGCAGCAGCATGACGAGGCCGGTACGCAGCAAGCCGACGGCCCCCACTTCCGGGGAGAAGCCGTTGCCGTAGCTCCCCTCGAAGAAGATGCCGAAGGCGTAGTATTTGAATTCGGCCAGCAACCCGTGGTGCTGGAAGTAGGCAAACAGCGGGCCGCCGATCAGGGCCAGCCCCAGCAGGCTGGAGCAGAGCAGACCGAAGGCGCAGCGCCACTGCTCACGCAGACACCAGTGGCAGAACAGCACCAGATACCAGGCCCCCCAGAAGGCGCCGTTGTTGGTACGCATCCAGGCCACTATGGCGAAAGTGAGGGCCGCCACCAGGGCCGGGCCCCAGCGAAACTGCTTGTCCAGCAGCAGGGTGATGAAGGCCCACTGGGCGATGAGGGCCAGGTGGAAGGTCCAGTCCTCGGTCATGTTGCCGTAGTAGTAGCGGGTGCTGTAGAGCGCGAGGAGCGCCAGCATGCTGCCGAGGCGGGCCCGCAGGGAGAGACCCAGCTGGGAGAACGCCTGCCAGCTGGCGAGCAGGCCGAGCCAGCAGAGGACCCACTCCAGCAGCCAGATCCCGAAGAAGCCCCCCAGATGGTAACCGAGGGCGTCGAGGGCGAAGATCATGGGGCCCTTGATGTCGATCATGTCGCGGTAGAGCACGCCCCCTTCGCTCCACATCTTGCCCATCACAGCGAACAGGGAGGCATCAAAGCCGGGCGCCATGCCGTGGAACAGCGGGTTACGCAAGCAAAACAGCAGCGCCATCAGGGCGGTGAGCAGGACAACCAGCGGCTTGAGCCCGGGGTTGTAGCGCTGAGGGGTAAAACGGATGGCGTGATTCATGGATGACCTGTTCCTGCGGGAAAGACGTAAAAGCGGGCCTATCTTGCCGAGGCCGGCAGTCCGATGCAATGGGCTGGGGCGATGTGTTTGAAATAATGTATAAAAGTAACGTTTTCAGTGCCTGCATTGCACAAGACGAACGGCGGTGCCTGGTGTTGCCGAGGCCGGCAGTCCGATGCAATGGGCTGGGGTGATGTGTTTGAAATAATGTATAAAAGTAACGTTTTCAGTGCCTGCATTGCACAAGACGAACGGCGGTGCCTGGTGTTGCCGAGGCCGGCAGTCCG
>NZ_JBFODK010000005.1:0-22381 GCF_040908275.1 Aeromonas sp. R4-3
GGTAGTGTGGCATTCGCCATGCGAGAGTAGGACACTGCCAGGCACCCAATTAGAAGAAACCCCGCTCAATGAGCGGGGTTTTTTATTGCCTGAAATTCAGCGCTTCAGCACTGATTTTCTTATGGAGCAGAGAACGCTCAGGCCATCTGCCTCAATAAATGGCCTGCTCTTTAGCCACTTGATTACCTTTCGACCCTTCTACTCTCTCGCCCACCAACCCTGATAGCCCCTGGCTATGCCTCCTGCTTATGCCCACTATTGCCGTAATGGGGAGTGACAAGGCGGGCTGGATCCATAGACTGTGAGTTTCATCGGCAAGGGAGCTGTGTATGTTGGGGATCCACGATCTGGCGTTGTTTATCGTATCCGGGCTGTTGCTGAACATGATGCCGGGGCCGGACTCTCTGCTCATCATGCTGCGCAGTGGCTCGCAAGGCTGGCGAGCGGGCTCGGTGGCCGCGCTGGGCATAGGAACGGGCACCATGGTGCATGTGCTGGCGGCGGCCCTGGGGCTGTCTGCACTACTGAGTGCCTCGGCCGAGCTGTTCGCCGTCATCAAGCTGATGGGGGCGCTCTATCTGGTCTATCTGGGGATTTCCCTGCTCAGGCAAGGCGCAAGCTCATCTGTTGCGAGCGAGCCCGCAGTATCGCTGCCAGCGCTCTCCTATGGGCGGATCTTTCGGCAGGGCCTGCTGACCAATGTACTCAACCCCAAGGTCGCGCTCTTCTTCCTCGCCTTTGTACCTCAGTTCATCGCCCCCGATGCGCCGCAGAAGGCGCTGGCGTTTATCGTGCTGGGCTGCATCTTCAACATCAACGGGATGATCTGGTGCCACCTGCTGGCCTTCTCGACAGCCTATGCGAGTCGCAAGGTGCGCCTGCCTGCCCGGTTGGGACGCTGGCTCAATCGTTTGATGGGGGGCTTGTTCGTGGGGCTTGGCATCAAGCTGGCCGCGGAGTAAGGCGCTGTCCGGAAAACCGGCCATAGAAAAAGGCGTATCCCATCGCTGGGATACGCCTTTATCTGCACTGCAGCAGGATGACTGAAATCAGTTCATGCCGTAGCGCTTGAGTTTCTTGCGCAGGGTGCCACGGTTGATGCCCATCATCACGGCGGCGCGAGTCTGGTTACCACGGGTGTACTGCATGATCACGTCCAGCATGGGGGCTTCGACTTCGGAGAGAACCATATCGTACAGATCAATCACTTCCTGACCGTTCAACTGGGCCAGGTAGTTACGCAGGGCCTGTTGCACAGAGTCACGCAGGGGGCGCTGGGTTGGCTCGGCAGCGTGATTGTGAGTAGTTGTTACCAATGCATCAGAAGTCAGGGTTTGTTCGAACATATTCGGTCGGCTCTTTAGTTATGCGTTAACCTAATCCATCGAAATACATTTCAAGCGCGTTCAACTGTGCGTCTGCACAATCCAGGGCATTGAAGTGCTTACGGAATTCTCGGCCCGTCTCTTCTTCATCCAGATACCAGCCCACGTGTTTACGGGCAATGCGCGCTCCCAGATATGCACCGTAAAACTGATGCAGATTGGTAACATGCTCGTTCATCAGGGTGCGAACCTCTTCCCTGTCGGGAGGCGGCAGCTTGGTGCCCGTCTCAAGAAAATGACGGATTTCCCGGAAAATCCAGGGTCGTCCTTGCGCAGCACGGCCGATCATCACGGCGTCGACGCCGGTATAGTCGAGGACATACCGGGCCTTCTCCGGGCTGTCTATGTCACCATTGGCGACAACAGGAATCGATACGGCCTGCTTAATCGCCCTGATAGTGTCGTACTCCGCTTCGCCCTTGTAGAGGCAGGAGCGGGTACGACCATGCACGGCAAGGGCCGCGATACCGCAATCTTCGGCGATTCGGGCGATCTCCTCGCCATTGCGGTTATCCGGATCCCATCCTGTGCGGATCTTCAAGGTGACAGGTACCTCTACTGCATTCACCACGGCCTGGCAGATGGATCTGACCAGATCGGGTTGGCGCAGCAGGGCGGAGCCTGCCAACTTTTTATTCACTTTTTTTGCCGGACATCCCATGTTGATGTCGACGATCTGAGCGCCCTGCTCCACGTTGTAGCGGGCAGCAAACGCCATCATCTCGGGGTCGGCTCCGGCAATCTGGACCGATCGCAGTCCGGTTTCGGCAGAGTGGCCCATTCTCATCCTGGTTTTCTGGGTATCCCAGACATCCGGGTTGGCCAGCAGCATCTCGGAAACGGCCATGCCTGCTCCCAAACGTAAACAAAGTTCACGAAATGGTCGGTCTGTTACACCGGCCATGGGGGCCACGATCAAGGGAGTTTCAAGCGTGTGGGGACCTATCTGCATTCCACGGTTACCATCGGCTTAGGGCGGCGTATATTACGCATTTTTTAGTCAGGAGAAAAGGTTAGTATTTGAGCGTCAGCCATTTTTTTCTGAAAAAAACGTCGCGCCAAGGCTTGCAAATTCAGGAGTGCTTGAAAATCAGACATATTGTCTGGGACCATGGTCAGGGTCAAATGAGTGAGGGACTCGGTGATTTGCCAGTCTCTTTCCGGCGCCTGTTTACGCTATGATAGCGAGCCTGAATCGAGCAAAGGCTCCACACAATTTTATTACAAACATAAATTGGGGATGTATGACGTCAAGGTTCATCAAATTGCTCTGCCCGAGCCTGCTGGGAGCCATGCTGGGCTCGGCGCAGGCGCAGACCGTCAGCTTCACCGAGGCCTGGAGCCGGGTCATCCAGCAAGATGACGGGCTGGCGGCGGAGCAGGCCGGGGTGGCGCGGGCAGAGCAGTTGCGCGAGGCGGCCAAGGGCATGTACCTGCCCAAGGTGGATGTGGGGGCCAGCTATACCCATCTCGATCAGCCGATGGAGCTGGACATGCTGGATCTGAACCCCATCGCCAATCATCCGGAATTTGGCAAGGTGCTGGGCCCCGTCATGCAGGCGCTCAACCTCAGTCCCAGCGACTTCGTCACCCCCCTCACCAAGCAGAACGTGGTCACCAGTTCGGTCAAGATGTTGTGGCCCCTCTTCACCGGTGGACGCATCGATGCGGCCCAGGATATCCGCCAGGCGCAGGTGAGCGAGGCGCAGCAGTTGCTGGTGCTCAAGCAGCAGTCCACCTTCGAGAGCCTCTCCCAGACTTACTTCGGCGTGGTGCTGGCGGCCCAGGTAGTGCAGACCAAGCAGGAAATAGAGCAGGGGCTGGCCCACCACCTGGATCATGCCAAAAAGCTCGAAGCCCAGGGCCAGATAGCCCGGGTCGAGCGACTCTCTGCCCAGTCGGCCTATGACAGGGCACGCATCGATACCCAGAAGGCGCGGCGCAGCCTGGAGATAGCCCAGCTGGCGCTCGGCCACATGCTCAAGCTCAAGCAGGCGGAGCCCAATACCCGGCTCTTTATCAACGAGGGGATGCCACAGCTCACGCCCTTCGTGGAGGAGACCCTGGCGGTGCACCCTGGCCTCAAGCTGCTGGCGGCCAAGAAGGAGCAGGCCCAGGGCATGATCAAGCTGGAGAAGGGCAAATACGCCCCCGAGCTCTTCCTGTTCGGCAACTACAACCTCTATGAAGATGACTCCATCGTCTCCAAGACCACCCCGGACTGGCTGGTCGGGGTCGGGGTCAGCATGCCGCTGGTGAGCCGCGACGGCCGCTCCGAGACTGTGCAGGCGGCCAAGAGTGCCGAGCTGCAGGTCAATCTGCTGCAGGCCAAGACCCGCCAGGATCTGGAATTGCTGGTCGAGAAGACCTGGCGCGAGGCAGCGCAGGGGCTGGAGGAGTATCACGCCCTCTCCTCGACCCAGGCCCTGGCCGAGGAGAACGTGCGTCTGCGGGACAAGGCATTCGGTCAGGGGCTCTCCACCTCCCTGGATGTGGTGGATGCCCAGAGCCAGCTGGCCGGGGTCAAGACCCAGCGTGCCGCGGCAGCCTATCAATATGTGATCTCCCTGGCCCGCCTGTTGGCGCTTTCCGGTCAGATGAACAGTTTCAATCAATATCAGCATGGTCAGGCAATAGAGGTGAATTCATGACTTCGACCCTGCAGGTCCATCTGTCCATCACTGTTTCGACCGCCAAGGGTCGCCCTTTTGCCGAGGTGAATTCATGAGTCATCCCCCCATCAAGAAGAAGATGAGCCAGGGCAAGCCTTGGTTGCTGCCACTTGCCCTGGTGCTGCTGGTCATCTGGCTGGGCTGGCGTTTCTGGCTGGCCTATCAGCCGGAGCCGGTGCGCCTGCAAGGGCAGATAGAGGCGCAGCAGTATTCGGTCTCCTCCAAGGTGGCGGGGCGCATCGACGAGGTGCTGGTGAAGAAGGGAGATCAACTGGCCAAGGGTCAGCTGGCGTTCACCCTGGCGAGCCCGGAAATCGAGGCCAAGCTGAGCCAGGCCAAGGCCGGTCAGGCGGCCGCTGGCGCCATGGCGCAGGAGGCCGAGAAGGGGGCGCGGGCCCAGCAGATAGCCGCGGCCAAGGATCAGTGGCAACAAGCCAAGGCGGCCGCCCTGCTCCGTGGCAAGACCTATGAGCGTATCGCCAGCCTGCATAGGGACGGCGTCATGCCGCTGCAAAAGCGTGACGAGGCCTGGACGGCCTGGCAGGCAGCCGAATACAGCGAAGGCATGGCCTGGCAGCAATATCAGATGACCCTGGAAGGGGCGCGGGAGGAGACCAAGATCGCGGCGCGGGAGCAGGCCAAGATGGCGGCAGGCGGGGTGGCCGAGGTCGAGGCCTATCTGGCAGACACTCGCATCGCTAGTCCGCACGAGGGGGAGGTCGCCCAGGTGCTGCTACGCAGCGGCGAGCTGGCGCCCCAGGGCTTCCCCGTGGTGACCCTGCTCGACATGAAGGATGCCTGGGCCCAGTTCCATATCCGCGAGGATCTGCTGCCCCGTTTCCCGGTCGGCACCGAGTTTGATGCCCGCATCCCGGGCCTTGGCGATCAGACGGTACGCTTCAAGGTGGCCCATGTGGCCGCGATGGGGGATTTCGCCACCTGGCGAGCCACAGACACCCGTCAGGGGTTTGACATGAAGAGCTTCCAGGTGGAGGCGCGCCCCTTGCAACCGGTTGAAGGGTTGCGGGTTGGCATGAGCGTGCTGGTCGAACTCTGATGGGACGCGAATGGCGGCTGCTGTGGCAAGACCCCTTCAGCCGGGCCCTGACCAGCTGGATCCCGCTGCTGTTGATCGGGCTCTTGTGCTGGATCTTCTCGGCGGGGCTGGCGCGCGACCTCAAGGTGGGTCTGGTGGATCTGGATCGGAGCACGCTTTCCCGCCAGCTGGCGTTCTCGCTGGATGCCTCCGCCGGGCTTAAGATAGCGCAGCAGTTTGACTCCATCGATGCGGGCGCGCTAGCCCTACGCGGCGGCGACATCTATGCCCTGGTGGTGATCCCCAACCACCTGGAGCGGGATGCCCGCGAGGGCACCCAGCCACAGGTGACGGTGTTCAACAACGGCCAGTTCATTCTGATCGCCAAGCTGGTCAACGCGGCCCTGGCGCAGGTGGTGGGCACCCTCAACGGTCAGGTGGGCGTGCTGGCGGCCATGGCCGACGGCAAGGCGCTTCCCGGGGCGCTGGGGCAATCGGTGCCCATAGCGAGCCAGGTGACGGCGCTCTACAACATCAACTCCAGCTACGCCCAGTTTCTGCTGAGCGCCCTGCTGCCCGCGGTGTGGCAGATCCTGGTGGTGCTCTATGGCCTCAACGCCCTGGCTCGCACTGATCGACTCGGTCTGGACTGGACCACCAGAGGGGTCTGGTTCGGCCTCTGGCGCACCTTGCTGCCCCATGTGCTCATCGGGTGGGGGTGGGGGCTGGCGTGGAGTCTGCTGCTGTTCAAGGCGCTGGGTTATCCCATGCAGGGGAGCTGGCTGGTGTTGACGCTGGGTCTGGGGCTGGCCTCGGCCGCCTGCGTCAGCATGGGGGCCTTCTTCTACGGTGTCATCCGGGATCCGGCCCGTGCGCTCTCCCTGGCGGGGGCCTACACGGCGCCGGGCTTCGCCTTCATGGGGGTGACCTTCCCGGTCAGCGCCATGGGGGATGTGGCCCAGTTCTGGCGCAGCCTCTTGCCCATCTCCCACTATGTCGAGCTGCAGATAGGCCAGACCAACTACGGTCAGCCGCTGACGGCGGCCCTGCCCCAGTTCGGCGCCCTGCTGCTGTTCCAGCTGCCGCTGCTGCTGGTGGTGCGGCGCTATCAACCCCAGGCCCATGCGGCCCGCCAACTTGCCACCAAGGAGCCTGAATCATGATGGGTTTCTGGGATCTGGTGCGCCTCGAGTTGCGCACCCTGCTGGCGGACAGGGCCATCATGCTGACTCTGTTTGGCGGCGTCTTCTTCTACTCCTTCCTCTATCCGCAACCCTATCTGCATCAGTTGCCTCGCGAGGAGGTGGTGGTGGTGGTCAACGATGATGGCAGCCAGCTCTCCCGTCAGCTGGAGTTCATGGCCGACGCGACGCCCCAGGTGAAACTGGTGGCTCGGGTCGACAGCCTGACACAGGCCCGTCAGTGGCTGCTGACCGGCAAGGCCAGCGGCATACTGCACATTCCCCGTCACTTCTACCGGGATCTGATGCTGGGCAAGAGCGTCACGCTGAGTTACGCCGGGGACGCTTCTTACTTCCTGGTCTACGGCACCATAGCCGAGGGGCTGGCCCAGGCGGGTGGCACCCTGGCCGCTCAGGTCAAGGTGGCCCGGCTGCTGAGCCAGGGCGAGGCGCTGCCCCAGGCCGCCATGGGCTGGAATGCGGTTGGGCTCAACGTGGTGCCTGTGTTCAACCCCACCATGGGTTATGTGAACTACGTGGTGCCGGCGGTCTTCGTGCTGATCCTGCACCAGGTGCTGCTGATGGGCACCGGCATTCTGGGGGCGACCCAGAACCAGCGAAGCGGGCGAGGGGAGCAGGGCTATTGGCAGCAGGTGCCCGTGCTGGCGTTGCTGCTGGCGCGCACTCTGGTGGTAGGGGGGCTGTTTGTGCTGCCGGTGACCTACTTCTTCGGCTTCTGCTTCGACTACTACGGCATAGCCCGCACCGCCGAGCCGGCCGCCTTGTGGCTGTTCACCCTGCCCTTCTTGCTGGCCACCACCTGGCTTGGGGTAGTGCTGGGGGCCTTGTTTACCCGTCGCGACCTGCCGACCCAGGTGGTGCTCATCTCCTCGTTGCCGCTGGTCTTCCTCGCGGGCTTCATCTGGCCGCTGGAGCTGATCCCGACGCCCCTCAACTGGCTGGCCCAGTGGGTGCCGAGCACGCCGGCCATAGAGGGATTCCTGCGCCTCAACCAGATGGGGGCCGAGTTCAGTCAGGTGTCGCGCTACTGGTGGCAACTCTGGGGGCTGGCACTGCTTCATGGTGGCCTCGCCTGCCTGCTGCTGCGTTGGCGTCAACAGTCGCTGCCGGTTGCCAAGGTGGCGAGTGTCACGGCCGCCAGCCAGGCGAGATAACGCGGCGGCGACAGAGTGTGAAACGGTCAGCCCAAGGGCTGACCGTTTTTTTATGCGGTGGATTGGGTCTTGGATGGGTCATGCACGATGGAGCTCGGGATCGCCGATGGCGTAGATCTGCCCCAGTGCAGCTTCATCAGTCAGCAGGCGCAGGCCATGGGCGGCCACGTCGGCGCGGCGCACCAGTCCATGCACCTCCTTGCCCTGGCTCAGCACGGCCTGACCGGTTGCCTCCCCATCCTGCAAGCCGGCCGGCCTAAGGATGGTCCAGCCGAGCGTGCTGGTCTGCAGCCAGCTCTCCGCCAGGCTCTTCAAGCGCACCTCGTGACCAAACGCCGCCCTGGCCCGCTCGGGCAGGTATTGCCAGCTGTCGCCGCAGCCGAGGGACGTCACCAGCAGCAGGCGTATGATCCCGGTCTGCTCCATGGCGTCGATGACGTTGCGATTGCCTTGATAATCCACGGGTTGTGGCTGACGGAAGCTACCGAGGGTGGAGATGACCCGGGCAGTTGGGCCCGCTTGCGCACAAGCCTGCTGCACGGCGGCCGGGTCCAGCGCATCCCCTTCGATGACCTCGACCCCCAGGGTGCGCAGCTCGGCGGCCATCTCTGGTTGGCGAACCAGGGCCAGGACCCTGTGACCCTGGCGCAGGGCCTGATCGGTGAAGGTGCGGCCCAGCCCGCGGCTGGCTCCGAAGACAAGTGTGGTTGGCATGTGCTGCTCCCTGTGGCGAAAGGGTTAGCCTAAAGGGTTGGCACAGCGCTGTAAATGAGAGTTGTTTTTATTTGAGAGGAGGGAGAAATGCGGCGAGCCCGGGCAACTGGCCCGGGCTCGCACAGGGTCAACCGTTGTAGTGGCCTATGCTGGGGCGACGACTGGGGCCGCTCAGGTGTATATCCACAGGGTTGAACGCCTTGATCGCCTCGAAACTGAAGTCACCTATGGCCTGATGCAGACTCTGGGGACTGTGGTTGGTGATGATGATGACGCTCTTCGAGAGGTTGCGACGGCGGCGCAACAGGTGGCCGAGGAAGCTGGACTGGCTCTCCGCCATCTTGGCGCGGTTGGCCGCGACCTCGTCGATGATCAGCAGATCCACCTCTTCCAGGGCGCGGCGGTACTGATTGCGCTCCTCCTGATCCTGGATGACGTTGAAGAAGAGCCTGTCCACTATGGAGGCCCACTGCTGGAAGATCACCGATTTCTGATGGCGCTCGATCAGCTCATGGGCCACGGCGCCCGCCAGGGTAGACTTGCCGGTGCCGTAGTCGCCGTAGATGAGCATGCAGCCGCCGCCGCTCTTCTCCCAATGCTCGAAGCCGCTGATGAAGTAGCGGGCAGTCTCCATGGGGTATTGCAGCGCGGGGTCGCCGGCATCCATCTTCTCGAAGATCCAGTCCGGGTTGAGGTCGGCCTGGGCGATCAGCTTCTGGATCCGCTCCTGGCGCGCCGCCTTCTGCAGTTCACGCACCTCGGCATTGGCCTTGGCGTCGTACTCCTTGCGCAGGGTCTCGTAGTCGTACTGGCCACCGCCGGTCTGGGCCTGCAGGCGACGAATGCGCTCGAGCAGGCCGCCCACGTGCTGGCTCAGCTCGGGATCGTGCACACGATGGTCCTGTTTGGCCTTGGCGATCCTCCGGCGCTTGGCCTCGATCTCCTCCAGCTCCTGGCGCAGCGGGTCGTGCGGATCTGTCATGGGATACTCCTTCTGCTGGGGCTGGGGTGACAAGGGGTTAATAGTGCCTGCTGCGGGCATCCGGGATCAATCATTGTCCGGCTCCTGGGTCTGGGCCAGCCGCTTGGCGGCCTCGATCATCTCCTGCGCCCGCTTGCTCGGCCCCGAATCGACGGGGGCGGGGGTGATCTGCTGATAACCGGCCACCTCGGTCGGCTGGCGCCTTGTGTATCGTCGGCTCTTGAGGGTCCGGATGAATTTGAGCATCCACTGATGCTGGGAGTCGAACACCTCGGGGCGGCCAAGCCAGTAGGCGATGAACTCCCCCAGATCCTCTTCGCTGTAGCTGGCATCGATCACCCCGCACAGGCGGGCGAGGGCGGGCAGCTCTTCATCCGGCCGCCACCGCAGATGCATCTGGAAGGGGCGCTCCGGCAGCGGGCTGCGCACCCGCTGGCTCAGCAGGGGCAGCTGGAAGGGGCACTGATGGTAGTGCTCACTGTCCGCCTGTGCCTCGACCTGCAACAATTCGGCTTCCATCAGCTCATCGAGCAACTCGGTGAGCTGGCGGGCATTGACCTGATAGCAGAACCCGCTGGGATTGCCCGGATCGACCACCGCCAGGGCGCGCCCGAGTTCGGGATAGTTGAGCCTGGGCAGCCGATTTTCCAGCACCAGCCGGCGCAGCTGCAGGGTATAGAGGCTGCGTGCCGGATGGGAGAGTCTGGGATGGGCGAGGGCGCTGTATTCGGCTGGCGTCATGGTCTGCTTCACGATCTGGAGTGGGGGGCATTATCCCTCATGGCGGGGTTGCATACAATTCACGGTGCCCATGGATGACAGCCTGATGATGCCGTGGCGTCCCTTCATCCAATGTTGAATGGGGGCGCTGACCCTCCCGCTCGGCAAGGAAGAGGCATTGATTGCTGACAAAATAATCAGCCCATTTCAAATGCTTGGGTGGCTGACTGACCATTTGAAGGGGCTGTCCGGCAATATTGGGTGGCGAGATGGCGCTCCCATGATCTAGGCTTAGTGCTCAAATAACCGTTTGACTAATAAGAGCTTTGTCAAGATGTCAAAAGCCGGACTACGGATCTTGGTGGTGGAAGATGAAGCGGTTTTTCGCCACTCGCTGGTCACTTATCTCGAGCATGATGGGGCCTGTGTCTTTCAGGCCGAAGATGGAATCGAAGGGCTCTCTGCAGCCGCACTCTATCACCCCGATATCGTGTTATGCGACCTGAACATGCCCAACATGGATGGACATGAGGTGATCGCCTGCCTCACCGCCCGCTACCCCGAGGTGCCTGTCATCGTCATCTCGGGCCAGGATCAGATGGCCGCCATCGAGCGGGCGTTGCGGGCGGGGGCGAGCGACTTCTTCATCAAGCCGGTGGATGACTATGGCCAGATCCGGCGCAGCATAGATCAGTGCCTGACGAGCAACGCCCACCAGAGCCAGCAACTGGAGCTGATGGAGCACATCGACTTCTTCCGGGCTCACGATCTGGCTTCCAGCCGCCTGCTGGCCTGGTTGGCACCACCGGGCATGCAGGAGTGGGGGCCCTGGCAGGTGACGTTCGCCGGCATGGGCAATCTGTTCATTCCCGACACCTTCAAGCTGGACGACAAGCTGCTGGTGCTGGTGATGGAGCTGCCCATCCTGGGGGTGGATGCCGCCTTCTGCGGTGCTCTGGTGCGCTCCTTGATGAACGGCCCCTATCGCCAATATCAGCAGCAGGAGAGCCAGTTGCTGACCCAGCCCCACAGGTTGCTCGACTACCTCAATCTGCAATTGCTGGAGTCGGGTCTGCGCCACTCCTTTTCCATGGCGGCATTGCTGTTCGATCAGGAAGACGGACTGGTGTTTGCCAATGCGGGCCTCACTTCGCCCCACTGGCTGATGCGCTCGGGTGGATTGCCGCTCGGGCTGATGCGCAGCAGCCGCTATGGGTTGCACAAGCGCAGCTGGCACGAACCCTTCGAGCTGCAGTTTCGCAGCGACAACGGCAGTGCCCTGAAGATGCAGGTTCGTCATCACTGAGGCCGAGCTTTAGAGCCGAAACAAACAGGGCGCCCAATGGGCGCCCTGTTTGCTGTGCAGTCCGGACCGGTTAGACGGCGGCGGATTGCAGCTTCTTGTCGTGCTCGTCGGCCTCTTTGGCGGGGCCTTCGGCACCGTGCATCCAGTAGACCAGGCGGTTGGCCATGGTCAGCAGGATCAGCGCGCTGATCACGGCGGCCAGGGCGATGCCACCGAAGATGGCGATCGGACCCGCTTCACCGACGAAGGAGCCGATGAAACCGGCCGCATAGTTGGCCAGGGCGACGAAGCCGAACCAGGCACCCATCATCAGGGAGGCCAGGCGCAGCGGAGCCAGCTTGGTCACCATGGAGAGGCCGATCGGGGAGAGGCAGAGCTCGCCCAGAGTGTGGAACAGGTAGGCACCGACCAGCCAGAACATGGAGGTCTTGACCGCCTGATCGCCGCCTTGTTCCAGCACGGCACCGATCATGAAGAGGAAGCCGACGGCCAGGAACAGCAGACCCATGGCGAATTTCACCGGGGAATTTGGCTCCTTGCTGCCGAGCTTGATCCAGATGGCGGCCACGATCGGGGCGAGCGTGATGATGAAGAAGGGGTTCAGGGACTGGAACCAGGCGGTCGGCACTTCGAAGCTGCCGATCATGCGGTCGGTATACTCCTGTGCGTACAGGTTCATCAGACCACCGGCCTGCTCGAAACCGGCCCAGAAGATGATGGTGAACAGACCCAGCACCAGGATGACCTTGATGCGATCCACTTCCTGCTTGGTCAGCGGGGCTTTCTGCTCCTTGGAACGCTGCATGGCGGCGCGCTGGGCAGCCGGCACGCGGCCGATGTCGCCGAGGAAACGCTGGGCCATGGTGGCTTGTACCACCAGGGAGAGCAGCATGCCGATACCGGCGCTGACGAAGGCGGCTTGCCAGCCGTAGGCGGTGGCGGCGGCGCCACAGATCACCCCTGCCAGCAGGGAGCCCAGGTTGATGCCCATGTAGAAGATGGTGAAGGCACCGTCACGACGGTGGTCACCTTCCTGATACAGGTCGCCCACCATGGTGGAGATGTTCGGTTTGAACAGACCGTTACCCAGGATCAGCAAGCCAAGGCCCGCGTAGAAGACGGTGTTGACCATGTCCGGGAACATGGCGTGGGGCAGGGCCAGGGTAAACTGACCCGCGGCCATGAAGATGGCACCGATCAGGATGGCGCGGCGTTGACCGAGGAAGGTATCGGCCAGCCAGCCCCCGATGATCGGAGTGATATAGACCAGACCGGTATAGATGCCGTACAGCTTGAGGGCGTCGGCCTGGGTCCAGCCCATGCCGCCGTTGGCGGTCATGTCAGTCAGATAGAGGACGAGCACGGCACGCATGCCGTAGTAGGAGAATCTCTCCCAGAGTTCGGTACTAAAGAGCAAAAAGAGCCCTTTAGGGTGACCTAAAAAGGTCCCTTTGGACGGGTTATTCATTGGAACTTCCACCTGTGTCTTATATTTTTTTAGAAATTTTATGCAAGGGCTAGGAACAAGCCATATTCCTTATAAAACAAGCAGGATTGAATTACAACGAGAGCTTTTGACGATATTTTATCTATCAATGGTTGAATTTTTGTTTATAAAATGAAAATGGGCATCGAATGATGCCCAGTCTTTTATTCTGTGTATTGCGTGAATTTTCAGCAATTACAACTGTTTGACGAACTGCTTGAGCCAGGCGGTAAATTCGCTGTCCATCTCCCGATGGCGTACCGCGTATTCCACGTTGGCCTTCATGTAACCCAGCTTGCTGCCGCAATCGTGGCTGCGACCCTTCATGAAGTAGGCATTGACCTGTTCGTGTTCCATCAGCATGGCGATGGCATCGGTCAGCTGGATCTCGTCGCCCGCCCCGGCCGGGGTCTTCTCCAGCAAGGGCCAGATGTTGGCGGAGAGCACATAGCGGCCGACCACGGCCAGGTTGGAAGGCGCCTCGTCGCGCGGCGGCTTCTCGACGATGGCCTGCATCGGCAGTGACATGCCGGCGCTCAGGGCCTCGCCCTTGATGTCGGCGATACCATACTTGTCCACTTCGCTCTCGGGGACGGCTTCCACCATGATCTGGCTGATCTGGTCCGCCTCGAACATATGCACCATCTCGGCCAGGTTGTCCTGCTTGAGATCGCTGGCCACCTCGTCGATGAGCACGTCAGGCAGCAGCACGGCGAAGGGGTTATCCCCGATCAGCGGGCGGGCGCACAGCACCGCATGGCCCAGGCCCTTGGCCTCGCCCTGGCGCACGTGCATTATGGTGACGTCTTTCGGGCAGATGTGCTGTACCTCTTCCAGCAACTGGCGTTTGACCCGCTTCTCCAGGGTCGCTTCCAGCTCGAAGCTCTTGTCGAAATGGTTCTCGATGGAGTTCTTGCTGGAGTGGGTCACCAGGATGATCTCCTTGATGCCGGCGGCGATGGCCTCACGCACCACATACTGGATCAGCGGCTTGTCGACCACCGGCAGCATCTCTTTGGGGATGGCCTTGGTGGCGGGCAGCATGCGGGTACCCAGACCGGCAACGGGGAGGACGGCCTTGCGAACAACGAGGGGTGTCTTTTTCATGGAATGAGTCCGAGGATACAAAGTGCGTTCATGATACTCCAAGACAAATAGGGCAGCCACAGGCCGCCCTCGGATGACAGGGATTCAAACCGGTTACTTGACGATAATCATGTCCCGGTTCGCATCCAGGGTGGCGGGCCCTATGCCGCTAACCTCTTCCAACTGATCCACCGAGGTGAACTTGCCCTGCTTCTCGCGGTAATCGACGATGGCTTGCGCCTTCTTCTCGCCAACGCCCTTCAACGCCGCGAGTTCATCGGCACTGGCGGTGTTCAGGTTGATCTTGCCCACCTCCTTGGTACTGGTGACAGTTGTGGCCGGTTTGGTAGCCGGCTTGTCGGCGGCGAGCACAGGTTGGCTCAGCAGGGGCAGGCAGCCCAGCAGCAGGGCAGCGGTCAGCGTTTTGTAGCTCATGGCGTCATATCCTTATGAGTGTGCCTTATTGGCACATTCATCATTAGTCGATCTGCGCCACTTTTTGTCTGTGAGAACTGACAGGGGTAATAACTCAGGCAAATCGGCTATAAGCCAGACAGGTCCGAAATAGGTACACTAGCTAACCATTTGAGCGAGATGTCTTTTCTATGTTCTTACCCGCCATTTCCGAGCTGGAACCCATAGCCCGCGCCGCCGGTGACGCCATTCTGGCCATCTACCGTCAACCCTTTGCTGTGGAGTTCAAGCAGGACGAGAGTCCGCTCACCGCCGCCGATCAGGGGGCTCACGAGGTGATAGTGCAGGCGCTGGCCCGCTTGACACCGGATATCCCTGTGCTGTCGGAAGAGTCGGACGCCGAGACGATGCAGGCGCGGCTCGGCTGGTCCCGCTACTGGCTGGTGGATCCGCTGGATGGCACCAAGGAGTTTGTCTCCCGCAACGGCGAGTTCACCGTGAACATTGCACTGATCGACCATGGCAGGCCGGTCTGGGGACTGGTCTATGCCCCTGTGCTGGACCGGCTCTGGTATGGCGGCAAGGAGGTCGGGGCCTGGCGTGTTGCCGATGGTAAGCATGAAGCCATCCAGACCCGCCCCCATGGAGATGGGGAAGCATGGCGTGTAGTGGGCAGTCGCAACCACCTGTCGCAGGAGACCCTCGACTATCTGGCGCCTTTTGGCGAGATAGAACTGGTCTCCATGGGCAGCTCCCTCAAGTTCTGCATCATCGCCGAAGGGGGCGCCGAGCTCTATCCGCGCCTCGCCCCTACCTGCGAGTGGGACACGGCGGCGGCGCAGGCTGTGCTGGAAGGGGCGGGGGGCAGCGTGACCCAGCTCGATGGCACTGCGCTTGCCTACAACAAGCCGAACATCCTCAACCCCTGGTTTGTGGCGCGAGCCTGATTGTCGCCGCCAGGGCGTGCAGATGTAAAAAGGCCGGACAGTGTCCGGCCTTTTGCATTCTCGCGCTCAATGATGCCAATCGACCCGTTTCAGAACACCTTCTTGAACGGCTTGATGGTCACCTTGGCATAGACGCCTGCCGCCACATAAGGATCGGCATCTGCCCAGGCCTTGGCGTCGGCCTGGCTGGAAAATTCGGCGATGACTGTGCTGCCGGTGAAACCCGCATCGGCCGGATCCTCGGCATCTATGGCCGGATTGGGGCCGGCCGTCAGCAGGCGCCCCTCATCCTGCAGCGCCTGCAGACGGGCTAGGTGGGCAGGGCGAGCCAGCTTGCGCTGGGGCAGGCTGCCGGCGACATCTTCGGAGTAGACGAGATACCACATGAGAGGATCCTTTTCTGGTTGCGGTTATTTTTTCTGTTCTGCTTTCTGCTCGGCTGGCATGTGGCGATAGAGATAGACGCCGCTCAGCAGGGTGAACACCAGCGTCATGCCCAGCAGGCCGAAGACCTTGAAGTTGACCCACATCTCCTGGGAGAGGTTGAAGGCCACATAGAGGTTGAGCAGACCGCAGAGGGCGAAGAAACCGACCCAGCCGAGGTTGACGTTGTCCCAGACGCGGTCGGGGGCTTGCAGCTCCTTGGCCAGCATCTGCTTGATGAGATTCTTGCCAAAGCCGTAGCGGCTGATGAGCAGGGCCAGGGCAAAAAGTGCATTGATCACGGTCACCTTCCACTTGATGAAGGTATCGTCGTGGAAGAAGACGGTGAGGCCGCCGAAGAAACCGACCAGCAGGAAGGTAAACAGCTGCATCTTCTCGACCTTGCGATACCGCACCCAGCTGTAGAGCAGCTGAAGGCCGGTGACGGCCACCAGGGCACCGGTGGCGGTGTAGATGTCGTAAAACTTGTAGACCGCGAAGAAGACGATCAGGGGAATAAATTCAATAAACTGCTTCATGCTGGGCTCTAACCTCAAAATTTCACTCAGTGTACCTACCCGTTAGGCAACGGCAAATGAATAAGACCGTTCATTTAGTGTGCAGTTCCCCGCTGCGGGGTCTTCATCCCTCGGGGTGAGGATGGCACTTGCTGCCTTATGCCACAGGACCTTGTTGCTGCGTCTGGTCGAACAGCTGGCTGGCAATGAGGCTGCCGAGCCGCAACTGGTCATCCAGCAAGCCGCGGATATGGCGCTCCTCGATGAGGGGATTGAGCAGGACGGCGCGCAGCAGGGTGAGCGGCTGTGCTCCGTAGCGGCTTACCGCCCGCTGGGTACGGGAGACGAAGCTGTGGCCCTCGGCGCGCTGGGCCTTTTGCAGCGCCACGTTGAAGGCGTTGATCTGCTCGTTGGCCGCCTCGTCCAGGGCCTTGCCCTGCAGGTGGGGCGGAATGCAGCGATAGGAGAGCAGGTTCATCACGGGGGCCGACATCAGCTCGAAGGCGGGGTGGGCATCGATGAGCTCAGCCATCCGCCGCGCCCTGTCGTAATTGGCGTCGATAAGCTGGGCATAGCCCTGCTGACCCAGCAGTTGGAAGGCTGCATCCAGATAGAGCGCGTTGGCAGGACGGGTGCCCTCCAGGGTGAAGCGGCCCTGATCGAAGGAGCTGGCGCGAATGGCGTAGGGGGCCTCCCGCTTCACCGTCATCATCAGATCCGGCTGGCGACAGAGCAGCATGCCGGTGCCGAGCGGTACCAGCAGCTGCTTGTGGCCATCCAGGGTCACGGTATCGGCCTGCGCTATGCCATCCAGCAGGCCCTGATAGCGGGGGGAGAACAGGGTCGGGCCACCCCAGGCGGCATCCACGTGAAAGTGGATCTGCTCGCGCCGGGCGATGGCCGCGAGCTCGGGTAAGGGATCGATAGAGCCAAAGTCCGTGCTGCCGGCGACCCCCACTAGGGCCAGCACCTTGAGCTTCTGCTCCCGGCATTGAACCAGCGCGCGCTCGAGGGCCGAGAGGCAGAGCCGGTTGTCGGCATCCGTCTCGAGGCGCCAGACGCGGCAAGCCCCCAGCCCCAGCAGATCCATCCCCTTGTCGAAGGAGTAGTGCATCAGCCGAGACCCCAGGATCACGGCGCCACGGTAGCCCTGCTCGTAGAGGGAAAACAGATCGTCGCCACAGGCTCGGTTGCGGGCCAGCCAGAGTGCGGTGACGTTGGCTATGGTGCCACCGCTGGTCATGACGCCGAGGGCCGCATCCTTGGCATGCATCTGCGCCTCGTAAAAACCGTCGTTCTCCCGATAGACGAGGCGGTGCAGCTTGGCCAACACCTCCCGCTCCAGAAAGCTGAGCAGGCGGGAGGACTCCATCTTCATCGGATTCTGGTTGAGCATCACCAGCAGGCGGGAGAGCTCGGCGGTGAAGGCCGGCAAGGGCGCCGTCATGTGCCCCATGTAGTGGGGCGAGGTGAGATGGGAGGCGCCGGGTACCAGGGCGGCGAGACGCGTGAGGTACTCTGTCGTGCTTATGCCGCTGGCGGGCATGGACGACTGATCGAGCTGGTGGACGAAACTGTCGCGCTGATAGGGGGCCTGACTGTCATCCGAGTGATGGAAGGTCTCCAGCAGGGCCGTCATGGCCTGGCCGAAGTCAGGATCCGGTTGTGTAAACAGTTCAGTCAGCTTCATCAGGTTCTCCAGACCAGCCTGTCGGGCAGAAAGTACCGGGCGCGCGCCGTGCCGGACAGACACGGCCATCTGCGCGGGTGGCGTCGGCCGCAGAGCATACACCAAAGGGGCGGGGGGAACAGCCACCTCCTGACGCCAAGACTCCCCCCGAGCCGACCCCTTTTATTTTGAGCTAACACTTGTAGCCTGAAACGCCGGCCGCTAGAGTGGATCGGATCTTGGCAGGAGGTAGTGATGACGGATGTGACGGGGTATTCCCCACGGGAAGAGTGGGCCAATCGTCTCAGCCACGGGCTGGGGCTGCTGCTGGGGATCATCGGCCTGATCCTGTTGCTGCACAAGGGCTGGGATCAGGGGCCTCAGGCGTTGCTGAGCTACGGCCTCTACGGCACCAGCCTGGTGCTGCTCTATCTCGCCTCGACCCTCTACCACAGCATGGGATCGGCGGTGGCCAGACGCCGGTGCAAGCTGCTTGATCACTGCGCCATCTACCTGCTGATCGCCGGCACCTACACCCCCTTCCTGCTGGTGGCGCTCGATACCCCGCTGGCGCAGGGCTTGATGGTGGTGATCTGGGGGCTGGCCCTGGCCGGGGTGGTATTCAAGCTCTTGTTCATCAACCGCTTCAAGCGCCTGTCACTGTTCACCTATCTGATGCTGGGCTGGCTGTCTCTGGTGGTCGTCTATCAACTCTATCTACATCTGGATGGCACCGGGCTCCTGCTGCTGGGGCTGGGCGGGCTCATCTACAGCCTGGGCACCATCTTCTACATGGCCAGGCAGATCCCTTACAACCACGCCATCTGGCATCTGTTCGTGCTGGGGGGGAGCCTCTGTCACTTTGTGGCCATCTATGGCTATGTCGCCTGACTAGCCCTTAATTGGTATTTTTGCACCCATCAAAGCCTGAATTCGTGCGGCATCCCACAGTTGCCCCCTTCGTTTGCTGACAAGCTAGTGCCAGTTCAGCTTGGAAAGGATGCAAAAATGAGTGAGATCGCGCTTTCCATCAGCATGTTGTCGCTGGTGGCGGTGCTGGGACTCTGGCTGGGAAACTGGCGAGTCTATGGCGTTGGTTTGGGAATTGGCGGTGTGCTGTTCGGCGGCATCATAGTGGGTCATTTTGCCGGGCTCTCCGGCCTGAAGCTGGATGAGCAAACACTTCATTTCATTCAAGAATTTGGTCTGATCCTGTTCGTCTACACCATAGGCATCCAGGTCGGTCCCGGCTTCTTCTCTTCCCTGCGCAGCTCGGGGCTTAAGCTCAATGGCTTCGCCGCCCTGCTGGTGCTGCTCGGCTGTGTGGTGGCCGCGGCGCTGCACCAGCTGTTCGACGTGCCGCTGCCGGTGATCCTCGGGGTCTTCTCCGGTGCCGTGACCAACACCCCTTCTCTGGGGGCGGGTCAGCAGATCCTGGCCGAGCTTGGGGCGGATCCGGGCTCCACCGGCCTGATGGGGATGGGCTATGCGGTGGCCTACCCGTTCGGGATCTGCGGCATCCTGCTCACCATGTGGCTCATTCGCATGTTCTTTCACGTCAAGATCGACGAAGAAGCAGCCGCGTTCGAGCAACAGGCGGGCAAGACCAAGGAGAGCCTGCAAACCATCAATATCGCGGTGCGCAACCCCAACATGCACGGCCTGATGCTTGGCGAGATCCCGAGCCTGGACGAGGCCGATGTCATCTGTTCCCGCCTCAAGCGGGGTGACGAACTGATGGTGCCCAAGCCCGACTCTCGCATCGAGCTCGGCGATCTGCTGCACCTGGTGGGGGAGCGCCACGCCCTGCACAAGGTGCTGCTGGTGCTCGGGGAGGAGGTGGATACCTCCCTCTCTACCCGGGGCACGGATCTGCGGGTCGAGCGGGTGGTGGTCACCAATGAGCAGGTGCTCGGCAAGCGGATCCGGGATCTCGACATCAAGCAGAAATATGATGTGGTCATCTCGCGCCTCAACCGGGCCGGCATCGAGCTGGTCCCGACCAGCCAGACCAGCCTGCAGTTTGGCGACATCCTGAACCTGGTGGGGCGGCTCGATGCCATCGAAGCCGTGACCAGCGTGGTCGGCAACGTCCAGCAAAAACTGCAGCAGGTGCAGATGTTGCCGGTCTTCATCGGCATTGGATTGGGTGTATTGCTCGGCTCCATTCCCTTCTATCTGCCGGGATTCCCGGCGGCCCTCAAGCTGGGTCTGGCGGGCGGCCCCCTAGTGGTGGCCCTCATACTGTCGCGCATCGGCAGCATCGGCAAGCTCTACTGGTTCATGCCGCCGAGCGCCAACCTGGCGCTGCGGGAGATAGGCATAGTGCTGTTCTTGGCGGTGGTGGGGTTCAAGTCCGGGGCCGGTTTCATCGACACCCTGATCAACGGGGATGGTCCCGCCTGGATGATGTATGGCGTGGCCATCACCCTGATCCCGCTGCTGGTAGTCGGGGTGCTGGCGCGCCACTATGGCAAGGTCAATTATCTCACCCTGTGCGGCCTGCTGGCCGGCTCCATGACGGATCCTCCTGCCCTGGCCTTCGCCAACGGCATGCACCCCACCAGTGGCGCCAGCGCCCTGTCATACGCGACAGTCTACCCCTTGGTGATGTTCCTGCGGATCATCTCTCCCCAGCTGCTGGCCATCCTGCTCTGGGCCGGGGCTTGAGTCGACGTGAAATGGGAGCCAATAAGGCTCCCATCTTGGTTCTGTCATTTTTGATGCTATTGATTTAACTAATTTTATTACCCTTCAAACACCCTTCGTTTTCGGCGCGAATCCAAGCCTCATTTCGGTCTGTTCGTTCGATTTTTCTCACTGGTATCTGGTCGGACTAACGGGCACATTGGAGGCTGGAAATCTATGCCCATTGATATTTCAGGAGAAACCATGAGCAGCAAGAGCATCGTACTGGATCAGGATGTCGTCGTTACCCAATTGCAAGGCAAAGTCTACCTGGTTGCCGCTGACGGGAGCCAGACGCTTCTTTCTGAAGGCGATGTGCTGCCCAAGGATGCAGTATTGCTCGCTCCTGAGGGGGCCAGCTTCCAGGGGGGGGAGACCACCTTTACCCTGAGCCCGAGCAACACTCCCGAGTCTGAAGAGCCCCAGCTGGCACAGGGGGATGTACCTGACGACATCGCCGCCCTGCAGCAGGCGATTCTGGCGGGGACAGACCCGACCCAGGCATTTGAAGCGTCGGCGGCGGGCGGGGCACCCGCTGCGGGCAACGTAGGCGGCGTTGCGGGTGCCAGCGGCAACGGCGGCTTCATCACCATCGACAGAACCGGTGATGCCACCATCTCCACCGCCGGCTTTGATTCCGCCAATCCGGATGATGCCGCTCCGCTGGCCGAAGCGCAGGATGACGAGGATGAGCTCCTCGATCTCACCGCACCCACCATCACTGTGTCCGCGCCGGACAACATCAACGACAGCACCCCGACCCTCACCGGGACCACGGATGCCGCTCCCGGCAGCACTGTGACCCTGGTGGTGACCGACGCCAACGGCAACCAGCAGACCCTGATCACCACTGTCAATCCGGATGGCAGCTTCAGCGTGGATGTGCAGACTCCTCTGCCGGACGGCGGCTATGACGTGACCGCCAGCGTGACAGATCCCGCCGGCAATACCGGCACCGCCACCGATGATGGCAGCGTGGACAGCACGGCGCCTTCTGCGCCGCTGGTGGAGATCCAGGATGGCGCGGACAACATCATCTCCGCCAACGAGCGGGAGAGTGGGGTCGATATCATCATCCGCCTGCCGGCCGATGCAAAAGTCGGTGATCGTCTTGATGTGGACTGGAATGGAGATGGGGTACCTGACAGCACTTCCATTCTGACTACCGACGATATCAACAAGGCTCAGGTCAATCTGACCATTCCCACGACGGATCTGCCGAACAATGGTCCCATCTCGGTCGATGCAACCCTGACTGATCCGGCGGGCAATACCTCGCCCAAGGGCACGGACAGCAGCATGGTGAACGCCCCTCCCTTGCCCGAGAATGATCAATTCAGCGTGGAGGAAGACGGCACCGTCACCATCAATGTGACCGGCAACGATGCCGATGCCGATGGCGATCGTCTGACCATCAATGCCATCAACGGTCAGGCCATTGCCGAAGGTGGCTCTGTTGCCATCAACAATGGCACTGTGACCCTCAGCAATGGCCAACTGGTATTCACGCCCGCGCCAGATTTCAACGGTAGTATCTCCTTCGAATACACGGTCACCGACGGCCTGCACAATACCACCGCAGAGGTGACAGGCACCGTCTCGCCGGTTAACGATGCCTCCATTATTGGTGGCGCTGACAGCGGCAGAGTGACCGAGGATGCGAGCAACCCGACCCTGACCGAGACCGGCACTCTGAGCGTGACCGATGTGGACGGTGCGGATGAGGCCAAGTTCGTGGTTGGCAATGGCGTGGCCAGTGCTGGTGCACTGGGCAGCCTGTCCATCACCGAGGACGGTGCCTGGACTTACAACGTCGACAACAGCAAGGTGCAGTATCTGGGTGAGGGGGAGACCAAGGTCGAGAGTTTCATCGTGCAGTCGGTGGATGGCTCGACCACCACGGTCACCATCACCATCACCGGCACCGACGATCTGCCGGTCATCTCCGCCGACAGCGGCGCGGCCACCGAGGGGGATCT
>NZ_JBFODK010000050.1:0-78618 GCF_040908275.1 Aeromonas sp. R4-3
GCCGGCAATGCGTCGCTAGCCGCCGATGTGGCCAAACAGGCCAACGATCAAGCCGATGCGGGTGCGGTCGTGGTGGCGCAGGCCCGCCACGGCATAGTCGGTCTCTCCGGTGAGATCGAGCAGGTGGCCGGGGTCATCGAATCCCTGGCGAGCCAGACCGACTCCATCGGCAGCATACTCGACACCATCCGCAGCATCTCGGAGCAGACCAACCTGCTGGCACTGAACGCCGCCATCGAGGCCGCCCGCGCCGGTGAACAGGGCCGCGGCTTCGCCGTGGTGGCCGACGAGGTGCGCAACCTCGCCAGCCGCTCCGCCGCCTCCACCGCCGAGATCCAGGGCATGATCAACCGCCTCCAGGAGCAGAGCGCCCGCGCCGTCAGCGCCATGGCCCAGGGCCGCAACCAGAGTCTGGAAGTGGTGACCCAGGCCGATGCCGCCAACGGGGCGCTCGGCCAGATCACCGCCCACATCACCCAGATCAGCGACATGAACATCCAGGTCGCCACCGCCACCGAGGAGCAATCCAGCGTGGTGGGCGAGATCAACCGCAACGTGGAGGACATCAACCAGCTCACCACAGAGACAGCCGACATAGCCCACCAGCTGACCGCGTCCAGCCGCAGTCTGCAGCAGCTCTCCGGCGAGCTCGACAAGCTGGTCGGCAACTTCCGCCTCTAGTCTTCCCCTTCCCCTCAGACCAACCACAGGGAGCGTCACGACGCGCCCTGTGGTTTCAACGGCGACCCGCCTGCCTGTCTCATCTCCTGGCAAACAAGCACAGGGCCGGAGGCACTGTGGTGCCATGGTACTCCCCGCCGAATCCGGGAAGACCCCGCGCAACAGCCACAAAAAAGCCGCTCCGAAGAGCGGCTTTTCATCTTGGCGGAGAGAAGAGACTTACTTCTTCTTCTTGGCCTTGGCGTTCGGCAGGTCGGTGATGGAACCTTCGAACACTTCGGCTGCCAGGCCCACGGACTCGTGCAGAGTCGGGTGAGCGTGGATGGTCAGCGCCAGATCTTCGGCGTCGGCACCCATCTCGATGGCCAGACCGATCTCACCCAGCAGCTCACCACCGTTGGTACCGACGATGGCACCACCGATGACGCGGTTGCTGTCCTTGTCGAAGATCAGCTTGGTCATGCCGTCGGCGCAATCGGAGGCGATGGCGCGGCCGGAGGCAGCCCAGGGGAAGGTGGCGACTTCGAAGTTCAGGCCCTGTTGCTTGGCTTCCTTCTCGGTCAGACCGACCCAAGCCATCTCTGGCTCTGTGTAGGCGATGGACGGGATCACTTTCGGGTCGAAGTAGTGCTTCTTGCCGGCGATGACTTCGGCCGCCACGTGGCCTTCGTGCACACCCTTGTGGGCCAGCATCGGCTGACCGACGATGTCACCGATGGCGTGGATGTGGGCCACGTTGGTACGCAGCTGCTTGTCCACTTCGATGAAACCGCGCTCGTTGACGGCAACACCGGCTTTCTCGGCGTCCATCAGCTTGCCGTTCGGCACACGACCGACCGCGACCAGCACGTTGTCGTAGCGAACCGGTTCGGCCGGGGCGTGCTTGCCTTCGTAGGAGACGTACAGTCCGTCTTCACGGGCTTCAACTGCGGTGACCTTGGTCTCCAGCATGATGTTGAATTTCTTGGCAACGCGCTTGGTGTAGATCTTGACGATGTCTTTGTCGGCAGCCGGTACCAGCTGATCGGCAAATTCCACCACGTCGATCTCGGAACCCAGGGAGGAGTAAACGGTCCCCATCTCCAGGCCGATGATGCCGCCGCCGATAACCAGCAGCTTGCCCGGTACTGTGGTCAGTTCCAGCGCATCGGTTGAATCCCAGACGCGGGGGTCATCGTGGGGGATGAAGGGCAG
Source organism: Aeromonas sp. R4-3 (assembly GCF_040908275.1). Taxonomy (NCBI): domain Bacteria; kingdom Pseudomonadati; phylum Pseudomonadota; class Gammaproteobacteria; order Aeromonadales; family Aeromonadaceae; genus Aeromonas; species Aeromonas sp. R4-3. Next base: position 1,876 of record NZ_JBFODK010000050.1, read on the forward strand.
CTTCACCGGACGGGAACCGGCCGCGATGATGGCGTTGTCGAAGGTCACTGTGGTCTTGCCGTCGGCGCCTTCTACCTCGAGGGTGTTCGGGCCGGTGAACTTGCCGAAGCCGTTCACAACCTGGACTTTACGCATCTTGGCCATGCCGGCCAGACCGCCGGTCAGCTGGTTGATGACCTTCTCTTTCCACAGACGCACCTTGTCGATGTCGGTCTGCGGGGCACCGAAGACGATGCCGTGCTCGGCCAGCGCCTTGGCTTCTTCGATCACTTTGGCAACGTGCAGCAGCGCCTTGGAGGGGATGCAGCCCACGTTCAGGCAGACGCCACCCAGGGTGGAGTAGCGCTCGACGATAACGGTATCCAGACCCAGATCGGCGGCACGGAAAGCAGCGGAATAACCGGCAGGGCCAGCACCCAGTACTACGACCTGAGTTTTGATTTCTTTACTCATCATGACCTCTTTGTCGTTCTATATCCCCGGACAGCACAGTCTTATGCCAAAGAAGGCGGCTGCAGCCGTGAAAAAAACGGGGCAAGTTTATAATTTTGTTAATGAAATGAGAAGTGAAAAGGGCGAGCTCTGTGCTCGCCCTCTCATTTACATTTACAGAACCAGTCGACGAATGTCGGACAGCACACCACTCAGGGTGGTGACGAAGCGAGCACCGTCGGCGCCGTCGATGACGCGGTGGTCATAGCTCAGTGCCAGCGGCAGCATCAGACGCGGCACGAACTCCTTGCCGTTCCACTTCGGCTTCATCTCGGACTTGGAAACGCCCAGGATGGCCACTTCCGGCGCGTTGACGATCGGGGTAAAGCTGGTACCGCCGATGCCACCCAGGCTGGAGATGGTGAAGCAACCGCCCTGCATGTCGGCAGCGGTCAGCTTGCCGGCACGGGCCTTCTTGGAGATCTCGGCGAGATCGCGGGACAGCTCATAGATGCCCTTCTTGTTGACGTCGCGAACGACCGGTACGACCAGGCCCCCCGGAGTGTCAACCGCCACACCGATGTGGATGTACTTCTTCATGATCAGCTTGCTGCCGTCTTCGGACAGGGCGCTGCAGAAGCGCGGGTGCGCTTCCAGGGCCTTGGCGGCGGCTTTCAGGATGAACACCAGCGGGGTGATCTTCACATCCAGCTTCTGCTTCTCGGCCAGCATGTTCTGCTCTTTGCGGAAGGCTTCCAGATCCGTGGTATCGGCTTCGTCGAACTGGGTGACATGAGGGATCATGGCCCAGTTGCGGTGCAGGGCAGGACCGGAGATCTTCTGGATCCGGGTCAGTTCCAGCTCTTCGACCGGACCGAACTTGCTGAAGTCTACCTTCGGCCATGGCAGCACGTTCATGCCGTTGCCATTACCGGTACCGGCAGCAGGAGCGGACTCGGCGCGCTTGACCGCATCCTTCACGTAAGCCTGCACGTCTTCTTTGACGATGCGACCCTTGCGACCGGAGGCCTTCACCTTGGCCAGGTTGACGCCGAACTCGCGAGCCAGACGACGAACCGCCGGGGAGGCGTGAACATAGGCATCGTTGGCGACGAAGTCGGAGGCAGCGGCAGCCGGGGCAGCAGCCTGAGCAACCGGCGCAGCGGCAGCAACAGGTGAGGCAACGGGGGCAGCAGCCTGGGCAACCGGGGCGGCGGCAGGGGCAGCACCAGCCACTTCGAACACCATGATCAGGGAACCGGTGGAGACCTTGTCACCCGCCTTCACCTTGATCTCCTTGACCACACCGGCGAACGGTGCAGGGACTTCCATGGAGGCCTTGTCACCTTCCACGGCGATCAGGGACTGGTCGGCTTCGACCTTGTCACCCACGGCGACCATGATCTCGGTGACTTCCACTTCGTCACCGCCGATGTCAGGTACGTTGACCTCTTTGGCAGCGGCGGCAACCGGGGCAGCAGCCACGGGAGCGGCGGCTTGAGCCGGAGCAGCCACAGCAGCAGGCGCAGCGCCAGCCACTTCGAATACCATCACCAGGGAACCGGTAGAGACCTTGGCGCCGGCGGCGACCTTGATCTCGACCACGCGGCCCGCGAACGGCGCCGGCACTTCCATGGAGGCCTTGTCACCTTCCACGGCGATGATGGACTGGTCGGCTTCAACCATGTCGCCCACGGCAACCATGATCTCGGTCACTTCGACTTCGTCGTCACCTATGTCAGGTACGTGCACGTCTTTGGCAGCGGCAGCAACAGGGGCAGCCGGTGCGGCGGCAACCGGAGCGGCAGCCTGAGCCGGAGCGGCGGCGGCAGCGCCTTCCGCTTCGAAGATCATGATCTGGGAACCGGTGGCAACCTTGTCACCCACCTTGATCAGGATCTCTTTGACGATACCCGCGGCCGGAGCCGGGACTTCCATGGAGGCCTTGTCACCTTCCACGGCAATCAGGGACTGGTCGAGCTCGACCTTGTCACCCACGGCGACCATGATCTCGGTCACTTCAACTTCATCGGCACCGATATCCGGCACCATAATCTGTTTGGACATTGTGCTTTATCCTCTTACGCGTACGTTTATCGCGTTAACCTTGGCAAGAGCAGGTTCCGGCTCGTTGTTGCCGTCCGGACCCTGTATGTCCTCTTACCCTTATGTCGCATTAACCTGGGCAAGGCCCTGTCCGGCACGCAAGTCCGGACAGGGCGCTCAATCCTCTTACGCGTACAGCGGGTTAACCTTGTCGGCATCGATGCCGTACTTGGCGATGGCGTCGGCCACAACCTGCTTGTCGATCTCACCGCGCTTGGCCAGTTCGGTCAGGGCAGCAACGACGACATAGAACTCGTTCACTTCGAAGTGACGACGCAGGTTGGCACGGCTGTCGGAACGGCCATAACCATCGGTACCCAGTACACGGTAGTTCTCGGTCGGCACGAAGGCACGCACCTGCTCGGCGAAGGACTTCATGTAGTCGGTCGCGGCTATGGTGGCTTCGGAACCCAGTACCGAGGTGATGTAGGGCACACGGGCGGCCGCAGTCGGGTGCAGCATGTTCCAGCGATCGGCGTCCTGACCATCACGAGCCAGCTCGTTGAAGGAGGTCACGCTGAACACGTCGGAACCCACGCCGTATTCGCTCGCCAGGATCTGGGCGGCGGTACGGACGTGGCCCAGGATGGAGCCACAACCCAGCAGCTGTACCTTGGCCTTGTTACCGGCCACGGATTCCAGCTTGTAGATACCCTTGCGGATACCTTCCTCGGCGCCTTCCGGCATGGCCGGCATCGCATAATTTTCATTGAGAGTGGTGATGTAGTAGAAGACGTTCTCCGGCTTCTCACCGTACATGCGGCGCAGGCCGTCCTGCACGATCACCGCCACTTCATAGGCGTAGGACGGATCGTAGGAGATGCAGTTCGGGATGGTGCCGGCCAGGATGTGGCTGTGACCATCTTCGTGCTGCAGACCTTCACCGTTGAGGGTGGTACGACCGGAGGTCGCGCCCAGCAGGAAGCCACGGGCTTGCTGGTCACCGGCTGCCCACGCCATGTCGCCGATCCGCTGGAAGCCGAACATGGAGTAGTAGATGTAGAACGGGATCATCGGGCAATCGTTGGTGCTGTAAGAGGTCGCAGCAGCCAGCCAGGAGGACATGGCGCCCAGCTCGTTGATGCCGTCTTGCAGAACCTGACCCTGCTTGTCTTCCTTGTAATAGGAGACGATGTCGCGGTCTTGCGGGGTGTACTGCTGACCGTGCGGGCTGTAGATGCCGATCTGACGGAACAGACCTTCCATACCGAAGGTACGGGCTTCGTCGGCCAGGATCGGAACGATGCGCTTGCCGATAGACTTGTCTTTCAGCAGCACGTTCAGGGAACGCACGAACGCCATTGTGGTGGAGATCTCGCGCGCCTGCTCACCCAGCAGCGGGCCGAAGGCATCCAGAGCCGGGATTTCCAGCTTGGTGGTGCTCTCGCGCAGACGGGTCGGTACATAGCCCTTCAGCGCGGCACGGCGAGCGTGCAGGTACTTGTGCTCTTCGGTACCTTCTTCGATCTTCAGGTACGGCAACTCTTCCAGCTGCTCGTCGGTGACCGGCAGGCTGAAACGATCGCGCAGGTGACGAACTGAGCCCAGATCCATCTTCTTGACCTGGTGAGCGATGTTCTTGCCTTCGGCCGCTTCGCCCATGCCATAACCCTTGATGGTCTTGGCCAGGATGACGGTCGGCTTGCCCTTGGTCGCTGCGGCCTTGGAGAAGGCGGCGAACAATTTACGGGGGTCGTGACCACCGCGGTTCAGGGCGAAGATCTCCTCGTCGGTCATGTCTTTGACCAGGGCGGCAGTTTCCGGATAACGGTTGAAGAACTGCTCACGGACGTAAGCGCCGTCGCGGGACTTCATGGTCTGATAGTCGCCATCCACGGTTTCGTTCATCAGCTGGATCAGCTTGCCGGAAGTGTCTTTCTTCAGCAGCTCATCCCACTTGCGACCCCAGATGACCTTGGTGACATCCCAGCCGGCGCCTGCGAACAGACCTTCCAGCTCGTTGATGACCTTGCCGTTGCCGACAACAGGACCGTCCAGACGCTGCAGGTTGCAGTTGACCACGAAGACCAGGTTGTCGAGCTTTTCACGCACGGCAACGGTCAGGGCGCCCTTGGCTTCCGGCTCGTCCATCTCGCCGTCACCCAGGAAGGCGTACACGGTCTGCTCGGAGCAATCCTTGATACCACGGTCGGTCAGGTACTTCAGGAAGCGAGCCTGATAGATGGCGGCGATGGGGCCCAGACCCATGGAAACGGTCGGGAACTGCCAGAAGTCCGGCATCAGTTTCGGGTGCGGGTAGGAAGGAATGCCCTTGCCGTCCACTTCCTGACGGAAGTTGTCCAGCTGCTCTTCGGTCAGACGACCTTCGGCGAATGCACGGGCGTAGATGCCCGGGGAGATGTGACCCTGGAAGTAGACCAGATCGCCACCGTCCTTCTCGCTGCGAGCGCGGAAGAAGTGGTTGTAGCAGACTTCGTAGATGGTCGCGGAAGAGGCGAAGGAAGACATGTGACCACCGAGGTCCAGGTCTTTCTTGGAGGCGCGCAGCACTATCATCATGGCATTCCAGCGGATGATGGCGCGGATGCGACGTTCCATCTCCAGGTCGCCCGGGTAAGCCGGTTCGTCGCTGGCAGGAATGGTGTTGATGTAGTCGCGATTCGCCTTCTCAGCCACGTCAACACCGCTAACGCGTGCCTTCTCAGTAAGCTGTTCAAGGATGAACTGAGCGCGTTGCGGACCCTCTTCACGCAGCAGGGATTCCAGAGAGGCAAGCCACTCCAGCGTTTCTATCGGGTCCACATCGTTCTTCAGGATATCAGACATGGCTGGTTCCTATTTTGTTGTGATTGCACGGCATTGCACGGCGAAGGGCGCAAGCATTCGACAATAGAGCCTTGTGGGATTAGTTATCCTGCTGACGGATCCGACGCATGGATCGCTGGATCCGGCTGTCTTCCCTCTGCATATCCAACAAGGTGTCCTCGATAAAGGCCAGATGCTCATGACAAGCAGCCCTGGCCCGCTCCGGAGCCCCCGACAGGATAGCCTCGATCAGGCTCGCACGATGGCGACGGATCTTGGCTACCACTCCCGGACGGCGATTCAAAATCTCGTTATTTCGTAAAATGTTCTGTTCGAGCATGGGGCCCATGGCCCGCAGCAGGTGCAGCAGCACCACGTTGTGGGACGCCTCCGCCACCGCCAGATAGAACTGGGTGACGGCGGTCGACTCGACCACCAGCGACCCCTGCTGACCCGCCTCTTCGATGGCGGACTGCGCCAGACGGATCCGCTCGAAGTCGGCCTCAGTCCCCCGCAGCGCGGCATAGTAGGCACAGATGCCTTCCAGCGCGTGACGAAACTCCAGCAGGTCATACTGGGCTTCCGGGTGGGTACTGAGCAGTTCGAACAGGGGATCGGCGATCCCCTTGCTCAAGGCATTCTGTACATAGGTGCCACCGCCCTGACGGCGATACAAGAGTCCCCTCGCTTCCAGACGCTGGATGGCTTCGCGCAGGGAAGGCCGCGACACCTGAAACTGGATGGCGAGTTCCCGCTCGGGGGGCAGCTTCTGCCCCGGCTGCAAGCTGCCTTCCAGAATCATGCTTTCCAGCTCGGCGACTATGGCGTCGGCCAGCTTGGGCTGAGTTATCTTGATATAGGGCATGAGGCTACTTTGTTAAATTGGTATTACCAATTCTATGATTGGGGCGAAAATTAGCAGAGGGCTTGGAAAAAGTCCACCCAAAATATGATCTGCATCAAGAACGATGCTTGCCACTTTAGGGGTAAAAAAGCGAAATCATGATATAGCTCATAGAAAATGGTCTGACCAATATTTATGAGCTTGCTCACAGATAACATTTGGCCAACAGCATGAAAAATGGCTCACCCAAAAGGCAAGCCATTGATTTTAAAAACACAAACTAATGTTTGGATTTTTTACTCAAAGTTGAGCATTCCGCGATATCGCTGCCATTCGAAACTGGTGCCAGGATCCGTCTTGCGGCCCGGCGCTATGTCACAATGGCCGACGATGCGTGATGCCGTCACCTCGGGATACTGATCAGAAATGGCCCGACTGAGGCTTGCCAGCACCTCATACTGCGCATCGCTGTACGGCAGCTCGTCGGTTCCTTCCAGCTCGATGCCGATGGAGAAGTCGTTGCACGCCTCCCGCCCCTCCCAGCTCGATACTCCCGCATGCCAGGCTCGCGCAGTGAACGGCACATATTGCACCAGCTCACCGTCGCGCCGGATCAGACAGTGGGCCGAAACCCTCAGTTGATGAATGCCGGCAAAGTAAGGGTGGGCGTCGGGATCGAGGCGACCGAGAAACAGATCGTCGATCCAGGGGCCGCCAAATTCTCCCGGTGGCAGGCTGATGCCGTGTATCACCAGCAGGGAGATGTCGTGCGGACCGATCCGTTCATTGTGATGGGGCGAAGGCACCCTGCGGGCCTGTTCACACCACCCTGCGCGATCGATGGAAAAAATGGTTGTGGGTTCAGTCATCGTCTACTCGACTCACAATGGGGAGAGGGACGTCATGGACTGTGCCCGCCGCCGCAAGAAACCGGAAACAAGCCTCTGAATCCATGGGTAAAGCTGTGTTAGGCTGAGCCATCACTTGCAAGGCACTGGACCCCATATGCACCCGATGGCACGCCGTCTCTGGCTGCTGGCCTGGCTCTCACTGCTGGGTCTGCTGACCCTTTACTTCTACTCCAGCGCCAAACCTAGCGTGACCGCCAGCGGGGAGCTGCTGCTCAAGGCCGATGCCAGTGGTCACTATCGTCTGGAGGGTGCCATCAACGACCAGCCGGTGCAACTGCTGCTGGACACGGGAGCCACCCGGGTAACCATACCGAGCCAGGTGGCGTCACGCCTCGGCCTCGTCACCACCGGTCGCAGCCGGGTCAATACGGCTGCGGGCCAGCTCCAGGTCGAGACGGGCCGGATCGAAAGCCTGGCGATGGGCCCACTGACCCTGTACGATTTGTCCGTCTTTATCAATCCGGCTGCCGACGGGGAGGAGATCCTGGTGGGCATGAATGCCCTGGGCCGGCTGGAATTACGTCAGAAAGACAGGCAGTTGCTTCTCAGACCCTTGCAGGAATAAGGCATGTTACAACAGGACATCAGCCGCGCCGTGCGCGCCGCACTACTCGAAGACTTGGGCGATGCCCTCACCGCACTGGATCAACCGGATGCCAGCGCCGATATCACGGCCCAGTTGATCCCGGCCGATCGCATCTCGACGGCGCGCGTCATCACTCGCGAGGCCGGCGTATTCTGCGGCCAGCCCTGGGTCGACGAGGTGTTTGCCCAGCTCGGCGGCGAGGTCAAGGTTGAGTGGAGGGTTCAGGATGGTGAGCGCCTCTCCCCCAATCAGGAGCTGTTCCGCCTCCACGGCCCGGCCCGGGCGCTGCTGACCGGCGAGCGCAATGCCCTGAACTTCGTGCAGACCCTGTCCGGGGTCGCCACCCTGACCGCCCGCTACGTGGCCGAGCTGGAAGGGACCGAGTGTCGCCTGCTCGACACCCGCAAGACCCTGCCCGGCTTGCGCAGCGCCCAGAAATATGCCGTCACCTGCGGCGGCGGCAAAAACCACCGTATCGGTCTGTTTGATGCCTACCTCATCAAGGAGAACCACATCCTCGCCTGCGGCGGCATCCGGGAAGCCATCACAGAAGCGCGCCGCCTCAACCCGGGCAAACCGGTGGAAGTGGAGGTCGAATCCCTGGCCGAGCTGGAGCAGGCGCTGACCGCCCAGGCTGACATAGTGATGCTGGACAACTTTGACGTGCCCATGATGAAGGAAGCCGTGCGTCTGAACCTGGGCCGCGCCAGGCTGGAGGTCTCCGGCAACGTCACTCTGGAGACGCTGGCCGATTATGCCGCCACCGGCGTCGACTTTATCTCGGTGGGAGCACTGACCAAGCACGTGCGGGCGCTGGACCTGTCGATGCGCTTCATCGAAAGCTGAGCGAGCAGAACGAGTCCACCTGGCCCAAAAATATTACAGGGCTCGAAACTTGCAAAAGGCGCCATCGGCGCCTTTTCTATATGCAGGATCCCACGACATAAGGAGTGTGAAGATGGGCCCTCCCCAATCTTGAGAAGCGTCATTGGAGACCATTTAATCCTTGATTTTGCTATCATTTTCACTAAATGACAGAAAAGTGGTTAACAAGGGCCCTGCCTCTGTTGCCAACCCGAAGCGCTCGGATAAGATGCTGGAGTGTGGATAGATTTCCACCAGCACTTTTCAGGAACCATGGACAAAAGGATATTTGACATGAAAAGACAGTCAGGGTTTACGCTAATCGAATTGATGATAGTCGTTGCGATCGTCGCCATTCTGGCCGCCATCGCGTTGCCGGCGTATCAGACCTATACCAAACGAGCAAAATTTTCAGAAGTTATTGCAGCCACAGGTCCAGCCAAAACGGCTGTCGAAGTCTGCGTGCAGGGCTCCACAGATGCGGTTAATGCCGCCCTTATGGGTACATGCGCCTCTGCGGGTGATGCCGCAGTCTCAGGTGCCTTTGATACGACGAACATTACTTCTGTTGATGCCTCAACAAATAGCGCAAGCGGCGCTGTTGGGGTAACTATCACCGCCACAGGCACCGCTGCGACCTTTGGTACAGCTTCAACATATTCACTAATTGGTACTGCCAATGCGACCACGAAGCAGGTTACTTGGGTTGTATCTGGATCATGTAAAACCGATGGCATGTGCTAACGCATGACCTCTAGCCTCAATAGCGGCCTGGCGACCAGCCTGGCCGCCTCTTCCCTCCTCAGCGAGCCGGATTCACAACGCTATCTGAGCCAGGCCAGGGCGCAGCGCAAGCCCTTTGTCACCTTCCTGATCGAGAACGACATCCTCGACAGCAAAGCGCTGGCGGATTTCTGCGAGCTGGAATATGGGGTACCTCTGCTGGATCTTGCCGCCTTCGACCTGGCCGAGATCCCGCAGAAGTACCTCAATCAGAAGCTTATCGAGAAACATCATGTGCTGCCCATCTACACCCAGGGCCACACCCTCTATATCGCCATGTCGGACCCGACCAATGTGTCGGCCCTGGAGGATTTCGGCTTCAGCTTCGGCCTGCACACTGAAGCCTTGCTGGTCGAGGAGAGCAAGCTCACCGCCGCCCTCGGCAAGCTGATGGACACCGAGCAGGACACCCTGGGCATGGATCACATCGACGAGGCCGAGATCTCGGAGCTCGAGGTGTCCGATGAGGGTTCGCGCCTCGACGAGAGCGTCAATACTGCCGACGACGATGCCCCCATAGTCAAATACATCCATAAAATCATGATGGATGCCATCAAGCGTGGCGCATCCGACCTGCATTTCGAACCCTATGAGACCAAGTACAGGATCCGCTTCCGGATCGACGGCATACTGCATGAAGTCGCGACCCCACCGGTCAATCTGGCGAACCGTTTCGCGGCCCGTCTCAAGGTGATGGCGAGACTCGATATCGCCGAGCGACGCCTGCCCCAGGATGGACGGATCAAGCTGAAGATCTCACGCAGCAGATCCATGGACATGCGGGTCAACACCCTGCCCACCATGTGGGGGGAGAAGATAGTCATCCGCTTGCTGGACTCGTCGGCAGCCCGCCTCAACCTCGATCAGCTTGGCTTCGACGATCGCCAGAAGGCGCAATACCTGCATGCACTCTCCAAGCCACAGGGCATGATACTGGTCACGGGCCCCACGGGCTCGGGCAAGACGGTGTCGCTCTATACAGGTCTCAACATTCTCAATACCAGCGAGGTCAACATCTCCACCGCCGAGGACCCGGTGGAGATCAACCTGCCCGGCGTCAACCAGGTGCAGATCAATCCCAAGGCGGGGCTCACCTTCGCCAGCGCCCTGCGCTCCTTCCTGCGCCAGGATCCCGACATCGTCATGGTGGGGGAAATACGGGATCTGGAAACCGCCGAGATTGCCATCAAGGCCGCCCAGACCGGTCACTTGGTACTATCAACCCTGCACACCAACTCGGCGGCCGAGACCCTGACCCGGATGATGAACATGGGGGTCCCCGCCTTCAACATCGCCTCCTCGGTGACCCTGATCATGGCCCAGCGTCTCGCCCGCAAGCTGTGCGATCACTGCAAGGCGCCCGAGGTGGTGCCCGACGCCGAACTGCAGGAGCTGGGCTTTACCCAGCAGCAGCTGGCCGCCGGACTGCGACTGTTCAAGCCGGTCGGCTGCAAGGAGTGTTCGGGAGGCTACAAAGGACGAGTCGGCATCTATGAAATCATGCTGATGTCGGACAACATTGCCAAGCTGATCATGCAGGGAGCCAACTCGCTGCAAATCGCCGCCATAGCCCAGAAGGAGGGCATGCGCACCCTGCGCACCTCCGGCCTGGAGAAGGCTCGCCTGGGGGTCACCAGCCTGGCCGAGATCAACAGGATCACCACGAACTGAATACGCAGTGTTCGAGTCATCAAGCCGGGTGAGGCCCATGCAGTCACCCTTTTGATGTTCTTCAAGCCAAGATGAGCCGGACAGGCAACACCCTCATCCGGCCACCGTCGCCCAATTGCAGGATGCAGTGATGGCAACATTAGCTCAAAAACAGAATGCACCAAAAAAGGTCTTCTCCTTCCGCTGGCACGGCGTCAATCGCAAGGGACAAAAGGTTTCCGGTGAGTTGCAGGCCGACAGCATTACGACCGTCAAGGCGGAGCTGCGCAAGCAGGGCGTCAATGTCACCAGGGTAAGCAAGCAGGGCCAGGGGATGTTTTCCAAGGGCGGCGCCAGGATCAAGCCGATGGACATCGCCGTCATCTCCCGCCAGATCACCACCATGCTCTCCGCCGGTGTGCCGCTGGTGCAGAGCCTGCAGATCATCGCCCGCGGCCACGAAAAAGCTGCAGTACGCGAGCTGATCGGCCAGATCGCCGCCGATGTGGAGACAGGCACCCCCCTGTCGGATGCGCTGCGTCGCCACCCCCGCCACTTCGATGCCCTCTACTGTGATCTGGTGGAGGCGGGGGAGCAGTCAGGCGCGCTGGAAACCATCTACGACCGGATTGCCATCTATCGCGAGAAGAGCGAGGCGCTCAAATCCAAAATAAAGAAGGCCATGTTCTATCCCGCCATGGTCATCCTGGTCGCCATCATAGTGACCTCCATACTGTTGCTGTTCGTCATCCCCCAGTTCGAAGAGATCTTCAAGAGCTTCGGGGCCGAGCTGCCCGCCTTCACCCGATTCATCATTGCCATCTCCCGCTTCATGCAGGATTGGTGGTACGCCATCTTCGGCGGCATAGCCCTGACAGTGTTCCTCTATGTGCGCGCCTGGCGCAGCTCCCAGAAGGTACGTGACAACACCGACAAGTTCATCCTCTCCATTCCGGTCGTTGGCAACATACTGCACAAGGCGGCCATGGCCCGTTTCGCCCGCACCCTCTCCACCACCTTCTCCGCCGGTATTCCCCTGGTGGATGCCCTGGTCTCCGCTGCCGGGGCCTCGGGCAACTATGTCTATCGCACGGCTACCCTGGCCATACGCAACGAGGTCGTGGCTGGCATGCAGATCAACGTCGCCATGCGCACCGTGGATCTGTTCCCTGACATGGTGATCCAGATGGTGATGATAGGTGAAGAGTCCGGCGCCATCGACGACATGCTCTCCAAGGTCGCCGCCATCTTCGAGCAGGAGGTGGACGACATGGTCGATGGTCTCACCAGCCTGCTCGAGCCCATCATAATGGTGGTGCTGGGGGTGCTGGTCGGCGGCATGGTCGTCGCCATGTACCTCCCCATCTTCAAGCTGGGCTCTGTGATACACTGAGCCCCTTCGGCAGAGCGACCAGCGGGCATGGCTCGTTCTGGTCCTCTGCCATCCTGATTCTCAACGCAAGCGGTTGATTTATGGTGCCTCTGATCGAACTGGCCCAGGGCCTGCCCTGGCTCTATCTCTCCCTGGTTTTTCTCTTCTCCCTGATGGTTGGCAGCTTCCTCAACGTGGTGATCCATCGCCTGCCCATCATGCTGGAGCGGGAGTGGCAGGCCGAATACAGTGACTACTTCGGCAGCGAAGTGGCCACCTCCCCCGCCGAGCCCTACAACCTGATGGTGCCGCGCTCCCGCTGCCCGCACTGCGATCACCCCATAGGCGCGCTGGAGAACATCCCCCTGTTGAGCTGGCTCTGGCTCAAGGGGCGCTGCCGGCAATGCAAGGCGCCTATCTCGGCCCGCTATCCCCTGGTCGAGCTGCTGACCGCCCTGTTGTCGGTCGCCGTCGCCGCGACCCTGGCTCCGGGATGGGGCACTCTGGCCGCGCTCTTGCTGACCTGGGTATTGATGGCCCTCACCTTCATCGATCTGGACAAGATGTTGCTGCCGGACCAACTCACCTTGCCGCTGCTGTGGGGCGGTCTGCTGTTCAATCTGGCGGGGGGCTTAGTGCCGCTGGCCGATGCGGTGATCGGTGCCATGGCTGGCTATCTGGTTCTCTGGAGCCTCTACTGGGCGTTCAAGTTGCTGACCGGCAAGGAGGGGATGGGCCATGGCGACTTCAAGCTGCTGGCGGCGCTCGGTGCCTGGCTGGGCTGGCAGGCGCTGCCCATAGTGCTGCTGCTCTCGTCACTGGTCGGCGCCATCATCGGCATAGGGCTCATACTGCTGCGCAACCATCATCAGGGCAAACCCATCCCCTTTGGCCCCTATCTCGCCATCGCGGGCTGGATAGCGCTGCTGTGGGGGGATAACATCACCCGCTGGTATCTGGACATAGTTCTCTAGCAAGGGGATCACAAATCTATGTATGTGGTAGCCATCACCGGCGGTATAGGCAGCGGCAAGACGACCGTCGCCAACCAGTTTGCGGCCCTGGGGATAGAGGTGGTCGATGCCGACCTGATTGCCCGCGAAGTGGTGGAGCCCGGCACGCCATCACTGACTGCCATCGTCAGCCATTTTGGTCCCGGCATCCTGGATGAACAGGGGCGACTGGACAGGCGAGCCCTGCGCGAGCGGATCTTCAGCGATCCGGCGGCCAAGTCCTGGCTCAATGCCCTGCTCCACCCGATCATCCGCAGCGAAATGCTGCGCCAATGCGCGGCTACCAACTCCCCCTACTGCCTGCTGGTGGTGCCCTTGCTGGTGGAAAACCGGCTCACCGAGCTGGCCGATAGAGTGCTGGTCATCGACGTGGATGAGGCGACCCAGATAGAGCGAACCTGTCGCCGGGACGGGGTCAGCCGAGAGCAGGCCCAGGCCATACTGGCCTCCCAGGCGAGCCGCAGCGAGCGTCTGGCGATGGCCGATGACGTGCTGGACAACCAGAGTGGCACGACTGAGACCATACGGGAGCGAATTTTAGCGCTGCACGAGACATATCTGGCATTTGCCTCTCAACAAGCCCCCCAAGTGTGAGTACACTAGGCCGGTTTATGGCTGGCCAGGATTAGGCATGATTTACGATTTTCCCCTCAACGAAAAAAGCCGGACCTATCTTCGTCTGGAGTCCCTGTTTTCCCAGATCCGCGACAATCTGGAGAGTGACCAGTCCTGGGCACACATCGCCTTCTTCAAGGGGTTGTTCGATTTGCAGGAGTTGCTGGAGCGCGGTGATTTGCGCGCCGATCTGATCAAGGATCTGGAGCGTCTCGGCCAGCGTCTGAGCCATTGGGCCAGCCTGCCGGACGTTGACCTCGAGCAGATCCAGCGGATGCAGCAGGAGAGCACCCAGCTTTCCCGCAGCCTGCTCAATTCGCCACGCCCCGGCGCCCGCCTGAAAGAGGATCGTCTGCTCGGATCCATCCGCCAGCGCTTCTCCATTCCAGGTGGCCTGTGCGCCTTCGACGTGCCACAACTGCACCACTGGCTGGTGACGCCTGCAGTGGCTCGCCATCAACAGATGCAGCAATGGCTTAGCGACATCAACCTGCTGATGAACGCCATCTCCCTGCTGCTGCGGCTGTGGCGTGAATCGGGCCACTTCAGCGATCAGGTTGCCACCAACGGCTTTTTCCAGGATACCGCCGAGGGGGCCGAGTTGATCCGCATCCGTCTGATCGGCTCCCAGTCCTGCTACCCGACCCTGAGCGGCCACAAGAACCGCTTCGCCCTGCGTTTTCTGCCCACCGCAGAACAACCGATTGGCGATGTGCCTTTCCAGCTTGCCTGCTGCTAAGGAGGGCCCATGGTAACCAAGGTAAAATGCCCGACCTGCCAGACTGAACTGGAATGGGGTCCCCAGAGCCCGTTTCGTCCCTTCTGCAGCAAGCGCTGCCAGCTGATCGATCTCGGCGAGTGGGCCGATGAAGAGAAGCGGATCCCGGGGGAGATCAATCCGGATCTGCTGCCGGATCCGGAAGAGGGCGACCAGTGGCTATAAGCCCTGATGGTTTCTCCTCTGCAAAATGAAAAAAGGGCCGATTGGCCCTTTTTTCATTGTCTCTTGCGACCGGCTCACGCCAGCGCGGCCTGCAGCCGCGCCACTATGGGGCCATTGGCATCGGGGAACTGGTAGTTATGCAGCTCTGCCAGCGGCACCCAGCGGCACTCCTGCCCTTCCTTGCCAAAGGGCTCGCCCAGGAAGCGGGTCACCTTCCAGATATCCAGCAACACCTGCTTGTCCGGATAGTCGTGGTGCAGCTCCATGAAGGGGGCGCAATCCTGCACCCGGATGCCTATCTCCTCCCACAGCTCCCTGTCGAGCGCGGTGAGCAGGTCTTCCCCCGACTCCACCTTGCCCCCGGGAAACTCCCAGCGATCACCCTGATGGCGATCGGAGGAGCGCTTGGCGATGAAGATATCGCCCCGTTCATTCTCGATGACGCCGACCGCCACCCAGATCCGCTTTTTCTGTTCCATCTTGTTACCTTTGCACTCAATGCCTGATCGGGTTGCTCTATGACCCCAACACCCGGCTGGGTGAGCTGCCGATGATGCCTAACATCCGATTTCGCGTCGCCATCTGACAAAAACAAGGCGGGCACCGGGCCCGCCTTGTCATGGCATCACGTCAATCAGGTCAACTGACCGTGACAATGCTTGTACTTCTTGCCTGATCCGCAGGGGCAGGGATCGTTGCGACCGACCTTCTGCTCGTCGCGCACGAAGGTCACCGGCGCCGCGTCGGCCTGGGTCTCTTCGTCGGCCAGCTGGTTCTCGGCGGCGGCATGGGTATAGGTGCGGGGAGCCGCTTCCGCCTGCTGGCGCTGCTGCTCTTCCATCGCCTCTACGTCGCGCTCCTGCACCTGAACCCGGCTCAGGATGCTGACCACGTCGCGCTTGAGGGTTTCCAGCATCTGGGTGAACAGATCGAAGGACTCGCGCTTGTACTCCTGCTTGGGGTTCTTCTGGGCGTAGCCGCGCAGATGAATGCCCTGACGCAGATGATCCATGGCCGCCAGATGCTCCTTCCAGAGGCCATCCAGGGTCTGCAGCATCACCGCCTTCTCGAAGTTGCGCAGCACATCGACGCCAACCAGCTCCTGCTTGTGGGCATAGAGCTTGGTGGCCTCTTCCAGGATGCGTTCGCGCAGCTTCTCTTCATAGAGCTTGTCGTCTTCCGCCAGCCACTGCTGCAGCGGCAGATCCAGCGCGAAATCGGACTTCAGGCGCGCTTCCAGACCCGGCACATCCCACATCTCTTCCAGGGACTGGGGCGGAATGTACTCGTCGATCACGCTGCCATAGACGTCATCGCGGATGACGTGGATGGTGTCGGAGATGTCGTTGGTGTCCAGCAGCTCGTTGCGCTGCTCATAGACCACCTTGCGCTGGTCGTTCGCCACGTCATCGAATTCGAGCAGGTTCTTACGGATGTCGAAGTTGCGACCTTCCACCTTGCGCTGAGCATTCTCGATGGCCTTGGTCACCCAGGGATGCTCTATGGCCTCGCCCTCTTCCATGCCCAGCTTCTTCATCATGCCGGTCACGCGATCGGAGGCGAAGATCCGCATCAGGGTATCTTCCATGGAGAGATAGAAGCGGGAGGAGCCCGGGTCACCCTGACGGCCGGAACGGCCGCGCAGCTGGTTGTCGATACGGCGGGATTCGTGACGCTCGGTACCGATAATGTGCAGGCCGCCAGAGGCCAGCACGGCGTCGTGACGCACCTGCCAGGCCGCTTTCAGCTCGGCAATCTGCTCGCTGGTCGGGTTCTCCAGCGCGGCGATCTCGGCCTGCCAGTTGCCCCCCAGCACTATGTCGGTACCACGACCGGCCATGTTGGTGGCTATGGTGACGGCGCCGGTCTGACCGGCCTGGGCAACGATTTCCGCTTCCATGGCGTGGAACTTGGCGTTCAGCACCTTGTGCGGGATGTTCTCCTTGGTCAGGATGCCGGACAGCAGTTCGGAGTTCTCGATGGAGACGGTACCGACCAGCACCGGCTGACCACGCTCGACGCAACCACGGATGTCTTCGACGATGGCGGCGTATTTTTCTTGGGCGGTCAGATAGACCAGATCGCCCATGTCCTTGCGCACCATCGGCTTGTTGGTCGGAATGACCACGGTATCCAGACCATAAATCTGCTGGAATTCAAAGGCTTCGGTATCCGCAGTCCCCGTCATCCCCGCCAGCTTGTCATAGAGACGGAAGTAGTTCTGGAAGGTGATGGAGGCCAGGGTCTGGTTCTCGTTCTGGATCTTGACCCCTTCCTTCGCCTCGACCGCCTGGTGCAGGCCGTCGGACCAGCGACGACCCGGCATGGTACGGCCGGTGTGCTCGTCGACGATGACGATCTCGTCCTTCTGGACTATGTAGTCGACGTTGCGTTCAAACAGGGTATGGGCACGCAGGCCGGCGTTGACGTGGTGCAGCAGGCTGATGTTGGTGGCGGAGAACAGGGAGTCCTCTTCCGCCAGCAGCCCCTCTTTCTTGAGCAGCTCTTCCACGAAGATCTGGCCGTTTTCGGTCAGCAGCGCCTGGCGGTTCTTCTCGTCCACAGTGTAGTGGCCGTCGCCGGTATACTCTTCCGAGTCTTCCTTGTCCTGCTTGACCAGCAGCGGGATCAGCTTGTTGATCTGGGTATACATGGCGGAGCTGTCTTCCGCCGGACCCGAGATGATCAGCGGGGTACGGGCTTCATCGATGAGCACCGAATCCACCTCATCCACCAGCGCGTAGTTGAGCGGGCGCTGCACGCGCTGCTCCGGCGAGAACGCCATGTTGTCGCGCAGGTAGTCGAAACCGAATTCGTTGTTGGTACCGTAAGTGATGTCGGCGGCGTAGGCGTCGCGCTTCTGGGACGCATCCATGCCGGGCACGTTGCAGTCGACCGTCATGCCGAGGAAGGTGAACAGCGGGCGGTTCGCCTCCGCATCACGCTTGGCCAGATAGTCATTCACCGTCACCACGTGCACACCGCGACCGGTCAACGCGTTCAGATAGGCCGGCAGAGTAGCAGTCAGCGTCTTACCTTCACCCGTCTTCATCTCGGCGATGCGGTTGGAGTTCAGCACCATGCCGCCGATCAGCTGCACGTCGAAGTGACGCATGCCGAACACCCGGCGGGACGCCTCGCGCACTGTGGCGAACGCTTCCGGCAACAGCTGCTCCAGGGTCTCACCCTGCTCCAGGCGCTGACGGTACTCGGCGGTCTTCGCCTGCAGCTCGCCATCGGACAAGGCCTCGAACTGAGGCTCCATCGCATTGATCTGTTTTACAATTTTGCGCAAAGCCTTGAGCGTTCTGTCGTTCCGGCTGCCGATAATCTTGGTGAGCAGTGTGCTAATCATGTGTACCAACTGTTTTGGTTATATAAGCGTTCCGTCACTGGAACCTGAAGAAAAAACCTAACCCCGTCTGGCATTCAGAAAGCGTGCGGGGTTGACCTGACGACCATCTTTCAACACTTCGTAATGCAGATGGACCCCGGTCGCACGACCGGTACGCCCCATCAAGGCAATCTTCTGGCCCTCATCGACCAGGGTGCCCACATCCACCAACAACTTGGAGTTGTGGGCATAACGGGTCACCAGACCATTGCCATGGTCTATCTCCACCATGTTGCCAAATTGCGGGTGGCGGCCTGCCCAGCTGATGATCCCCTTGCCGGTTGCCAGGATGGGAGTGCCAGGCTTGCCACGAAAATCCACCCCCTTGTGCATCTTGGCGCGACCGTTGAACGGGTCAACCCGCCCACCGAACCCGGAGGAGATCCAGACTCGCTCCTGCTTCACCGGTGAACCCGAGATGAAACCGGCATCGGTGATATGGTGATTCATGATGAAAGATTCAAGTACCGACAGCTGTTCTTCACGGCTGCTGAGCTGCTGGCTGAGGTGTTTCATGGAGGCTTGCAGCTCGCCCAGGTTCACTTCCAGCTCTTCGTCATAGGAAGGGCCGCCCATGGGGGGCAGCTCCTTGAAATTGAACTCGTCGGGATCGAGGTCTGCCTTCTCGGTCAGACGCTCGCCGAGCGCGTTGAGGCGACCGAGCTGCCCCTGCATGGTGCCCACCTGGGCGGCCAGCATGGCAAGCTGTTCACGGGCTTCATCGGCCCCTTGCGTGGATTTTTGCTGTTCGGCCATGGCCAGCGCGACTTCCAACGCCTCCATTTTCTGGTGCCAGCTCTGCCAGAGCCAACCACCACTCAGTGCCAATACAGTGAAGAGGATACCGCCGACCCAGGCCAGACGTTGTTTGGGTAAGTGCAACTTGCGGCGCTGCTTACCGTTGAGGATCAGGGTAATGCTCATAGAAATCTGTCTTCTCGGTCAGGTGAGGCCAGGAGCCTGCACGGGCAATAAAACCGGGAGATAATCGGTATTAAAGGATGGAATAAACAAATGACAGGACGTCGGTGCGGAGAGATGACCGACGTCCTGTTGCACAGCTATCAGGCCAGAACCAGACCGTTATCGTAGTAAGCGATGGGCGCTTTGTCGCCCTCACCCTCGAAGGTCACCAGTTCCCAGGCCTCCTGCTTGGCCAGCAAGGCACGCAGCAGTTTGTTGTTCAGGGCATGGCCCGTCTTGTAGGCACGGAATTCGCCGATGATGCTGCGGTTGCACATATAGAGGTCACCGATGGCATCCAGCATCTTGTGCTTGACGAACTCGTCCTCGTAACGCAGACCATCTTCGTTCAGCACCCGATAGTCATCCAGTACCACGGCGTTTTCCAGGCTTCCGCCCAGGGCCAGGTTCTGGGAACGCAGGTACTCGATGTCACGCATGAAGCCGAAGGTACGGGCACGGCTGATCTCTTTCACGAAAGAGGCACCGGAGAAATCCAGCACGCAACGCTGGTTGCGGCCTTCAAATACCGGATGCTGGAAATCGATCTCGAGATCCATTTTGAAGCCGTTGCGATAGGGGTGGAATTCCGCCCACTTGTCGCCGTCTTCAACCCGCACACTCTGCTTGATCCGCACGAACTGCTTGGGCGCATTCTGCTCACGTATACCCACTTCTTGCAGCAGGTAGATGAACGGGTGCGCACTGCCATCCATCACCGGGATCTCGGGGGCATCAACCTCGACATAGAGGTTGTCGATCCCCATCCCGGCCAGGGCGGCAGAGAGGTGTTCGATGGTTGACACGCGGACACCGGCTTCGTTTACCAGAGCGGTACAAAGCACGGTATCACGCACCTGATCGGCGTTGGCTGGCAGCGCGACCACAGGATTCAGATCGGTACGCAAGTAAACGATCCCTGTGTTCACAGGCGCCGGACGGAACGTCATTGTGACTTTCCGGCCCGAATGCAGGCCCACACCGGTGGCCTGGACACTCGTTTTCAAGGTTCTTTGTCTAATCATGGGCGTATCCGCTTAACAGCTCAAATTCCTGACCAGATGGTCGTTGCCGGGCCATCTTAGCACAATCCTTAAGCAACAAACAAACCAGGTCCATGCGAGACTTAGTCAGCTTGCTTGCGCAGGAACGCAGGAATATCGAGATAATCCGGTTCGCGACGAGCTTGCGGCTCGGCGTTCACCACCTTGGCCGGGGCCTCTTCCATCACGCGAGACTGCAGGGCTTCGCTGATCAGGGGCTGACGGGCCGGACGCTCTTGTACCATGTTGTTCTTGACCAGCGTGATGTCGGGCTTGCGCTCGGCACCGATGCCGGTAGCCACCACGGTGACCCGCAGTTCGTCGTGCATTTCCGGGTCGATTACGGTACCCACCACTACGGTGGCGTTCTCGGAGGCGAAGGCCTTGACCGCGTTACCCACGGTTTCGAACTCTTCGATGGTCATGTCCATGCCGGCGGTGATGTTGACCAGGATGCCACGGGCACCGGCCAGATCCACGTCTTCCAGCAGCGGGCTGGAGATGGCCTTCTCGGCCGCTTCTTCGGCACGGTCATCACCGGAGGCGGAGCCGGTACCCATCATGGCGGTACCCATCTCGCGCATCACGGTACGCACGTCCGCGAAGTCGACGTTGATCAGGCCCGGACGGGTGATCAGCTCGGCAATGCCCTGTACCGCACCCAGCAGTACATCGTTGGCCGCCTTGAAGGCGTCCAGCAGGGAGATGCCACGACCCAGCACCTTCAGCAACTTGTCGTTGGGGATGGTGATCAGGGAGTCGACGTTCTTGGACAGCTCCTCGATACCGTGAGCGGCGAAGCCCATCCGCTTCTTCCCTTCGAAGGAGAACGGCTTGGTCACGACGGCGACGGTCAGGATACCCATCTCGCGGGCCACTTCGGCCACGATAGGTGCGGCACCCGTACCTGTACCACCACCCATGCCGGCGGCGATGAACACCATGTCTGAACCGGTCAGCAGCTCACGCAGCGCTTCCCTGTCTTCCATGGCGGCATCACGGCCCACTTCCGGATTGGCTCCGGCTCCCAGACCCTTGGTGATACCACCGCCGATCTGCAGAGTCGTGTTGGCACTGGAGTTGCGCAGTGCCTGGGCGTCGGTGTTGACGGTAATGAACTCAACACCCTCGATGTTTTGACGAACCATGTGTTCGACTGCGTTGCCGCCGCCGCCACCCACACCTATCACCTTGATGACGGCTTCGTCAGTGTGGCTATCCATAAATTCAAACATGTTGTCTCTCCGCTTTATTTGCTGACTGACGCAAAATCTTTAGAACTCGCCACGCAACCAGTTGCTGACCCGTTTGACCAGCCCACCTACGCTTGCCTTGGCGGCATATTCCTTGCTACTGCCGGTGGATTGATTGGTACGGCCGTACTGCAGCAGCCCGACCGCGGTCGAGTACACAGGTGCCTGCACGTAATCGCTCAATCCCCGAATGTTCATGGGTTCGCCCACCCGGACCTGGCTCTGGAAGATCTGCTCTGCGCACTCCACAATGCCTTCGATCTGGGCCGCGCCACCGGTCAATACCACACCGGCCGCCAGCTGATGCTTGACCCCCTGTGCCTTCAATTCGCTCTGCACCCGTACCAGCTCGTCATTCACCATGGAGAGCAATTCCGTGTAACGGGGTTCAATCACTTCAGCCAGTGTCTGCCGTTGCAGGCTACGCGCCGGGCGACCGCCGACACTGGGGACTTCAATATTGTCTTCTTTGCTGACCAGGCGGCCGAGGGCGCAACCGTAGCGCACCTTGATCGCTTCGGCGTCCAGCGGCGGTGTGCCGAAGGCGTAGGCGATGTCGCTGGTCACAGTGCTGCCGGCGTACGGGATCACCTTGGTGTGACGCAGGGCACCGCCGGTAAACAGCGACATGTCCATGGTACCGCCACCTATGTCCACCACGCAGACACCCAGCTCCTTCTCGTCTTCGGTCAGCACGGCATAGCTGGAAGCCAGGGCCGAAAAGATCAGCTGATCCACTCGCAGACCCACCTTCTCCACACACTTCTCGATGTTGCGAGCCATGTCGTTGTGGCAGGTGATCAGGTGCACCTTGGCCGCCATCCGCACGCCGGAGAGACCGACCGGATTCTTGATGCCTTCCTGATAGTCGATGGCGAACTCCTGGGGCAGCACGTGCAGCACCCGCAGTTCGTCCGACAGTCGCACCGACTTGGCGGTGTGGATGACGTTGTCCACGTCCTCCTGGGTCACCTCTTCATCGGAGATGGGCACCATGCCGGTTTCGTTGCGGCAATCGATGTGCTTGCCGGACAGCCCCAGATAGACGGAGCTTATCTGGCAGTCGGCCATCATCTCGGCCTCTTCCACCGCGCGGCGCAGGGACTTGACCACGGAGTCGAGGTCATTGACCCCGCCCTTCTCCATCCCGCGAGAAGCGTGGCTGCCCATGCCGATGACATTGAGTTCGCCATCGGGCAATACTTCGCCAACCAGTACCGCCACCTTGGTCGTGCCGATATCCAGTCCGACAATCAAATTTCTATCTGCGGTGTTGGTCATTCACTTTCTCTTCGCTTTTCTTCCAGCCAACTGCCATTCCGGTGTCGTATCGAAGATCCACGTAAGCAACCCGCTCACGGGGTTCGATGACCGGAAAGGCATCGATAAACCGCTGCAGGCGAAGCGCGATATCCGAGCGCCCCACGAACAGCTGAATGTTGCCATCCAGGGTCAGTTCCCAGGCATGGCGGGGAGTCAGATTCACCCCCAACAACTTGTATCCCTTGGCCGCCAGCAGCGTCTCGTACTGATGGCTGGCTTCCAGCACCTTGGCGGCCTGATCATCGGGCCCGGACAACTGCATCAGGGGTTTCTTCACCCTGTCCGGTGCACTGAACACCTCACCCTTGGTGTTGACGAAGCGGTTGCCGTTCCAGCGTGCCGCCACAGCCTGTTCGGTGAGGTAGACCTTGATCTTGTTCGGCCACTTCTTGCGTACCGAGACCTGGGCCACCCAGGGCAGGGCGTTCAACCGCCCCTGCAATTCGTTCACGTCCAACTCGAAGAAGTTGCGCAACTCGGCGCCATCCAGCACGGCGGCGCGCAACTCATCGGCTTTCAAATATTCGTGTTGCCCCTGCAGCAACAGCTCGCTCATGGGCAACCGACTGGCATCTGTCAGCCAGTCTTTAACATCCAGCGCAGTCTGGTAGAGCCCCCACATGACCAGGATGAAAAATGCCACCCCGGCGATGAAGCCCCCCTTGGTGCGCCCTTGTGCCCTTGCCTCCACCCGATCTATCCCCGTATAACGCGCCATGCCGGCCACTTGCAGACCGGTTCGCCATTATATAGGCCTCGGCTTGGCGGTCAAAATACTCATTGGGCCCTCAGGCACCGGATTTCATGCTATCCACGCTCAATTTCATCTCACCGAGACGGCGGGCCAGTGCCCCGACGTTACCGGCGCCCTGAGTCAGCACCAGATCCCCCTCGCCGATCAGGTCGGCCAGCACGGCCGGCACATCGTCAGGGGTTGCGACAAAGATGGGTTCCAGGGTGCCGCGAGAACGGATGGAGCGGCACAGGGCACGGCCATCGGCCCCCGGGATCGGCTCTTCACCGGCGGCATACACCTCCAGCATCACCAGCACATCCACCTTGGAGAGCACGTCGGCGAAATCTTCATAGAGATCCCGGGTCCGGCTGTAACGGTGCGGCTGGAACACCATCACCAGTCGCTTCTCGGGCCAGCCGGCGCGGGCGGCATTGATGGTCACCTTGACTTCGCTCGGGTGGTGGCCGTAGTCGTCCACCAGCATGGCCTTGCCACGCCCCGTCTCGAACTCGCCATATTGCTGGAAGCGGCGACCCACACCTTCAAACTTGGCGAGCGCCTGGATGATGGCCTCATCGCCAATGCCGTCTTCGGTCGCGACCGCGATGGCGGCGGCGGCGTTGAGGGCGTTGTGAATGCCCGGCAGATTCAGGGTCACGGTCAGCTCGCCAGCATCCTTGCGGCGCACCCGGAAGCGGCTGCGGTTGCTGGTCTGCACAAAGTCCAGCACCTGTACGTCGGCATCCTCGGCAAGGCCGTAGGTCAGGGTCGGACGGGCGATCTCCGGCAGCATGCCACGGATCACGGGGTCATCCACACACACCACGGCCAGACCGTAGAACGGCAGGTTGTGCAGAAAGTCGATGAAGGTGGCCTTGAGCTTGGAGAAGTCGCCGCCATAGGTGTCCATGTGATCTGCTTCGATGTTGGTCACGATGGAGACCATGGGTTGCAGATGCAGGAAGGAGGCGTCGCTCTCGTCCGCCTCGGCGATCAGGTAGCGGCTGCTGCCCAGGCGGGCGTTGGTGCCGGCGCTGTTGAGCAGACCGCCGATGACGAAGGTCGGGTCACGGTCGGCTTCGGCATAGATGCTCGCCACCAGGCTGGTGGTGGTGGTCTTGCCGTGGGTGCCGGCGACGGCAACCCCGTGGCGGAAGCGCATCAGCTCGGCCAGCATCTCGGCACGGCGCACCACGGGAATGCGCAGCTCACGGGCAGCCAGCAACTCGGGGTTGTCCTGCTTGATGGCGGTAGAGACCACCACCACGCTCGCCTCGTTCACGTGCTCGGCACTGTGCCCCACGAAGATATGGGCCCCCAGGGACGCGAGCCGCTCTGTCACCGCATTGCGGGACAGATCGGAGCCGGAAATCTGGTAGCCCTCGTTGGCAAGCACCTCGGCGATCCCGCCCATACCGGCACCACCTATGCCGATGAAGTGGATGCGACGCACGCGGCGCATTTCGGGGATCACGGTACGCAGTTTTGCCAGTTCAACCTTGGTCATAGCTCTCTCTTCAAGTCTGCCGTCAGCGGTTTGCGCTCGGCGGCATCAATAAATACGGGGACAAGACTGCACGGCCTGGCCTGTGCAATCTTGCTCAACATGCTTTCTCGCTCTGCCCGCTGGCGAGCCGCTTGCACTCATCGGCAACCCGCTCGGCGGCATCTATGATGGCCACGCGACGGGCGGCCTGGGCCATGTTCAACAGTGTCTCCCTGCGTCCGGCGAGCCAGGAGAGACGCGCAGCCAATGAGGCCGGGGTCAGCTCGGACTGGGGCAGGAATTCGGCCGCCCCGCCGTCGACCAGGGTCAGGGCGTTGCGGGTCTGGTGATCATCCACCGCATGGGGCAGCGGCACGAAGATGGCGGCCACACCGGCGGCAGCCACTTCGGAGACCGTCAGGGCCCCGGCGCGGCACACCACCAGATCGGCCCAGGCATAGGCATCGGCCATGTCCTTGATAAACTCGCTCACCTCGGCCTCGACGCCCTGCTCGGCATAGGCCTGGGCGACAGTCTCCCGGTTGCCCTTGCCACACTGATGACGCACTTCAATCGGCACGCCGGCGGAGGCCACCGCTGGCGGCACCTGCTCGTTGAGCACCCGGGCACCCAGGCTGCCACCGACGATCAGCAGGCGCAGCGGTTCGCTGCTGCTGCGCAACTGGGGATCCGGCAGGGCCACCACCTCGGGGCGCACCGGATTGCCCACCACTGCGGTGCGGGCACTCGGCGCAAAGGCGCCGGGGAAGGCCATCAGCACCCGCTTGGCGAGGCGGGCCAGCAGCTTGTTGGTGAGACCGGCCGCCGCGTTCTGCTCGTGCAGCAGCAAGGGAATACCGGACAGCCAGGCCGCCACCCCGCCCGGGCCTGAGGCGAAGCCCCCCATGCCGAGCACCACATCAGGACGAATGTTTTTCAGCACGCGACGTGCCTGCAGCACAGATTTCACGATGCGATAGGGGGCGACCAGCAGCCGCTTGATGCCGTTGCCACGCACCCCCTGAATGTCGATGAAGGAGATGGGGTAACCGTGGGCGGGCACCAGCTCGGCCTCCATCCGGTCGGCGGTACCGAGCCAGTGAATGGTCCAGCCCTGGGCCTTGAGGCGATCGGCCACGGCCAGCCCGGGGAACACATGGCCCCCGGTACCACCCGCCATCACCAGTAACGTCTTGCTCACGAAACCTCCCGCACACGCGCCTGGGCACTGGCCTGGCGCAACTCGAAATCGATACGAATCAACATGCTCACCGCCACCATCATGATGATGAGACTGGAGCCGCCGTAGCTGACCAGCGGCAGGGTCAGGCCCTTGGTCGGCATCATGCCGCTGGCGGCACCGACGTTGACGAAGGTCTGGAAACTGAACCAGATGCCAATGCCGATGGCCAGATAACCTTCATACAGCCGTTCGGACACCAGCGCCTGGTGACCGAGCTTGAGCGCCTTCACCGCCAGCGCAAAGATGAGGAAGAGCGCACCCAGCACCCCCACGTAGCCCAGCTCCTCGCCCAGGATCGCAAACACGAAGTCGGTGTGGGCCTCCGGCAGGTACTCCATCTTCTGGATGGAGTTGCCTAGCCCCTCGCCAAACCAGCTGCCACGGCCGAACGCCATCAGGGACTGGGTCAGCTGATAGCCGCTGCCGAAGGGATCGGCCCAGGGATCCAGGAAGGAGGTGACCCGCCGCATCCGGTAGGGCTCTGCGATGATCAGGGTCACCACGGCGCTCACCCCCACCAGGATGAGACCGATGAACTGCACCATGCGGGCCCCCGCCAGGAACAACATCCCGAGGGAGGTGACGAACATCACCACCACGGATCCCAGGTCGGGCTGGGCCAGCAGCAAGGTGGCCACCACGAACAGCACCGCCATGGGTTTCATGAAGCCGATGAAGCGCTCGCGCACCTCGCTCTGGCGGCGTACCAGGTAACCCGCCAGATAGACGAACAGCGCCAACTTGCCGAATTCCGCCGGCTGCAGGTTGAAGGGGCCGAGCGGCAACCAGCGCACCGAGCCGTTGACGCTGCGCCCCACCAGCAGCACCAGCACCAGCATCACTATGGCGAGCAGCAGCATGGGGCCGTTGTACTGCTGCCAGCGCGCCATGGGCACCTGCAGCACGAACCAGGAGATGCCGAGCGCCATCACCAGGAAGAGACCGTGCCGCTTCACGAACATGAAGGGGTCATCGCCCAGGGCAATCCCTTCGGGAATGGAGGCAGAGGCCACTATCACCAGGCCCACCGACATCAGCGCCAGCGCCAGCACCACCAGTTGCCTGTCGTAGAGACCGGCGGGACGCGCCGGCAACAACCAGCGCTGCAAGAAGCCTGCGACGGCGCGAAGGGCGTTCATAACTTTTGTACCAGCTCGGTGAAGCGATCGCCGCGAGCCTCGAAGGACTTGAATTGATCCAGGCTGGCGCAGGCCGGCGCCAGCAGTACCCAGTCACCGGGTCTGGCATCGGCGGCTGCCTTGGCAATTGCGTCGTCGAGGGAGGCGACCTTCTCGGTCTGCTCACCCAGCGCGAGCAGTATGTCCGCGTCCTGACCGAAGCAGTACATGTGATCTATCTGGTTGCCGAGCAGTGCCTGCACAGGGCCGAAATCCTGTCCCTTACCCTGACCACCGGCCAGCAGCAGCAGGCGTCCCCTGACCGATTCACGCACCCCGGCCACGGCGGCCAGGGTGGCCCCCACGTTGGTGGCCTTGGAGTCGTTGATCCAGCGCACCCCGTTCACCTCCCGCACGAAGCGGGCACGGTGGGGCAGTCCTTCGAAGCGGCGCAGCACGGCGAGTTGCGGCTCGCGGGGAATGCCGACCGCATCGCACAGGGCCATGGCCGCCAGGGCGTTGGCCTGATTGTGGGCGCCGACTATCTTCATTTCGTCCACCGCCAGCAGCGGCTCCCCGTGCAGGGTCAGCCAGTGGCGACCCGCCAGCTCGCAGCGGCCGTAGCCGTTGCAATCCAGCCCGAAGCTCTGCCACACCTGACCCACGTCGGGCAGGGTCTGGGGATCGTCCCGGTTGACCAGGATGTGCTGGGAGTGCTGATGGATCTCCTGCTTGGCGGCGCGGTAATCCGCCATGCCCTGATAGCGATCCATATGATCCTCACTGAGGTTTAACACCACGGATGCCGCGGCACGCAGGCTGTAAGTGGTCTCCAGCTGGAAGCTGGAGAGCTCCAGCACGCAGAGATCCATGGGCTGCTTGAGCAGCTCCAGCGCCGGGGTGCCGATGTTGCCACCCACCCCCACCTTGAGGCCCGCCTCGGCGATCATCTCGCCGACCAGGGTGGTGACTGTGCTCTTGCCGTTGGAGCCTGTGATGGCAATGACTGGGGTCTGGGTCTCGCGCACGAACAGCTCTATGTCGCCGACGATGCGCACCCCGAACTCGGCCGCGGCCTTCAGCTCGGGCGTTGCCAGGGCGATACCCGGGCTCGCCACTATCATGTGCGCCTGCTTGAGCAGATCGCCGTCCAGCCCGTGGATCAGCTCCACCTCGGGGGGAAGTTGTTCCTTGCCCGGGGGATTGGCGCGGGTGTCCATCACCAGGGGCGTGACACCACGACCGAGGAAGTAGTCGACGCAGGAGAGTCCGGTTTTGCCGAGTCCGATGATGATGACCATGGCTTACCTCACCTTCAGGGTGGCGAGGCCGAGCAGCACCAGCATGAGGGTGATGATCCAGAAGCGCACAATGACGCGCGGCTCCGGCCAGCCCTTCTTCTCATAGTGGTGATGGATGGGCGCCATGCGGAAGATGCGCACGCCGCGCAGCTTGTAGGACCCCACCTGCAGTATCACGGAGACTGTCTCCATCACGAAGACGCCCCCCATGATCACCAGCAGGAACTCCTGGCGCACCAGCACGGCTATGGTGCCAAGTGCCCCGCCGAGGGCCAGGGAACCGACGTCCCCCATAAAGACCTGGGCCGGATAGGTGTTGAACCAGAGGAAGCCAAGCCCCGCACCGACGATGGCGGTACAGACGATCACCAGCTCGGAGGTATAGGGCACGTAGGGAATGTGCAGGTAGTTCGCGAAGTTCACGTTGCCGGTGGCCCAGGCGACAAAGGCGAAGCCCCCCGCCACCATCACGGTCGGCATGATGGCCAGGCCATCCAGACCGTCGGTCAGGTTGACCGCGTTGGAGGTACCGACGATGACGAAGTAGGTCAGCACTATGAACATCAGGCCGAGCTGCGGCATCACATCCTTGAGGAAGGGCACCACCAGCTGGGTCTGGCCGTCATGGGTCGCAGTGGCATAGAGGAACACGGCCACGGCCAGGGCGACCGCCGACTGCCAGAAGTACTTCCAGCGGGCGATCAGGCCGTCGGTGTTCTTGCGCACCACCTTGAGGTAGTCGTCGGCAAAGCCGATGGCGCCGTAGGCACCGAGCACGAACAGCACCAGCCAGACATAGGGGTTGTCGAGGCGGCTCCAGAGCAGCACTGAGATGAAGATGGCCGCAATGATCATCAGGCCCCCCATGGTCGGGGTGCCCTTCTTGCTGAGGTGTGACTCTGGGCCGTCGTTGCGGATCACCTGACCGAATTTCAGGATCTGCAGGCGGCGGATGAGGCGCGGCCCCATCCAGAGCGCCACCACCAGACCCGTGATGATCGACAGGATGGCGCGGAACGTCAGGTAGGAGAAGACGTTGAAGAAGGTGAAGTGCGGGGTGAGCAGTTCCGCCAGCCAGACTAGCATGTGGCTGACTCCTGACGGTCAACGACCATCTTGACGATATCTTCCATGCGGGAACCGCGGGCACCCTTGACCAGGATCGAGATTTCTTGATGTGTATTTATCATTTGCGCAAGCACTTCAAACAACGACGCCTTGTTATCGAAATGTCGACCCGCCGCGGCATCTGCGGTGTGACGACTCTGTTCCCCTACCGTCAGCACGGCGTCGAGGCCCTGCTCGCGGGCGTGGTGTCCGACCCGGGTGTGCTGGGCCGCGGACTCCTCACCCAACTCCTTCATGTCACCGAACACCAGCACCTTGTAGCCGCCCATGGCGGTCAGGGCATCGATGCCCGCCAGCACGGACTCCACGCTGGCGTTGTAGGTGTCATCCACCAGGGTGAGACCACCCCAGCGTTGCACGCAGAAGCGGCCCTTGACCGGTGCCATCTGCTCCAGCCCCGCCTTGACGGAAGCGAGGGAGGCGCCCAGCGCCAGACAGCCGGCGGCGGCAGCCAGGGCATTGGCCACGTTGTGGCGGCCCGGAATGGCCAGGGTCAGGGTCAACTCTCCCTGCGGGGTCACCATCACAAATTCGGCGCAGCCCTGCCCGTTGAGCGCTATGTCACGGGCATGGAAGGGCTGACTCTGATCTTCGAGGGAGAAGGCGCACCGAATGCCCTTCTCCTGCCACTTGGGCCAGAACTCGTTGTCGGCATTGACGATGGCGGTGCCACCCTCGCCCAGGCCCTCAAAAATTTCGCTCTTGGCGTGGAAGACCCCTTCCAGGGAGCCGAAGCCTTCCAGATGGGCGGCGGCCACGTTGTTGATGAGGGCGGCATCGGGCCGGGCCAGGGAGGTGGTCCAGGCGATCTCCCCCGGGTGGTTGGCACCCAGCTCCATCACCGCAAACCGGTGCTGCGCCTCGAGGCGCAGCAGGGTGAGCGGCACCCCCACTTCATTGTTGAAGTTGCCGGCGGTGGCCAGCACCTCCCCCTCACCGCGCAGGATGGCGGTCGCCATCTCCTTGACCGTGGTCTTGCCACAGCTGCCGGTGATGGCCAGCACTTTAGGGTTGATGCGCTCGCGCACCAGCTTGCCGAGGCGGCCCAGTCCCTTGAGGGTATCGGCCACCACCAGTTGCGGTATGGCGAGCGGCAGCTCGCGCTCCACCAGCAGGGCAGAGGCCCCGGCGGCCAGGGCCTGGTCGCAGAAATCGTGGGCATCGAAACGCTCGCCACGCAGGGCGACGAACAGCGCCCCCTTGCCCAGGGTGCGGGTGTCGGTACTGACTGCCGTGATCTCGAGATCGCCGCCGATCAGACGGGCATCGAGCACCTGCGCCAGGTCGGCAAGCCTGAGGGTCATCATCTGAATGACTCCATTAATGTGTGCAAGGCGGCCGCGACGGTTTCCCGGTCGCTGTAGTGCCGCTTGTCGGTTCCAATGATCTGATAATCCTCGTGGCCCTTACCGGCCACCAGGATGATGTCCTGCTTGCTCGCCTGACTGAGGGCCAGCCGGATCGCCTTGACCCTGTCGTGCTCGATCTGCACGGCAGCAGGATCGCGAAGGCCCGCCACCATGTCCGCCATGATCTGCTCCGGCGCCTCGGTACGGGGATTGTCGTCGGTCAGGATCACGCGATCCGCATGTTGCTCCGCCATGGCGGCCATCATGGGCCGCTTGCCGCGATCCCGGTCGCCACCACAGCCCACCAGGCACCAGAGCCGACCTTCGCAGTGCACCCGCAGGGCCTGCAATGCCTTCTCCAACGCATCCGGGGTATGGGCATAGTCGACCACCGCCAGCGGCGCCTTGCCACCGCCGAAGCACTCCATGCGACCGGTCACGGGTTGCAGTTTCGGGGCGCTGGCCAGCAGTGCATCGAAGTCATAACCCAGTACCAGCATGGCGCCCATGGCGGCCAGCACATTGCTGACGTTGAAGCGGCCGAGCAAGGGGGCGGATAATACACCATTCCCCCAGCTGGAGTTAATGCGCGTGTCAAATCCTTGTTGGTGGAAATGGGGATCCTGCGCCGTCAACTGTCGCCCGGCATGGTTTTCAATCGGGCCATGCACGCCGAAGGCCACCGCAGCGGGGTAGGCGGCCAGCCACTGGCGCCCCAGACGGTCGTCGGCATTGATGACGGCGCAGGGCTCGTCCACCAGTTTCAGCAACTCTTCCTTGGCGGCGCCATAGGCCTCCATGGTGCCGTGATAATCGAGATGATCCCGGCTCAGGTTGGTGAACACAGCCGCGGAAAACGGCAGGGCCGCCACCCTGTGCTGCACCAGACCGTGGCTGGAGACCTCCATCGCCACCAGATCGGCCCCCTGCTGTTGCAGGGCGGCAAGATTGGCCTGCACCTGGACGGCGCTGCCTGTGGTGTTTTCCGCTTCCACCAGTTCACCGAACATGCCATTGCCTATGGTGCCCATCACCCCGGCCTTGCCTCCCAGCAGGGTGCGCCAGTTGGCGACCAGCAGGGCAGTGGTGCTCTTGCCGTTGGTGCCGGTGATGCCCACCAGTTGCAGCTTCTGCGCCGGATAGTCATAGAAATGGCCGGCCAGTTCGGAGAGACGAGCGGGCA
Organism: Aeromonas sp. R4-3; assembly: GCF_040908275.1. NCBI lineage: Bacteria > Pseudomonadati > Pseudomonadota > Gammaproteobacteria > Aeromonadales > Aeromonadaceae > Aeromonas > Aeromonas sp. R4-3. The sequence continues at coordinate 34,281 of NZ_JBFODK010000050.1, forward strand.
GATCCTTGATCCCGAAACAGGGGACCGAGGTGGCGGGGGCCACGAATTCCCCATCCTCCTCAAACAGGACGGCGGTCGCTCCCTGGGCCACCGCCTGTTCGATGAAACGCCTGCCATCCATCTGGTGGCCCCGGATTGCCACGAAGAGAGAACCGGGCCCGACTCGCCGGCTGTCGAGCTGGATGTCGGTGAGCGCGAGCGCCGGGGCATGGATGCCAAAATGGCTCATGAGTTGATCAAGTGCGCGGGGCGGCAACATGGGAAGCCTCCGAATGGGCAGGAATGCAGGCGCTCAGGGAATGCGGCGCCATGGAAAACACCCCGACAGTCGCGGGGTCGACAGAGAGAAACGGATGCCAATCAGGTACGAGGTGCGCCATGGGCGGCCTCCGTACGGGCAAGCTTCGCCGGCACCTCGGGGGGGATGGCGTCGGGACGAATGTTGAAGAGCTGCAGCACGCCCCCCATGGCCTCGGCGAACGGCGGGGTCGCCACGGCACCGCCGTAGTAGGCATCGCCCTTAGGCTCGTTGATCACCACCACCATGACGAAGCGGGGGTTGCTGGCCGGGGCGAAACCGGCAAACCAGGCCATGTAATCCTTGCCGTAGCCACCGGCGACGGCGACCTTGGCGGTACCACTCTTGCCGCCGACCCGATAACCCGGGATCTGCGCCTTGGGAATGGCATTGCTCACCACGTACTCCAGCGCCTGCAGCATGGCGGTGGCGTTGTTGTGGTCGATGACCTGCTCACCCTTGGGCGGCGTGGTCACCTTGATGATGGAGAGCGGCACCCGCTTGCCCTTGTTGGCCAGGGTCGCGTAGGCGGAAGCCAGCTGCAGCGGGGTGACCCGCAGGCCATAGCCGAACGACAGGGTCGCCCGCTCGATGTCGGACCAGCGGCGGCGCTGGGGCAGCATACCGCCGCTCTCTCCCATCAGGCCACTGCCGGTATCCATGCCGAAGCCGACCATGCTGAGGGTGTTGATCATCTCCTGGGCCGGCATCCGCAGCGCGATACGCGACATGCCGATGTTGGAGGAGTAGCGCAGTATGTCGTACAGGTTGGTCGCCTTGTGAATGCTCACGTCGCGGATCTGCTTGGCCCCGATGAACAGGGGACCACCGGGTATGGTGTCCTTCCAGCTGGTGACTCCCGCCTGCAGGGCGCTCAACAGGATCAGCGGCTTGACGGTCGAACCAGGCTCGTAGGTGTCGGTCACCACCCGGTTGCGCACCCGGAAGCTCTGGTACTGGCCCCGGTTGTTCGGGTTGTAGGAGGGGGTATTGACCATGGCGAGCACTTCGCCGGTCTTCACATCCAGCATCACCATGGAGCCGGAGGTGGCCTTGTTCTCGTCGGTGGCGCGCTTGAGGGCACGGTAGGCCAGCGCCTGCACCCGCTGATCTATGCTCAGTTGCAGATCGTTGGCGTGCTTGCCCTCCTTGACCAGTCCGAGCCGCTCGATGACCCTGCCCTGCCTGTCCTTGCGCACCCGCATCTCGCCAGGGGTCGCAGTCAGCCATTCGTTGTAGCTGCGCTCTATCCCCTCGATGCCGCTACCGTCTATGTTGGTCACCCCCACCAGGTGGGCGCTGATCTCGCCGGTCGGGTAGAAACGGCGCGCCTCGGGGCGCAGGTAGATGCCCCCCAGCTTCAAGCCCTTGATGTATTCCGCCACGGCAGGCGTGACCTGGCGCTGCAGATAGACGAAGCGCTTACTGGGGTTGGAGATGCGGTGCTTGAGGGTGTTGATGTCGAGCTTGAGCACGGCGGAGAGCGCCAGCCAGGCGCGCTCGTTGTGGATGGCGCCGGACTCGTGCACCGTCTTGGGATCGGCCCAGACCGCCTCGACCGGCACCGAGACCGCCAGCTGCTCGCCGTTGCGGTCGGTGATCATGCCGCGCACCGCCTGGGTGGAGGTGGTGCGCAGGGAGCGCATGTCCCCCTCCTGGCGCAGCCTGTCCGGATCTATCACCTGGATCCAGGCCAGCCGCAGGATCAGGCCGGCAAACGCAATCCCGATGAAAAACACCAGGGTGCGAAAGCGCCACGGGTAGAGTGACGGAGCTTTAGCCTTGGCTTTGTCCTTTGCCGGAGCCTTGGTGGCGGCCTTGCGTGTCATGGTTGTGTAATTACCTTCTCGGTGGTCACCAGCGGGCGAGCCATCTGCAATTTATCCATGGCCAGACTCGCGACACGGGAGTGTTCGGCCAGGGTGCCCTGCTCCAGCAGCAGGTGCCGCCACTCGATGTTGAGTCTGTCCTCTTCCGCCATCAGGTCATTCTGCTTGGCCGTCAGCCCCCGGGTCATGTTGGTCACCAGGATCACCGCAAAGGCGGTGATCAGCACGGCCAGGGTCAGCACGACCTGCAACTTGTGGCGCCAGAGATCACCGATGATCTCCCTGGACAGATGAATACGTACCTCGCTCATGACTCAATCCGCCAGACGCTGGGCGACTCGCAGCACAGAGCTGCGGGATCGGCTGTTTTCGGTGACTTCATGTTCGGAAGGTTTGAGCGCCTTGCCGACCGACTTCAACTTGCGGCCACCGGCCAGTTGCGCCTCGGTCAACGGGATGCCATGGGGCACTTCCGGCCCCTTCTCGTGCTTGCGGATGAAGTGCTTGACCAGACGGTCTTCCAGAGAGTGGAAGCTGATGACGGAGAGGCGACCCTCGGGCGCCAGCGCCTGCAGAGCACCGTTCAGCGCGGTTTCGATCTCGTCCAGCTCGCTGTTGATATAGATGCGGATGGCCTGGAAGCTGCGGGTTGCCGCATGCTTGCCCTTCTCCTTGCTCGGGTTGACCCGGGCAATCATCTCCGCCAGCTGGCGGGTGCGCACATAGGGTTCGGTGACGCGGTCATGGACGATGGCACGGGCAATCTTCTTGGCAAAACGCTCCTCGCCGAAGGTCTTCAGCACCCAGGCGATGTCATCCACATCGGCCTTGGCCAGCCACTGCGCGGCGCTCTGGCCCGTGGTCGGGTCCATCCGCATGTCGAGGGGGCCGTCTTTCATGAAGCTGAAACCGCGCTCGGCGTCGTCGAGCTGGGGAGAAGAGACCCCCAGATCCAGCAGGAAGCCGTCGACTTTGCCGAGCAGGCCGCGATCGGCCAAATAGGTGGTGATACCGGAGAAGGGACCGTGCACTATCTCGAAGCGGGGATCCTGGATCTTGGCCGCCTCGGCAATGGCCTGGGGATCCCGGTCTATGGCGATCAGCCGACCCTGCGGACCGAGCTGTTGGAGAATGAGACGAGAGTGACCACCCCGGCCAAAGGTACCGTCGACGTAGATACCGTCCGGCTTGATGGCCAGCCCTTCGACGGCTTCGTGCAACAGCACTGTGATGTGTTCAGCGGCTTGGGTCATTTATAAAGAAAAATCCTGTAGTCGTGGTGAACTTGCCCAGTCGTCCTCGGGCAGGCCCAGGATGTCGTCATTGATCTGTTGTTGCCAGCGGGCTTCATCCCACAACTCAAACTTGTTGAGCTGGCCTACCAGCATGATCTTCTTGTCCAGCCCGGCGTGGCTACGCAGTGGCTGGCTCAGCAGCAGACGGCCATTGCCGTCCAGTTCGCACTCGGTGGCATGTCCGAGCAGCATGCGCTGCAGGCGGCGTTCCGCCGGATTGGTACTGGAAAGGGTCTTGAGCTTGCGCTCTATCTCTTCCCATTCACTCAGGGGGTAAAGCAGCAGACAGGGATGGGCTATGTCGATGGTGCAGACCAGCTGGCCGTCGCGCTCGGAGCGCAGCCAATCTCGATATTTGGTCGGAATCGCCAGTCGCCCTTTGCTGTCCAGGCTGATGGCGTGAGCGCCACGCAACAAATTGCAGTCCCCGAAGGTGAGTTATGGAGGCAAATTGCCCAATAAAACCACTTTGATCCACTTTTCTCCACCATGAAGTTTAAGGACGAGCAGGGGGCTTTTCAAGCAAGGATCTCAGGCATGGGGAACATATTGACGCAGCGCGGGGAGGCTACAGATTAACTGAGTTGATTTTCCACAAGTTATTTGTGTTAACAGCCATAGGATTAATTGCGAACATTTTTAAAATGAACAATGTGAAAGAAGTAAATCATGCTGGAGTCTCCCCTCTTTTTACACACTAGTGCATGACAAAAGTATGCAAACAAAAAAACAACAACTTGATTTATAAGGTATTTTTATAATCCCCTCATGTCGGCCAATATCGCCGTTCAATCTTTTACTATTTCTACCGCTATAAAAAAGAGCCTCGCGATAAATCGCAAGGCTCTTCAGGAATAGGTCGGAGTCGGCCTGTAAGCCGGGTTCTGTACCGGGTTGCCCCGGGTAGCAATCATTCCTCTAGGCCAGCAATCGCTCACTGGCTCAAGCAACCTACCCGCCCCCAACGCGGGCCGCGCCAATAGGGGCCTATTTGGTCTTGCTTCGGGTGGAGTTTACCGTGCCACGAACTGTTGCCAGTCGCGCGGTGCGCTCTTACCGCACCCTTTCACCCTTACCTGATCCCTTGCGGGCCATCGGCGGTTTGCTCTCTGTTGCACTGGTCGTAGGCTCGCGCCTCCCAGGCGTTACCTGGCACCCTGCCCTATGAAGCCCGGACTTTCCTCCCCTCCGCCCGTCTGTCCCGAGGGACACAACGACGAAGCAGCGATTGCCCAGCCGACTCCGAGGCGCGGATTATAGCCTCGTGACACAGTGGGGTAAACCGGCAATTCCCGTTTGCAGCAATTAATAGTGCGCCAACCCCTGCCAGCCGGGCCCACTCTTGCGGGCCCCCTGGCCTGCGCCAGTCAGCACGCTCTCATTTTGCCTATTTTTACGCCTTGGCGGTACTCATTTGACCCGCTTGCACGGCTCAGTGGTGCTCGAGACCGTATTTGTAGAGGGCATTCTTCTTTACGCCGTGGATCTCGGCGGTGAGAGCAGCCGCTTTTTTCAGCGGCAGCTCCGCCACCAGCAGCCCCAGGGTGCGGATAGCCTCGGCGGGCAGCTCTTCATCCACCTTGCTGGCACCGGCGACCACCAGCACGATTTCGCCGCGGCAGCGATTATCGTCTTCCCCAAGCCAGGTCAGCATCTCGGAGGCAGGCAGACCGTGGATGGATTCGAAAGTCTTGGTCAGCTCGCGGCACACCACCACCTGGCGTTCACCGAGGATGCGAGCGATGGCTTCCACCGTATCCTGCACCCGGCGCGGCGACTCGTAGAACACCAGGGAACGGGTGTCTTCGATGACGGCCTGAAGCCGATCGTCACGCCCCTTGGCTTTTGCCGGCAGAAACCCTTCGAAGGCGAAGCGATCTGTGGGCAGACCGGCGGCAGAGAGTGCCGTGATGGCGGCGCAAGGGCCCGGCAGCGGCACCACCTTGACCCCGGCCTCGCGACAGCGGGTGACCAGGTGATAACCGGGGTCGCTGATGAGCGGCGTACCCGCATCCGAGACCAGGGCGACGCTCTTGCCCTCCTTGATCCGGCCGATCAGCACATCCGCCTTCTGCTGCTCGTTGTGATCGTGCAGGGCGAAGGTCGGCACCGAGATCTGGTAGTGGCTGAGCAGGATGCCGGAGTGCCGGGTATCTTCGGCGGCCACCAGATCGACGCTGCGTAAAATGTCCAATGCACGCTGGGTGATATCCGCCAGATTACCGATGGGAGTGGGGACTATATACAGGGTTGGGGTGTCACTCATGGGATCTCCGAGTGTCCCGACAATTGTGTCGCCATATTGGCCCGTTTACACTATGGAGAACTTCAACACTGGTCGGGGAATGAACTTGAACCGGGTTACAAAGCAGCTAAGTGTATCACGACTCTTCGGCATCATACTCGCGGCAGTACTGCTCGCCGCCTGTGCGTCGGAGCCCAACCCATCTTCCGCGGAGCCCGGCATGCCGTCGGCGTTCTCGGATCTGACCAAGAATGCCCAGTGGTATCTGGAGCAGGTGGATCCCGCCAAACCGGCTGAGGCCTTCACCTGGCAGGTGATGGCGGCGCGCAGTTATCTGGCGCTCGGCCAGGCCAAACCGGCCGCAGCCCTGTATCAACAGTTGCAGAAGCAGGCCGGCAACCCGGTGCAGCAGGCACAACTGCAACTGCTGCAGGCGCACCTCTTGCTGGCCCAGGGCAATGCCAACCAGGCGCTGATCCTGCTGGAAGGCAAGCCGGAAGTGGCCCTCGATGCCGATACCCAGAAGGATTGGTATCGCCAGCGGGTGGTGCTGCAACTGGACATCAACAACAAGTTTGGTGCGGCCAAGTCGCTGATCCTGCTGGAGCCTTACCTGGCCAAGAATGAGCTGGCCACCAACCACCAGCAGATCTGGTCACTGCTGAAAAGCATGACCCCCTCCACCCTGCAGGCGCTGGAAGAGGCGCCGGCCCCCGACGTGACCACTGGCTGGCTGCGACTGGCTGCACTGGTGAACGAGTTTGGCGCCCAGCCAAGTCAACTCGCGCGCCAGCTCGCAGGCTGGAAGCAGAGCTTCCCGAACCACCCGGCCCAGACTGACATGCCGGCTGGCCTCGGGGATCTCGCCACCACGGATACAGGTGCACTGCAGCAGGTCGCCGTCTTCCTGCCCCTCTCCGGCAACCTGGAGGCGCAGGGCGCCGCCATCCGCAACGGCATGCTGATGTCCTACAAGGAGAATCAGGGGCAATTCACCCTGAACTTCTATGACACTCAGGGCAAGGCGATGGGGGATCTCTACAAGCAGGCGATCCAGGAGGGGACCAACATGATCATTGGCCCGCTGCTGAAAGATCAGGTCGAGGAACTGCTCAAGGCCAACCCGGCCGTGCCGGTGCTGGCGCTCAACGAGCTGGACAAGCCCGTCATCAACGACAACACCTTCTACTTCTCCCTCTCCGCCGCCGCTGATGCGAGCCAGGCCGCCCAGTACCTCTATGGTCAGGGTTACCGCAAGCCGCTGCTGATCGCGGCGCAAGGCCGGATTGGCTACAGCAGCATCAAGGCATTCGAGCAGGCCTGGGCCGGCGTCAGCCAGGAGAAGCCCGTGGTCGCCACCTTCGGGGCGCGCAACGAGGTGCAGGGCATGGTCAAGAATGCCCTGAGCGGTCGTTCCACCGCCCGGGCCGGGGAGATAGTGCAGCTCTCTGATGCGGCGCCGCGCAGCATAGATGCCGTCTATGTGGTGGCCAACAGCCTGGAGACCCGGATGATAAAGCCCTATGTGGACATCTCGGTCAATCCCATGGGCAGCCTGCCCATCTACAGCAGCTCGCGAGGCTATGACAGCGGAGCGACCGAGGTGGCTTCCGAACTCAACGGCATGCACATCTCCGACATGCCGCTGCTGCTGGGAGGCTATGAGCAGCAACGGGAACAGATCGCCCTGCTCTGGCCACAGACCCAAGGTGACCTGCTGCGCCTGTTTGCCCTCGGCTACGATGCGGTCAGCCTGGCTAGCAACCTGCCGCAGATGCGCAAGCTCAATGCCATGCAGCAACCGGGCATGAGCGGGCAGCTGAGCGTGGATCCCCAGGGCAACATAGTGCGCATGCTGGACTGGGCCACCTACCAGAATGGCAAGCTGGTCAGCGACAGCGCCGTGCCCCAGCTGGAGGACACCACCCATGAAGAGGCTACTGGCACAACTGCACCAGCAGTGGTTGAACCTGTTGCCGTCGGCAGCGACGAGCAAGGGACAGCACTTTGAGCAAGTAGCGGAACGCTGGTTGCAGGCCCGCGGCCTGCAACCCGTGACCCGCAACTACTGCTGCCGTGGTGGTGAAATAGATCTCGTCATGCGCCAGGGGGATACCCTGGTGTTTGTCGAGGTCAGATATCGCGCTCGGGCCAGCCATGGCGGAGCCGCCAGCTCGGTCACCCGGCGCAAACAGCACAAGATCGTGCTGGCCGCGCGCCACTATTTCAAGCAACATGCCATCAACGAGGCCAGCCAGGCCTGCCGATTCGATGTGATCGCGTTCGAGGGCGACCAGCCAGACTGGATCCAGAACGCTTTTTAAGAGGACCCCATGACTGATCCCATCAAAGAGAATTACACCGAAAGCATCCAGACCAAGATAGCCGCCGCCGAGGCGCTGCCGGACGCCATCCACACCGCGGCCCAGATGCTGACCATCTGCCTGCTCAATGGCCACAAGGTCATGGCATGCGGCAATGGCCCCTCCTCGGCCCTGGCACAGCTGTTCATCTCCGAGCTGGTCAACTGCTACGAGACGCCACGCCCCTCCCTGCCCGGCCTGGCCCTGACCCCCGACATGGCCACCATCAGCGCCATCGCCACCGATCACGGCTTCGAAGAGGTCTATGCCAAGCAGATCAGGGCTCTGGGTCAACCCGGCGACATCCTGGTGGTGCTCACCACCACGGGTAACAGCCGCAGCCTGATCAAGGCCGCTGAGGCGGCACTCTCCCGCGACATGACCATCATAGTGCTCGGTGGGGGCGACGGTGGTGAGATAGCCGGCCTGCTCGGGCCCAATGACGTGGAGATCCGCGTGCCATCCGCCCGCCGTCCTCGCATTCTGGAAGTGAATCTGTTGACCCTGCACTGCCTCTGTGATCTCATCGACCAGACACTTTTCCCGCAACAGGAAGATTGAAACCATGAAGAAGCCTATTCTCGCACTCGCCCTGCTGACCGGCGCCCTGCTGCTGCAAGGCTGTGCCGCCGTGGTAGTGGGTGGCGCAGCCGGTACCGCCAAGGCGACCGGGGATCGCCGCACCCTGGGTGCCCAGTGGGACGATCAGACCATAGAGCTGAAAGCGGCCAATCTGCTGGCCGACAACAAGTCGCTGAGTGCCTCCAGCAAGATCAGCGTCTACAGCAACAACGGCCGTGTCTTGCTGGTCGGTCAGACACCGTCTGACGCTTACAAGCAGGAAGCGGGCAAGATTGTGGGCCGGATCGAAGGGGTTCGTCATGTCTACAATGAACTGCGTCTCGGCAAGCCGGTGAGCATAGGGGTACGCAGCAACGATACCTGGATCACCTCCAAGGTACGGGCCGACATGCTGGGCACCAAGAACTTCGACAGCACCAAGGTCAAGGTGGTCACCGAGAACAGCGAGGTGTTTCTCATCGGCCTGGTGACCCGTCAGGAAGGGGATCAGGCAGTGGAGATCGCCCGCCACGTCAGCGGGGTCAAGCAGGTTATCAAGGCCTTCGAATTTGCCCAGAACTAAGCGGGCAATGATGAGATAAAAAAACGCAGCCAGTTGGCTGCGTTTTTTATTTGATGACTTTCAGGGTCGGACGACCGGTCGGGCGCGGTGGCTCCGGCTCGGGTTCTACCGGCGCCTCGGCCTGCTCCAGCCAGAGATCGTAGCCCGGCTCAGGCGGGAACAGGGTTCCCACGCCGTTTTCCCTGGCATGAATGGCCAATATGGCCGCCATGGGAATGTAGACCTGCTGTGACACGCCGCCGAAGCGGGCGCTGAAACTGACGGCATCATTATCCATGTGGAACTGGCCCACGGCCCGAGGCGCTATGTTCAGGACGATCTGCCCATCCTGCACGAACTGCATCGGCACCATCACATGGGGGATATTGGCATTGACCACCAGATGCGGGGTCAAGTCGTTATCCAGCAACCAGTCAAAAAACGCCCGCAACAGATAGGGGCGACTGGGTGTCATGGTCGGTTCCATACTACTCATACGCTGGCACGGATCTCGCGTTCAGCCTCGGTCAGGGAGGCCTGGAAGGATTCACGTTCGAACAGACGGACCATGTAAGCCTTCAGCTCTTTGGCACCGCGACCGGTGAAGTCGATGCCCAGGCTCGGCAGACGCCACAGCAGCGGAGCCATGTAGCAGTCAACCAGACCAAACTCTTCGCTCATGAAGTAGGGCATTTCACCGAAGATCGGCGCTATGGCCAGCAGGTTGTCACGCAGCTCGGCACGGGCAGCTTCGGTATCGGTGCCCGCCATGATCTTGTCGGCCAGCGAGTACCAGTCCAGCTCGATGCGATGCATCATCAGACGGCTGTTGCCGCGAGCCACTGGATAGACAGGCATCAGGGGCGGGTGCGGGAAGCGCTCGTCCAGATACTCCATGATGATGCGCGAGGTGTACAACGCCAGCTCGCGATCCACCAGAGTCGGTACAGTGTTGTACGGGTTCAGCTCGGCCAGCTCGTCCGGCAGGTTGCTCGGGTCAACCTGGCAGATATCCACGCTAACACCCTTCTCCGCCAGGACAATACGCACCTGATGGCTGAACATATCGTTGGCACCGGAAAACAGCGTCATTACCGAACGCTTATTGGCAGCTACAGCCATTGAACCCTCCCGTCATTAAAAAGCAGAAACGGCAATGAAGCATCTTGATCTCCATTGCCGTGCGTCATATTACTCCGATCTGGTCGCTTAGTGAACGTCGCGCCAGAATTCCTTCTTCAACAGCACAGTGAAGATGAAGAAGATTGCGATGAAACCTAGCACCCAGAAGCCCATGCGTTCGCGCTCCTGCTGCACCGGCTCAGCCGAGTAGACCAAGAAGTTTACCAGATCCAGTACCGTCTGATCATATTCTTCGTTGTTCATTTCACCATTGCCGTCAGATTTGATGCTGACGACTTGCTGCATCTCCACTCCATCCAGGGTGTGCGTCTCGAACTCGGCACGGGGAGTCCCCTGCAACGGCTCCAATACGTGGGGCATGCCCACGGACGGGAAGACTGCATTGTTCACACCGAACGGCCGGGTTTCATCCACATAGAAAGAACGCAGATAGGTGTATATCCAGTCGGCGCCCCGCACCCTGGCCACCAGGGTCAGATCCGGTGGCGGCGCCCCGAACCAGCGCGCCGCATCCTTCTCGGACATGGCGCTCTTCATCAGATCGCCAATCTTGGCACCGGTGAAGACCAGGTTCTCCCTCATCAGCTCTTCCGGAATGCCGATGTCGGCGGCAACCCGGTTATAGCGCTGATATTGGGTGGAATGGCAGCCGGCGCAGTAGTTCATGAAGGTCGCGGCCCCCCGTTGCAGGGATGCCTTGTCACTCAGATCGTACTCTGCCTTGTCGAGGGGGAAGCCACCGCCAGCGGCCAATACCAGACCGGGTAGCAGGGCCAGTACTGCAAAAATTATTCTTTTCATTTGAATGTCACCCTCTCCGGCAGCGGCTTGGTGTTCTCATTCTTGCTGTAGAAGAACAACAGGATGAAGAACCCGAAATAACCCAGAGTGCAGAGCTGCGCGATCAGCGTCAGCATAGGCGTCGATGGCAGAACGCCCAGCACACCCAGGATGACGAAGCAGACAACGAACTGGGCGATGTTCAGCTTGTGCAGGGTGCTGCGGTAGCGTACCGAACGCACCTTGCAGCGATCCAGCCAGGGCAGCAGGAAGAGCACGACTATGGAGAGCCCCATCATGATGACCCCCAGCAGCTTGTCCGGCACTGCGCGCAAGATGGCGTAGAAGGGGGTGAAGTACCAGACAGGGGCTATGTGCGCCGGCGTCTTCAGCCCGTTCGCCACTTCAAAGTTCGGTTTCTCGAGGAAATAGCCCCACATATCCGGCTTGAAGAAGATGATGGCGCAGAACAGGAACAGGAAGCCCGCCACCCCTATCATGTCCTTCACAGTGAAGTAGGGATGGAATGCCACCGCATCCAGCGGCCAGCCTTTCTCATCCTTGTGCTTCTTGATATCGATGCCGTCCGGGTTGTTGGAGCCCACTTCGTGCAACGCCAGTATGTGCATGGCAACCAGCATCACCAGCACCAGCGGCAAGGCGATCACGTGCAGCGCGAAGAAGCGGTTCAGGGTAGCCCCAGAGATGACGTAATCACCCCGGATCCACAGGGTCAGATCGTCACCTATGACCGGAATGGCGCCAAACAGCGAGATGATGACCTGGGCCCCCCAGAACGACATCTGTCCCCAGGGCAGCAGGTAACCCATGAAGGCTTCGGCCATCAGCACCAGGAAGATCAGCATGCCGAAGATCCACAGCAGCTCGCGCGGCTTCTGATAGGAGCCGTAGATCATGCCGCGAAACATGTGCAGATAGACCACAACGAAGAAGGCGGAGGCGCCGGTGGAGTGCATGTAGCGCAGCAGCCAGCCGTAGTCCACGTCCCGCATTATGTATTCCACGGAGGCAAAGGCCCCCTCCGCCGACGGGTTGTAGTTCATGGTGAGCCAGATGCCGGTGATGATCTGGTTGACCAGCACCAACATGGCAAGGGAACCGAAGAAGTACCAGAAGTTCAGGTTCTTGGGAGCCGGATACTTGGCCATGTGGTCGTTGTACATGGCCGTGAGCGGGAAACGATCGTCAATCCAGCCCATGATTTTGGCAAACATGGTCAGGCCTCCTTGCCATCGGCACCGACCAGAATGGTGGTGTCGCTAAGAAATTGGTATGGCGGAATGACCAGGTTCAGCGGTGCGGGCACGCCCTGGAACACTCGACCGGCCATGTCGAACTTGGAACCATGGCATGGGCAGAAGAAGCCGGAGGTCACCCCTTGCACCTGCTCGCCGAAGCTGTCCGGCAGGTAGGAGGGGGAGCAGCCCAGATGGGTACAGATACCGACCGCCACGAAGATCTCCGGCTTGATGGATCTGTAGCCGTTGTGGGCATAGTCCGGCTGCTGTGGCTCATCGGAGGCGGGATCGCGCAGTTTGTCATCGTGCGTGGCCAGGGCATCCAGGGTCTGCTTGGTGCGCTTCACCACCCAGACCGGCTTGCCGCGCCACTCGACGCGGATCAGCTGACCCGGCTCCAACTTGCTGATATCCACCTCTACCGGTGCCCCGGCCGCTTTGGCTTTGGCACTCGGATTCCATGACTTTATAAACGGCACTGCGGTAAAAGCAGCTCCTACACCGCCAACGGCAACCGTTGACCAGGTAAGAAATCTGCGGCGACCGGTATCAACTGGCGCATTGCTCATCCAAAAACTCTCCCATGTGGACTCCGCTCATTCTTATAGTGTCCCCGTTTCCTATCTCCTCTCCCTCTGACAACTGCGGCGGAAGCGGAGTGGCAATTGACACAGAAAGACCATGGAAATTTTAAAGAAAAGATAACAATTTGACAAGAAAGAGAAGCGATGGGCAAAAACAATAAACACACAAATTTTTGTCTTTTGTGACGTATGGTTAGCATTGGCCTATGTAATATTACCAATAAAAAAAGCCTGGCACATGGCCAGGCTTTTTTGACACTCGTGAGAGTGCGTACCAAAAGCGAATTAACGCTTGGAGTACTGCGGACGCTTACGCGCTTTGTGCAGACCGACTTTCTTACGCTCAACCTTACGGGCATCGCGAGTAACAAAGCCAGCTTTACGCAGTTCGCCACGCAGGGTCTCGTCGTACTGCATCAGAGCACGAGTGATACCGTGACGGATCGCACCAGCTTGACCGGAGATGCCACCACCGTTAACGGTGATGTACAGATCCAGTTTCTCGGTCATCTCAACCAGTTCCAGCGGCTGACGAACTACCATACGAGCAGTCGGACGGCCGAAGTATTGCTCCAGGGAGCGCTGGTTGATTACGATTTTACCGCTACCCGCTTTGATAAAGACGCGAGCAGTGGAGCTTTTGCGACGGCCGGTACCGTAGTATTGATTTTCTGCCATGTTGCCAGTTCCCGTTAGATATCCAGTACTTGAGGTTGCTGAGCAGCATGAGCGTGCTCTGCGCCTGCGTAAACTTTCAGCTTACGGAACATGGCACGGCCCAGCGGACCCTTCGGCAGCATGCCCTTGACGGCAGCTTCGATTACCATTTCCGGCTTGCGCTGAATCAGCTTGTCAAAGCTGATGGACTTGATACCACCCGGGAAACCGGAGTGAGAATGGTACATTTTGTCGGTAAATTTCTTACCGGTTACGTGTACCTTCTCAGCGTTTACAACGATGATGTAATCACCGGTGTCAACGTGCGGAGTGTATTCAGCTTTGTGCTTACCACGCAGACGAGCAGCGATCTCGGTTGCGATACGACCCAGAGTTTTACCTTCTGCGTCCACAATGTACCAGTCACGTTTTACGGTTTCTGGCTTGGCAACGAAAGTTTTCATTAAGTTAAACCCAATTACCTGTTACAGACCCAATTGCTTATGGGGGCTCTCCCACAAACAACAAACGATGGCCTACCTGTACCCCTTCGAATACAAGTAAAGCTTAAAGTGTTGCTGTCTTATCGACAGCTGTAACGTGGGCCGGGCGATTATAAGTGAAGTTGCCTTAAATATCACCTGCTAATTTCACTGCCATGAAGCTAGCAAATGTCGCCCGGCCCTACCTGCCGCAGATGCCCATCCGACTGGCAGGCGCAGTATTGTGACTAAGGAAGGTGCACTCTTGCAAGGTATTCGTGCGATTGCATTTCCTGAAGCCGCGAAAGACAGCGCTTGAATTCGAAATTCAGCAGGCCATCTCCGTAGAGCGCGGCCATGGGCACCGCCGCCGACAGAATGAGTTTGACGTGCCGCTCATAGAACTCGTCCACCATGGCGATGAAACGGCGCGCCGCATCGTCCGTGCCTGTGCCCATGGGCTGCACGTTGGCCAGCAGGACGGTGTGAAACTCCCGGGCCAGCTCTATGTAGTCCCCCTGGGATCGCGGGGTGCAGCAGAGTTGCTCGAACTCCATATAAAGCACCCCTTCCCCCATGCCCAGCGCGTTCAGTTGACGATGGTTGATCTCCAGCGTGGCGGCCGCGATCTGCCCCAGCCCGGTCAGTTGCCCAAAATAGCGGTCCAGATTGGACTTGGCCTGCTGATCCAGCGGGAAGTGATAGATTTCCGCCTGCTCCAGGGTGCGCAGCCGGTAGTCGACGCCACCATCCACATTGAGTACCTCGCAGTGGTGCTCTATGAGGGCGATGGCAGGCAGGAAGCGGGCTCGCTGCAGCCCATTGCGATAAAGGTCCCGGGGCGGGATGTTGGAGGTGGCCACCAGCACAACGTCATGACCGAACAGCTCCTGGAACAGGGTGCCCAGCAGCATGGCATCCGTGATGTCGGAGACGAAAAACTCGTCAAAGCAGATGATGTCTGTCTCGCCGGCCAGCTTGCTGGCGATGAGCTTGAGCGGATCGGCCTGACCGGTCAGCCCCTTGAGTTCATCGTGCACCCGATGCATGAAACGGTGGAAGTGGACGCGCAGTTTGCGCTCCCCCGGCAGGCTGTCGAAAAAAGTATCCATCAGCCAGGTCTTGCCTCTGCCCACTCCGCCCCACATATAGAGACCCAGGATGGGCTCGCGGGCTTTCGGCTTTTGCAGCCAGCCCAGCAGGCCACGGGATCTGGTCGGAGTCGGGCTGGCGCACAAATCCTGATAGAGTCGCTCCAGGCGGGTCACGGCCATCGCCTGGGCCGGGTCGGCCAAAAAGCCGGGACGCTGCAAATCCTGCTGGTATTTTTGCTGCGGGGTCATCCTGTAAACCGCCTCCAAGTCCCTGAATGAGGGACAAAATGGTATCACGCTCTCGGGGTGCACGGTATAGTGCCAACGAGGCATCGCGGTCAATCCGGCCGCCTCAAACTCATCGATTTAGCTGTAACAAGGAGCTTCTATGACTCTGTTAAACGGGATCCTGCTGGCGGTAGCCGCCCTGATCATCGGCGTGTTGATCGGCCGTTTCACTGTCCGCAGCCGGGATGCCGGGCGCCTGGAACAGGAGCTGAAAAAGGCTCACAAGGAGCTGGAAAGCTACCAGGGCCAGATCACCACCCACTTCGCCGACAGCGCCGCCCTGATGGAGCAGTTGGCCGATCAATACCAGACCCTCTATCGCCACATGGCCGAACAGAGCAAGTTCCTCGCCAAGGCGCAGGAGCCCTTGTTCCGCGAACCTCAGGTGGAAGAAGGCAACGCTGACTCCGCCAACGAGGAGCCGGGCCAGCCGCCCCGTGACTACGCCGGGGCCTCCGGCCTGCTCAAGCAGCCCGGTTAGCCTCTGGTGGAACTAATTACGCCTTATCGTGGTCAGACCTTGACGATTGCATTGCAACTTTTTCTGGGAGCTGTTTCTCATATGCGTAAATCTCTTTCTGTATTCAGTGTGTTAGCCCTCAGTGTCGGTATCGCCCTGTCAGCAGCGCCGGCACAAGCCGCCCTGCCCCTGATGGGCAACAGCCAGGAGATGCCGAGCCTGGCCCCCGTCCTCGAGCAGGTAACCCCTGCCGTGGTCAACATCTCCGTCTCTGGCAAGAAGATCACCCGCCAGCGCCTGCCGGAACAATTCCGCTTCTTCTTCGGCCCCAACATGCCCGATGAGCAGGTGAGCGAGCAGCCCTTCCAGGCCCTTGGCTCCGGCGTCATCATAGATGCCAAGAAGGGCTACGTGATCACCAACGCCCACGTGGTCCACGAGGCGGACGAGATCAAGGTCAACCTGAAAGACGGTCGCGAATACGCGGCCAAGAAGATAGGTGAAGACAAGCAGTCCGACATCGCCCTGCTGCAAATCAAGGCGGAGGACCTGGTGCAGATCAAGTTCGCCGACTCGGACGAGCTGCGGGTCGGTGACTATGCCCTGGCCATCGGCAACCCCTTCGGCCTGGGTCAGACCGTCACCTCGGGTATCGTCAGCGCCCTGGGCCGCAGCGGCCTCAACATCGAGAACCTGGAGAACTTCATCCAGACCGATGCGGCCATCAACTCGGGCAACTCAGGTGGTGCCCTGCTCAACCTGCGTGGGGAGCTGATCGGCATCAACACCGCCATCCTGGGCCCGAACGGTGGCAACATCGGCATCGGCTTCGCCATTCCCTCCAACATGGTGCGCGACCTGTCCGAGCAGATCGTGAAATACGGTGAAGTGCGCCGTGGCCAGTTGGGGATCACCGGCACAGAGCTGACCACGGATATCGCCAAGTCCTTCGGCTACAACAAGAAGGATGGTGCCTTCGTCAACCAGGTCATGCCTGACTCCGCCGCCGCCAAGGCGGGCATCAAGGCCGGCGACATCATCATCAGCATAGATGGCAAGCCCATCCGCTCGTTCGGTGAACTGCGTGCCAAGATCGCCACCATGGGCGCCGACAAGCAGGTTGCACTCGGCCTCATCCGTGATGGCAAGGAGCAGACCGTCAAGGTCACCCTGAAGAAGGCTGATGACAGCGAGATCCTCGCCAGCGCCCTGCACCCGGCACTGGAAGGGGCCAAGCTCAGCACCACCTCGGATCCGGTGACCGGCGTAGCGGTGGCCGACATAGATCCGCGCTCCCCTGCCGCCGCCGCCGGCCTGCAGAAGGGCGACATCATCATCGGGGTCAACCGTCTGCGCATCAACTCCATGGATGAGCTGACCAAGGCCTTGAAGAACAAGCCGGAAGTCTTGGCGCTGAACATACAGCGCGGCGACTCCTCGCTCTATTTGGTGATCCGTTAAGTCCCTCACACCCGCGGCAACCGCCGCGGGTGATTTTTATCCACCGATAATGTTATTCTCTGCGCGCAGCATGTACGGACGAGAATGACATGAAAATCCCACCTTTGATCAGTTACTTGGGCAAGTCTGTCGGCTTTGGCCTCACCGTGGCTGCGCTCCTGCTGCTGCTGTTCCCCAGTTTTCGGGGCGGCGCCCCCTTGCCGGGTCTCATCACCAATGCCCGCGAGCTGAGTTTCTCCTATGCCGCCCACCGCGCCGGCCCTGCCGTCGTCAACATCTACACCCGCAGTTTCGCCGGCAATCGCGGCGAGAAGGCAGAGCTGAGGCCACAGGGGCTGGGCTCAGGGGTCATCATGAACCAGCGCGGTCATGTGCTGACCAACTACCACGTCATCGCCGATGCAGACCAGATCATAGTCGCGCTACAGGATGGCCGGGTATTCAGCGCCGAGCTGGTCGGCACCGACAAGCTGACCGATCTCGCCGTGCTCTACATAGAGTCGGACAACCTGCCGGTGATACCGCAGGA
Organism: Aeromonas sp. R4-3; assembly: GCF_040908275.1. NCBI lineage: Bacteria > Pseudomonadati > Pseudomonadota > Gammaproteobacteria > Aeromonadales > Aeromonadaceae > Aeromonas > Aeromonas sp. R4-3. The sequence continues at coordinate 52,171 of NZ_JBFODK010000050.1, forward strand.
TCCGGAGCGGCTGCCGGACGTGGGCGATGTGGTGCTCGCCATCGGCAACCCCTACAACGTCGGCCAGACCATCACCCAGGGCATCATCAGTGCCACCGGCCGCATCGGTCTCTCCAGCATGGGACCGGACAGCAACGGCCGGCAGGATCTGCTGCAGACCGATGCCGCCATCAACGAGGGCAACTCGGGTGGCGCCCTGGTCAATGGCCGTGGCGATCTGGTGGGCATCAACACCGCCGCCTACCACCTCAATGGCAACCAGGAGAGCTACGGCATCAGCTTCGCCATCCCCTACAAGCTGGCCAAGCGGATCATGGACGAGCTGATCGCCAATGGCCGTGTCATTCGCGGCTACCTCGGCATCTCCAGCGTCGAGATCAACCCCATAGTCGCGCGCATGATGAATCTCGGGGATCTACAGGGTCTGGTGGTGGAGAGTCTGGATCCCGACGGTCCGGCCACCAAGGCCGGCCTCAGACGCGGGGATGTGCTGCTCAAGATCAACGGCGAAGCCATCAGCGGCGTGCGCCCCGTGATGGACAAGATCGTCGAGAGCCGCCCCGGCACCAAGCTGACCATCTCGGTGATCCGCAATGGAAAGCCTCTGGACGTCGACGTCATCATAGAGGAAGACGTGCGCTACCAGAATCTGCCCACCAGCAGCGCATCACCCGCCAGCTGACGGCAAGGGAACCAACAGAGGGGCCATCAGGGCCCCTTTTTCGTGCCTCCTTCTCAGGCGGCGTGAGATGACTCACAGTTTCCACCGGCACACGACCGGGCGGCTGCGGGGTGAAACTGTGGCCCCGCTCACACAGTGCCGGGGTCAATCCCCTCCCTTTCCCCCTTGCCGCCACAAATTCGGCCTCTTTCGGGGCTTTTTGCCCGGAATTTCCATTTCAAATCGGAAAAACAGTGCCTCCTCCTGCTCTCATCCCCGTCTTAAGGTAATCCCATCCTTTCTGCCAGCCTTGGAGAGCAGACCTTGACTACCGACACTCATGACACAGCCCTGACCCCGAACAGCCCGGCGTTGCTGCGCAAGACAGATCTCACTCTGGCGCGCATCCACAGCCTGCTGGCGGATCAGGGCATCATCCCCAACGAGGTGCAGAAACAGATGCTCGCCTCCCACGTCAAGGCCATGGTGTGGCGCTCCCACAGCGGTGAAGCCCTGCCCGAGGTCGACCTCAGCCTGTTCGAGGAGATCTCCCCCCTCTCCCTGCGCCTCGCCGAACAAGTGGTCGGCTGGCTGGACAGGCTGGCCTATGAAGAGGCCCACCTCTTGTCCGTCCATTTCGAAGTTGCCAAAGAAAATGAACTCAGCTCAGTCAAAGGAGAAATCTAAATGTCAGCCATCAAACTCGTGATTGGAGATCGTCTCGGCAAGGGCCAGAAGGTAGGAGCAGGGGCAGAGGCAGCCGGCGCCACAGTGACCGTCATCCCCGGCATGGCCGCCGACATGAAGCTCGGTGATGTGATGAACAAGGAGCAGGCGGATCTCGGCATCTCCTTCTGCGGCAGCGGCGGCGCCGGCGCCATCACGGCCCAGACCAAGTACGGCTACAAGTGCCGCTACGGCATGCGCTCCGTCGAGGAGGGTGTGACCGCCATCAACGAAGGCTGCGTGGTGCTGGGCTTCGGCTTCATGGACAAGGAAGAGCTGGGTCAGAAGCTGGTCGAGGCCTTCGCCAAGAAACACGGGCGCGCCTGATGAAAGAGGACTTCACCACCCAGGTCATGGTCAACGGCAAGGGGGCGACCCGCCAGCAGGCGTTTGCCGCCGCCCTCGGTCAGGTGCAATCCAACCTGCTCAAGGACAACCCCAGAGTGATGCTGCGCATCGAGCCGCTCGAGGTCCGGGTGCTCAAGGCCGAGGAGTCGGTCCGGGTGGAGAAGTTCCTGTTCTTCTTCCTGCCGCGCCAGCGCCGCGAGTTCCGCGTCCAGCTGGAGATCTCGGTCAAGGTCAGCAGCCTGGATGTCGACAAGGTGGATTTCACCAGGGCGTAACCCCACAACCAAAAGGACATGTTGGATGTTTCTAATCATTTTGATGAAGTCACTCATCATCGGCGGCCTGGTGGGCGTCGGCGTGGGAGCCGGTGCGGCGCGGATGTTCCACGCCCCGACAGTACAGGGTATGGGTGCCTTCCGCACCCTGGGTGAGCTCAACTCCTGCGAAGGGGATCCCGCCTCCCACTTCTCGTTCGGTCTTGGCTTCTTCTTCAATGCCTGGGCCTCAACGGTCGCGGCAGGTGCCTTCACCCAGGACGTGGATCACCGCATCATCCCGCACTGGGCCACGGCCGCGCTGCTGTTCAAGAACCGGGATCTCGCCACTACCCTGCACGACCCGAAGAAGATGGCCATCGCCGGCGGCATCATAGGTGCCATAGTCGTCGCCTTCCTCAACAGCACGGCGGCGGCCGTGCCCGAGGCCCTGCAGGTCACTGCGGTCAAGGTGCTGGTGCCAGCCGCCAACCTGCTGGTCAACACCGTCATGCCGGTGATCTTCTGGCTGGCCGCCATAGAGGCGGGCAAGAAGTCCGGCTTCTGGGCCACCATCTTCGGCGGTCTGGCGCAGCTCATCATGGGCAACGCCGTGCCGGGCCTGGTACTTGGCATCCTGATCGGCAAGGGGGTCGAAGAGAGCGGCTGGAACCACGTCACCAAGGTGATGATGAGCGCCATAGTGCTGCTGTTCGTGCTGAGCGGCTTCTTCCGCGGCTTCGATATGAAACTGATTGAGTCCTTCCACCTGGGCATTCCCCTGTGGCTGGAAAACGTCCATCACCTGCTTGGCAGTAAATAAGGGACCACACCATGGATGAGAAACTGAGAAACAACTTCTGGTACGCCGACTGGTCCTTCCCCATCTTCGTCGGTCTGCTGTCGGCCGGGGTCTTTGCCGGGACCCACATGTTCTACCTGTACGGGGTCGGCGCCTTCAACGAGGTGGCCTTCGTCGCCATGCTGAAAGCCGGGATGGACACAGGTGCCTACGGCGCGGTCGCAGCCTTCGGTGCCAGCTTCCTGTTTGCCCGCATCATAGAGGGCTCCCTGGTGGGGATCCTGGACATAGGCGGTGCCATCCAGACCGGCGTCGGCCTGGGGGTTCCCGCCCTGCTGCTGGGTGCCGGCATCGTCTACCCGGTGGAGAACTTCGGCGCCTCCCTGGTCACCGGCATGGCCATAGGTCTGGCCATCGGCTACGTGATCATCCTGGCGCGCAAGTTCACCATCAACCAGAGCAACTCCACCTACGGGGCGGATGTGATGATGGGGGCTGGCAACAGCTCGGGCCGCTTCCTCGGCCCCCTGATCATCCTCTCCGCCATGGGGGCCTCCATCCCCATAGGGCTGGGTTCCCTGGCGGGAGCGCTGCTGTTCTACATCTGGGAGAAGCCCATCACAGGCGGCGCCATCCTGGGTGCCATGCTGCTCGGTACCTTCTTCCCCGTCGCCCTGGCCTAAGCCCCCGCCGCCCTTCGGGGCGGCATTTCAGAGGTCATCACCATGTATGACATGATCATCAGAGCGGGACGCCAGGGAAATGGCCAGCTCATCGACATCGCCATCCAGGACGGCAAGATAGCGGCGCTGGGGGCTCTACCAGCGTCCGCCGAGGCGAAGCGAACCCTCACGCTGGCCGGACAGGTTCATGTGAGCGCCGGCTGGATTGACGGCCACACCCACTGCTACCCCGCCTCCCCCATCTATCAGGATGAGCCGGACAAGGTAGGCGTCGAGTCCGGTGTCACCACCGTCATCGACGCAGGCAGCACCGGGGCCGACGATGTGGACAACTTCCAGCGCCTCGCCGCTGGCTGCAAGACCCGGGTCCATGCCCTGCTCAACATCTCCCGCATCGGCCTGCTGCGCCAGAACGAACTGGCCAACCCCGCCGACATAGACCCTGAGCTGGCCAAGGCGGCCATTCGGCGTCACCCCTCCTTCATCGTCGGCATCAAGGCGCGGATGAGCGGCAGCGTGGTGGGCGAGAACGGCCTGCAGCCCCTGCGCATGGCTAAACAAATCCAGCGGGACAACGGCCAGCTGCCGCTCATGGTGCACGTGGGCAACACGCCGCCGGATCTCGACGAGATAGTCGCCCTGCTGGGAGACGGGGATCTGCTGACCCACTGCTTCAACGGTAAGCCCAACCGCATCCTGACCCCGGCGGGTGAGCTGCGGGTCGCGGTGCGCGAGGCGATGCAGCGGGGTCTGCGCCTCGACATCGGCCACGGCGGCGCCAGCTTCAGCTTCGAGGTGGCGGAGGCCGCCATCCGGCAAGGGATACTGCCTCACACCATCAGCTCGGACATCTACTGCAAGAACCGCATCAAGGGCCCCGTCTACAGCCTGGCTCACGTGATGTCGAAGTTTCTCGCCATCGGCATGACCCTGGAGCAGGTGATCGCCTGCGTCACCAGCCAAGCCGCCGATGCCCTGCGTCTGCCCGGCAAGGGACGACTCGAGGTGGGCGCCGATGCCGATCTGACCCTGTTCGAGGTCATGAGCGGCCCGACGCTCTTTACCGATACCGAAGCCGAGTCCCGCCACGGCGACCGGCAACTGCGCCCCCTCGCCGCCCTGGTCGGCGGTGACCTGGTTCTCACTCAATATGGACAATCCCACCATGCCTTCCGTGTATGAGAAATATCAGCTCAAACCCGTGATCAACGCCTCCGGGCGCATGACCATCCTCGGCGTCTCCACCCCGGAGCAGGAGGTGGTCGACGCGGTCAACTTCGGCCTTGGCCACTACTTCGAGGTCAAAGACCTGGTCAACAAGACAGGTGCCTACCTGGCCGGCCTGCTCGGCGTGGAAGACGCCGTGGTGGTCTCCTGCGCCAGTGCCGGCATAGCCCAGTCGGTGGCCGCCGTCATAGTACGCGGCGATCCCTACCGCCTCGAGCAGTTGCATGCCCATGCCCACGGGGTGCCAAGCGAGATAGTGCTGCCCAAGGGTCACAACGTGAACTTCGGCGCGCCGGTCGGCACCATGGTCAACCTGGGGGGCGGCAAGGTGGTAGAGGCCGGCTATGCCAACGAGTGCTCCCCCGCCCAGCTGGCTGCCGCCATCAACCCCGATACCGCCGCCATCCTCTACATCAAGTCCCATCACTGCGTGCAGAAGAGCATTCTGTCAGTCTCTGAGGCGGCCGAAGTGGCCAGGAACCACCAGTTGCCGCTCATCGTCGATGCGGCGGCGGAAGAGGATCTGCGCCTCTATTACCAGCAAGGGGCGGATCTCGTCATCTACAGCGGCGCCAAGGCCATCGAAGGGCCCACCAGCGGCCTGGTGCTCGGCAAGCGTCAGTATGTGGAGTGGGTCAAGCAGCAGGCCAACGGCATAGGGCGCGCCATGAAGGTGGGCAAGGAGGGGATCCTCGGCCTGACCCACGCCATAGAGCGCTACCTGGAGAAAGAGCAGGAGAGCGGCGCCGCCATGGCCGCCAAGATGGCATCCTTCATCGAGCGCCTGAACCTGCTGCCCGGCGTTACCGCCCGGGTGGTGTGGGACAGTGCGGGGCGCGACATAGCCCGCACCGACATCGCCTTCGACCACGCTCAGATCGGCATGACGACGGTGCAACTGGTGGCTCGCCTGCAGCAGGGCAATCCGGCCATCTACTGCCGCGGCTACAAGGCCAACGAGGGGCACATCGAGATTGACGTGCGCAGCGTCAGCACGGCCCAACTAGACCAGATCCATTCCGCCATTGCCCACCTCGTTCAGGAGAACCGCTGATGTCCCTTGTTCCCAACTACTACCGTGATCGTGTCTGTCTCAATGTGCTGGCCGGGTCCAGACAGAATGCCGTCGACATCTATGAGGCGGCCGAGGGCCATGTACTGGTCGGCGTGCTCTCCAAGAACTACCCGGATGTGCCCTCCGCCGTTGCCGACATGCGGGAGTACGCCAGGCTTATCGACAACGCCCTCTCCATCGGTCTGGGGGCGGGGGATCCCCGCCAGTCCGCCATGGTGGCCGAGCTGGCTCGCCAGCTGCAACCCCAGCACGTCAACCAGGTGTTCACCGGAGTAGGCCCCAGCCGGGCGCTGCTGGGTCAGCCTCACAGCCTGGTCAACGGCCTTGTCTCCCCCACCGGCACCCCCGGCATGGTGAAGATCTCCACCGGCCCCCTCAGTGCCCAGCAGCCGGACGGGATTGTGCCCATCGATACCGCCATCGCCCTGCTCAAGGACATGGGCGGCAGCTCGGTCAAGTTCTTCCCCATGGGAGGCCTGGCCTGCCGCGACGAGTATCAGGCGGTGGCCGAGGCTTGTGCCCGTCACGGCTTCTGGCTGGAACCCACCGGCGGCATCGATCTCGACAACTTCGAGGAGATAGTCCGCATCGCGCTGGAGGCCGGGGTCGAGAAGGTGATCCCCCACGTCTACAGTTCCATCATCGACAGCGAGAGCGGCCAGACCCGCCCCGAGGATGTGCGCACCCTGCTCGCCACGGTGAAAACGCTGCTGGCATAACGACCCCCGCAGGCACCGGTCCGATCACAGGCCGGTGTCTGGCTTGTTGATGATCCCCTTGTTAACATCGACCCTTTATTTCGCAACAGGAGTCTTGCCTCACCCCATGATCAAGCTGCCCCACCCCAGGCTCCATCAACTGCTGACCCAGCTCCATGCCGAACCACTGCCGCAGGAGGAGCTGGCCCGTCGCCTCAATGTCTCCACCCGCACGGTGCGCACCGACGTGGCGACCCTCAACGAGCTGATCGCCACCCAGGGCGCCCACCTGATCCACCAGCGAGGCACCGGCTATCAGCTCAAGATTTACAATCAGGGACTGTTTGATGCGCTGCTGGCGGCACAGGAGCAGGAGAGCAGCCTGCCGCGCACCAGTCGCGAGCGGGTGCTGCATCTGCAGATCCTGCTGCTGACGGCGGAGCAGGGGATCAAGCTCGACGAGCTGGCGGATACCTGGTATCTGAGCCGGGCGGCCCTGCAGGGAGACATGGCACAGGTGAGGGAGCGGCTCGCCCACTTCGGGCTCACCATAGAGAGCAAGCCACGGCTGGGTATGCGCATTCAAGGGAGCGAGACGGCGATCCGCGCCTGCCTGACCCAACTGCTGTGCCAGGAGCTGCTGCACAACCACCCGCTGCAGAGCCTGTTGCCCACCCTCTGCCCCAGCAAGACCCTGGAGGTCGTGGGCAACCACATCCACGATCAGCTCGGCCGCCATCAGTTGCGCCTCGCCGACGAGAGCCTGCAACAGCTCGCCATCTATTGCGCCGTCGCCCTGCTGCGTCAGGCGGCAGGCCACGAGCTGCGCCGGTTTGCCAGCGACGATATCACCCAGACCCTGGCCGCGGTGGCCCGCGACATCTATGCCGAGCTGCCGACCCTGACCCCGCCGGGGGAGGAGGAGATCGCCTGCCTCGCCATCCAGATCCAGGCCCGGCTCATTGCCGATACTCCCCAGCTCAGCCCGGCCATGGCCGCCGAGAGCGAGCAACTGGTGGAGCACCTGCTGGACTACATCCACCAGCACTACCCCTATGATCTGCGCGCCGACCCGCAGTTGCGGGCCGACCTGCAGACCCACATAGGTGCCATGCTGCTGCGGGTCAAATACCAGATAGGCAGCCACAACCCGCTGGCGGACCACATCAAGCAGTACTATCCCCTCGCCTACGACATCACCCTGGCCGCCATTTCGGAGTGGATAAGGCAGACCCCCTACCGGCTGACCCATCACGAGATAGGCTATCTGGTGATCCATATCGGGGTAGGCCTGGAGCGCCACTATGATATCGGCTACACCCGTCGCCCCCAGGCCATGCTCCTGTGCGATGCGGGCAACGCTACCTTCCGGGTACTGGAGGCGCGCATCCGGCGGGAGTACCCCCAACTGCAGCTGACCACTCTGGAGTCGGTACGGGATTACGAGGGACTGGCACAGATCGAGCAGGACTTTGTCATCAGCACCCTCAAGGTGAGCGAGAAGAACACCCCCGTAGTACAGGTCGCTCCCTTCCCGACCCAGTACCAGCTGGAGCAGCTCGGCAAGCTGGTGCTGATCGATCGCACCCGCCCCTACCTGCTGGACAAGTATTTCGATGCCGACCACTTCATGGTGGTCACAGAGCCGCTCACCCAGGCCGAACTATTTGCCCGTATCTGTGATCAGCTGGAGGCGGAAGAACTGGTGGAAAGCGGCTTCAGAGCCTCACTACAGGAGCGGGAGCGGATCGTCTCCACCATGTTGGGTGAAGGGATCGCCCTGCCCCACTCCCTCGGCCTGCTGGCCCGCCGCACCCTGGTCTATACAGTGCTGGCCCCTCAGGGGATCGACTGGGGCAATGGCGAGACCGCCACCCTCATCTTCGTGCTCGCCATCAGCAAGGCGGACTACGAGGAGGCCATGGGGCTCTACGATCTGTTTCTGGCGCTGATGAACGAAAAAGCCAGCAGGGCTCTGCTGGCTTGTCGGGATTTTTGCGACTTCAAGGCGCTGGCGCGCGCCGGATCATGACGGCAAGGGAGACGCCGCTCACTCCTCGTTGAAGCCCGAGGTGAACAGCGCAACCACGGCGGCCAGGGCCTCCACCTCTTCGGGGCCCTCGACCTGCACCTCCACCTGCTTGCCCTGGGCAGAGTCCAGCATCAGCAGGCCGATCACGCTGTCCGCATCGGCCTCGATACCGTCCTCGTTGCGCAGCAGCACATGGGCATCGAACCCCTGCACCAGCTCGAACAGCATCATGGCCGGTCTGGCATGGATTCCCAGCTTGTTTTTGACTTCTACCGAGGCGGAAACTGTCATCTGAACATCCTGTGGGTCTGTCAGGCTTGGGTGGAGCGCTTGTCCAGCGTGCGGTGACGGATCTGCACGTTCTTGCCAAGCAGTCGGAAGGTGCTGGCCAGCCGCTCGGCGATGAACACCGAACGATGTTGTCCGCCGGTACAACCTATGCCGACGGTCACATAGCTGCGATTGTTGCGCTCCAGGTGAGGCAGCCAGGTCACCAGCATGTTCTCTATCTGCTGGATGAACAGCATCACGTCCACCTGGGCCGAGAGGTAGTTGGCCACGGGCTCATCCTGACCGGTAAACGGCTTGAGCTCCGGGATCCAGTGGGGGTTGGGCAGGAAACGGGCATCGAACACGAAGTCCGCATCCTTGGGGATGCCGTATTTGAAGCCGAACGACTCGAACACCAGCACCAGCTCGTTCTCTTTCTTGCCGAGCACCCGGGTCTTGATGAGCTCGCTGAGGTCGTGGATGCTGAGGTTGGTGGTATCGATGCGCAGATCGGCGGTCGAGGATAGGGGCGCCAGCAGGTGGGTCTCTTCCCGAATCGCCTCATCCAGCGACAGCTGTTTGCGAGACAGGGGGTGCAGCCGGCGGCTCTCGCCATAGCGCTTGAGCAGGGTCCCGTTGTCTGCATCGAAGAAGAAGCTGGAGAACTCCACCCGCCCTTCGTTGCGCACCTGAGTCAGCAGGTTGTCCAGCTTGTCTGGCTGGGTCGGCAGATTGCGTACGTCTATGCTGACCGCCAGCTTGTCATACTGGCTCTCCACCGAGACGATCAGCTGGGGCAGCAGGTTGACCGGCAGGTTATCCACGCAGTAGTAACCCAGATCCTCCAGCACCCTCAGGGCCACCGTCTTACCGGAGCCCGAACGACCGCTTACCACTATTAACTGCATCTTGTCCCCTCACGCCAACGTGGCTGCGTCAGACCCGGCATCAGGCCGAGGTCATGATCTGATAGAGTTCTTCGTCGCTGGTCGCCTGGCGCAACTGGCGGCAGACGGCCTTGTCACCCAGCTTGGATGCCATCAGGGAAAGGGTCTTGAGATGCTGCTTGCACTCGCTTTCCGGCACCAGCAATGCAAAGAGCAGGTCAACCGGTTGATTGTCGATAGAATCGAAAGGGATGGGTTCGGAGAAGGTCATCAGCACGGCCGTCGGCGCAAAGGCGTCGTCGATCCGGCCATGGGGAATGGCGATACCGGCACCGATCCCGGTACTGCCCATCTTTTCCCGCGCCAGCAGGCTTTCAAACAGCACCTGGCGGGAGGCGCCGAGGCGCTCTGCGGCCAGCTCACTGATGATTTCGAGGGCGCGTTTCTTGCTGGTACAAGGGACCGCACTCTTGGTGCAGTCCCGACTCAGTATGTGTTCAAGTTGCATAGTTATTTTTGATTTAACTTATCTTTGTGCTTGATGATCTGCCGATCCAGTTTATCCAGCAGGGTATCAATCGCCGCATACATGTCGGCATGCTGCGAATTGGCGAACACCTCACCACCGCTGACATGCAGCTTGGCTTCGGCGATCTGGTTCAGTTTTTCGACGCTCAACACCACATGTACGTTGTTGATATGGTCAAAGTGACGCTCGAGTTTGGCAAATTTGTTATTCACATAATCACGCAGAGCTTCGGTAATCTCGACATGGTGTCCGGTCAGGTTAATTTGCATAACGTCTTCCTTTTGTTTGCCTAAACCAGGCGTTTGCGCTGATTGGATGGCGGGATCAACAAGGATTCACGGTACTTTGCGATCGTGCGTCTCGCCACCATAATACCCTGTTCGGCCAGCAAATCCGCGATCTTGCTATCACTAAGCGGTTTGGCCGGGTTTTCGGCCGTCACCAGCTTCTTGATCAGGGCGCGAATTGCGGTCGATGAGCACTCTCCTCCTCCCTCCGTGTTGACATGACTGGAGAAAAAAAACTTCAGTTCAAAGATGCCACGGGGCGTATGCATGTACTTCTGGGTCGTCACCCGTGAAATCGTCGACTCGTGCATCTCCACCGCCTCGGCGATGTCGTTGAGTACCATGGGTTTCATGGCCTCTTCACCGTATTCGAAGAAGCCCTGCTGCTGCTCGACTATGCAGCTGGCCACCTTGAGCAGGGTGTCGTTGCGACTCTCCAGGCTCTTGATGAACCATTTGGCTTCCTGCAGATGGGAGCGGATGAACTGGGTATCCGTGCTGCTGCGGGCATTGCGTGCCATGGCCGCATAGGCCTCGTTGACACGGATGCGCGGCGCCGAATCCGGGTTGAGCTCAACCACCCACTTAGTCCCCTTCTTGACCACGGAGACGTCCGGGATCACGTATTGCGATTCACTCTGGATGATGCCATTGCCGGGTCTCGGCTCCAGCTGCTGGATGAGATCCAGCACCTCCTTGAGGTCGCTCTCCTTGAGCCGGGTCTTGCGTGCCAGGGTGCGGTAGTCGCGGTTGCCGAGCAGATCCATGTGCTCGCGGATCACCTCCCTTGCCTCATTGAGCCAGGGCAGATCCGGCGAGTACTGGCCAAGCTGGATCAGCAGACACTCCTGCACCGAGCGCGCGGCTATGCCAACCGGATCGAAATGCTGCACTCGCTTGAGCACGGCTTCCACTTCATCCAGTTCAACTTCTACCTCTTCACTGCTGACTGCAGCCTGAATATCTTCGAGAGAGACGGTCAGGTAGCCGGACTCATCGATGGCATCGATGATGGCGAGGGCGATGGCGGCATCCAGATCGCTGAACGGCGTCAAGCGCATCTGCCACAGCAGATAGTCCTGCAGGTTCTCGGTGGTTTCCCCCTGATAGACGCTGTCTTCCCCATCATGGATGGGGCCGGCGCTCTGGGCCGTACCGGCGGAGTAGACCTCATCCCAGGTGGTGTCCACCGGCAGTTCATCCGGCATCTTGTCCTGCGCCATGGCGTCGCTGGAGTCGAGTTGACTGGCGTCCTGGGGCTCTATCGGGCTGGTTTCCTGCGCCTCATTCTCCTCCTGCTCCAGCAAGGGGTTATTATCGAGCGCTTGCTGAATTTCCTGCTGGAGTTCCAGGGTGGAGAGCTGGAGCAGACGAATCGCTTGTTGTAATTGTGGCGTCATGGTCAGTGACTGACCGAGGCGCAACTGTAATGTCGGCTTCATCTACGTCGGGATATCCTTATGTTCAGCGAGGCAATCACCTAACAAAAATGAGGGGTGCCCCCTTACTATAGACTGAATTGATCGCCCAAATAGACGCGCTTGACCTGCTCATCGGCGAGGATATCGGCCGGTGCCCCCTCGGCAATCATCTTGCCGTGGCTGACGATGTAGGCCTTCTCGCACACATCCAGCGTCTCTCTGACGTTGTGATCCGTGATCAGCACACCCAGCCCTCTTTCCTTCAGATGCTGGATGATCTTCTTGATGTCTATGACCGAAATAGGATCAACACCTGCAAAGGGTTCATCCAACAGGATGAATCGCGGCTCTGCCGCCAGCGCCCGGGCAATCTCGACCCGGCGTCGCTCCCCGCCAGACAGGCTCTGACCCAGGCTGTCGCGAATATGGGTGATGTTGAACTCTTCCAGTAACTGCTCGACCTTATCCTCACGCTCCTCGCGGCTCAACCCCTTGCGGGTCTGCATGACACCCATCAGGTTGTCGAACACCGAAAGGCGCCGGAAGATGGAGGCCTCCTGGGGCAGATAGCCGATGCCATTGCGGGCGCGGATATGCATGGGCTGCAGGCTGATGTCCTGCTCATCTATGGTGATGAGGCCCGCATCCCGCTGCACCAGGCCCACGATCATGTAGAAGGAGGTGGTCTTGCCGGCACCATTCGGGCCGAGCAGCCCCACTATCTGGCCGGTGCCCACTTCCAGACTCACGTCGCTGACCACCATGCGGCGCTTGTAGCTCTTCTGCAAACCCGTTGCTTTTAACACTGCCATGGCTTCTGTTTCCTACTTCTTCTGATCGGCGGGTTTGTCGAAGTTTTCTACTTGATCCGGCAGGAACACCGTCTTGACTCGCTGGGTGGGTCCCTTGCTCTCGGCGATCATCTTCTGTTTGACGATGTCGTAGCGGATGAGGTCGCCGGTGACCTGGCTGTCTTCCTGCTTGAGCTGGCCGTTGCCCGTGATGGTGACCAGGCGGTTCTTCAGCTCATAGCGAATGCTGTTGCCGTGGGCATTGACCGGCTTGCCGTTGTCCAGGATCTGGAAGAAGGTGGCGGGATTGCCATAGGCGGTCATCACCTCGGCCCCTTTATCGCCGGAGCGGATCACCACCACCTTGTCGGCCTTAATCTTGATGGTGCCCTGGGTGATGATCACGTCTTCGCTGAAGGTGATGCGGTTGTCCTGCATCTCGGCCACTTGCTTGACCGCATCCACATAGACCTTCTCGGCAAAGTCGGACTCTTTGGCGCTCACTGTACTGCACAGAAGCAGGGCCGCGAGGACCAGATTAACGTTTTTCATTGAAATAAGTGGCATGGCCTTTATCCAGTAATTCGAAATATTTACGTTCCAGATGGCCCTTCAGGCCAACGCCCTCGGTCTGGAATTCCTGACCCACTATGCTGATGTGCTGGTTGCTTCTCACGTCCTGAGTCACCAGATCCAGCTCCAGATAAGGGGTATCCAGCGTGGAGATGAAAGACGCCGGCAGCAGGCCGTCCAGATGTACCTTGTCACGCAGTATCACGTTGTCATCTGTGTTGAGCACCCCGGTTTCGGCCGTGACTTTCCATTCGGCCTCCCCCTGCTCATCGAACATGTAGACCACCGGCTTGTCGAAGGTGGCCTGCTCGAGGATCTGGTAATACTCCGCATATTCGGACTCCAACCGCTCGGTCCGTTTGCCCTGCTCGTTGAAGCGGGTCGTGACCAGGTTCTTGGCGGTGAAGTCCGGTTGATAGTTCTCTACCTTGGCAGCCGGTTCGGGCGCCAGCTCGATCTCGCCGAGCTGCCAGGCGGCAAGCGCCGCCAGAAACAGCAGGGCAAACAGAAACGTCTGCTTGTTCATACCGAGGCCTCGGGTTGGTAGTCGCCCAAGCCCTGCGCCTGCAGGATGAGATCGCACACCTCGCGCACCGCGCCCACTCCGCCCCCCAGACGGGTCACCAGATCGGCACGAGCCAGCACCAGCGGATGGGCATCCGCCACCGCTATGCCGAGACCGCAGGCCTGCATCACCGGCAGATCTATGGTGTCGTCCCCCATGTAGGCGGCCTGTTCCGGCATCAGGCCCAGCTTGGCCAGCAGCGCCTCGAAGTGGGGCAGCTTCTGATCCGCCCCCTGCACCAGGTGCTGCACCCCCAGGCCCCTCATCCGATCGCTGACGATACGGGAGTTGCGCCCTGTGATGATGGCAATCTCGATGCCGGCGTTGAGCAGGGCACGCATGCCTGCACCGTCGCGGGTGCAGAAGGTCTTCAGCTCTTCGCCGTTATTGCCCATATAGATGAAGCCATTGGAGAGCACCCCATCCACATCGCACACCAGCAGGCGGATCTGCGCCGCCTTCTCGTACTGGCTGCGCGTCACCGGACCATAGAGGGTCGGTACGTCTTGCATCAAATCACCCCGGCTCTCAGCAGGTCGTGCATGTTAAAGGCGCCAAGTGGCCGCCGCTCTTCATCCACCACCAGCAATCCGTTTATCTTTCTGGTTTCCATCAGTTTGACGGCCTCGGCCGCCATCATCTCAGGCCCTACGGTAACACAGTTGGCCGTCATTACGCGGCTGATCGGGGTGTGGTGAATGTCCACCTGCAGATCCAGGATCCGGCGCAAGTCACCGTCGGTGAACAGACCGGCCAGCAGCCCCTGCTCATCCACCACAGCCGTCATGCCGAGGCCCTTGCGGCTCACTTCCAGCAGCGCCTGGCTGATGGTGGCATCTATCCCCACCCGGGGCAACAGCTCGCCGCTGTGCATCAGATCGCCGACCCGCAGCAACAGCCGCTTGCCCAGCGACCCGCCCGGGTGCGAGAGCGCGAAGTCATCGGCGGTAAAGCCACGCGCTTCCAGCAGGGCCACGGCCAGGGCGTCCCCCATCACCAGGGTCGCCGTGGTGCTGGAGGTCGGGGCCAGACCCAGCGGGCAGGCCTCTTTCTCCACCTTGATGCACAGGTGCACGTTGGCCTCCTTGGCCATGGTGGAGGCCGGATTGCCGGTCATGCAGATGAGCGGAATGCCGCGACGCTTGAGCACCGGCAGCAGGGCCAGGATCTCGTCACTCTCGCCTGAGTTGGAGATGGCGATGATGAGGTCGCCGGCGGAGATCATCCCCAGATCCCCGTGGCTGGCTTCGCCAGGGTGGAGGAAGAAGGCTGGCGTGCCTGTGCTGGCCAGGGTCGCGGCAATCTTGTTGCCGACATGACCCGACTTGCCCATGCCGGTGACCACTATCTTGCCGGCGCAGCGCAGCACCATCTCGCAGGCGCGCTCGAAGGTCTCGTCGAGGTACTGGTAGAGCCCATCGATGGCTTGTTTTTCTATGTCCAGCACCGCACGGGCACTGCGACGGAAATCGAACAATTCAGACACTTTTTCAGGCTTTACAGACATAAAGGCACAGCTCCGGGCCGAAATTTGCTGCGGGATTATAAAAAAGTCTGCCGAGATAAGCGAATCGGATGCGGGACGCTCTGCCGCTGATGCAAGTTGTTACATAAAACTGTCGCGTATTTGGGGGGCAAAGCCGCTCAATAGTTGTTCCTTGCTGTTGCTTAGACCTAGACTAGCCCATAAAATTCGCTCTTCATTTATACCGGATGGACAATTGTTTGAACGATGACCTGATCACCATCTCCGACCTGACCTTCAGTCACGGAGATAGGTTGCTGTACGACAGGATCAACCTGACCATTCCCCGTGGCAAGGTCACCGCCGTCATGGGCCCCAGCGGCATCGGCAAGACCACCTTGCTGCGCCTGATCGGTGGCCAGCTGAAGCCTGAGTCCGGTCATATTCTGTTTGACGGGGAAGACATCCCCACCCTCTCCCGCAGCCGTCTGTATGAAGTGCGCAAGCGGATGAGCATGCTGTTTCAGAGCGGCGCCCTGTTCACCGGCATGACGGTGTTCGACAACGTGGCCTTCCCGCTGCGGGAACACTCGGGTCTGCCGGAAGAGCTGATCCACACCATCGTCATGATGAAGTTGCAGGCTGTGGGTCTGCGTGGCGCCGCCCGCCTGATGCCCTCCGAGCTCTCAGGCGGCATGGCCCGTCGTGCGGCCCTGGCCAGATCCATAGCACTGGATCCGGATCTCATCATGTATGACGAGCCCTTCGTCGGCCAGGATCCCATCACCATGGCGGTGCTGGTCAAGCTCATCAAGGAGCTCAACGATGCCCTCGGCATCACCTCCGTCATCGTCACCCACGATGTGAAGGAGGTGCTCAGCATCGCCGACTACGCCTACATCATCGCCAACCGCAGGGTGGTGGCACAGGGTACGCCGGAGCAACTTCGCGAGGAGCACAATCCCGAGGTCGAGCAGTTCCTCAAGGGATTGCCCGATGGTCCTGTTCCGTTTCATTTTCCGGCAGGCGACCTGCTACAGGATCTGTGATGTTCATAAGTCAGATAAGCAAGCTGGGGCGGAGCGGGGTGCGCTTCATCAGCGCCGTCGGCCGCGCCACCATCATGCTGTTTCACGCGTTGGCGGGCAAACCCGAGCCCCGCAAGCACTTCCCCCTGCTGGTACAGCAGCTCTATGTGGTGGGGGTACAATCGGTCGCCATCATACTGGTGTCGGGTCTCTTCATCGGCATGGTGCTCTCCTTGCAGGGTTACAACGTACTGAAGGACTTCGGCGCCGAGCAGAGTCTGGGGCCTCTGGTCTCCCTCTCCCTGCTGCGGGAGCTGGGCCCTGTGGTCACCGCCCTGCTGTTTGCCGGTCGTGCGGGTTCGGCCCTCACCGCCGAGATCGGCCTGATGAAGGCCACCGAGCAGCTCTCCAGCCTGGAGATGATGGCGGTGGACCCGCTGCGCCGGGTAGTGGCGCCTCGCTTCTGGGCTGGCGTCATCAGCATGCCGCTGCTGGCCTTCATGTTCAGCCTGATCGGCATCTTCGGCGGCAAACTGGTCGGGGTCGACTGGCTGGGGGTGGATGAGGGCAGTTTCTGGTCTGCCATGCAAGCCTCCGTCGACTGGCAGGACGACATCATGCAAGGGGCCATCAAGAGTGTGATCTTCGCTCTGGTGGTGACCTGGATCGCGCTCTTCAATGGCTATGATGCCAAGCCGACCTCGGCCGGGATCAGTCAGGCGACGACCCGTACCGTGGTCCACTCATCCCTGGCCGTGCTCGGTCTGGATTTTATACTCACCGCAGTCATGTTTGGATAAGGGAAAGATGAAGTTCAGCAAAGTAGAATTCCTGGTCGGTGCCTTCATGCTGGCTGGCATCGCAGCCATTCTGGCGTTGGCACTGCAAGTGGCGGGATTGAGTTTCAAACCGGAAGGAGAAACCTATACCCTGCGCGCCCATTTCGATAATATCGGCGGCCTGAAAGTGCGCTCGCCGGTCAAGGTCGGCGGCGTCGTCGTCGGTCGAGTCAGCGACATCACGCTGGATGCCAAGAGCCAGGTGCCCATCGTTTCCCTGCAGATGCAAAAGAGTGCCGGCGAGTTCTCAGAAACCAGCACCCTCTCCATCCTGACCTCGGGTCTGCTGGGCGAGCAGTATGTCGGCCTGGCACCGGGTTTCACCGATGAAGAGATGGGCACCAGCATGCTCAAGGATGGCGACATGATCGAAGACACCAAGTCTGCCATAGTGCTGGAAGACCTGATTGGCAAGTTCCTCTACAGCCAGTCTTCCCCGGCCACCGATACGCCAGCAACCAAGGAGTAACCATGTTCAAGAAGATCGCCCTGCTGCTGGGTCTGATGACCAGCATGCTGTTTTCCGTCTCCGCCCTGGCAGCAGTCAATGCCGCCGATCCCTATGCCCTGGTGGATCAGGCTGCCCAGCAGACCTTCGCCCGCCTGAAGGCGGACAAGTCCCAGGTCAAGAGCAACCCGGATCACCTGCGGGTGATCATCCGCGAAGAGCTGCTGCCCTATGTGGACAACCGCTTCGCCGCCTACAAGGTGCTTGGCAACCAGATCAAGGAAACCACCCCGGCCCAGCGCGATGCCTTCGTCCAGGTGTTCACCGAGTACATGGTGAGCTCCTACGCCGATGCCCTGGCCCATTTCGACAAGCAGACCGTCAAGGTCCAGCCGGGCAAGGCGCCCGGTGACAGCAACATCACCGCCGTCAACGTCAGCGTGAAAGAGGCCGGCAAACCGGACATCTTCCTCGAGTTCAAGCTGCGCAAGAACAACAAGACAGGTGAATGGAAGGCCTTCGACATGGTTGCCGAAGGGATCAGCCTGCTCTCCGCCAAGCAGAGCGAGCTCGGTGGCCTCATTCGCCAGAACGGCATAGATGCGGTGATCGCCCAGTTGCGCGAGCACAATGCCAAGCCGCTGGTGCTCAAGTCATGACACTCCAGGGGGAGCTGCAGGCACCGCAGGTCAACGCCCTGTGGCAACGGCGATCCGAGTGGTGGCAAGATGATGCGCTCGATATGAGCGGGGTCACCACCCTGGATTCCGCCGGCCTGGCCCTGCTGGTCAAGTGGGCCAAAGCCACCCTGACACGGGGGGCCACGCCGCAACTGGTGGGCGCCTCCACTGATTTTTATACCCTGGCCAAGCTGTACGGTGTGGCCAGTCTGTTTCAACCCACCCCGCCCAACACCGAGGACGCATAATGCAAGTCTCTGAAATTGAAGCGATACTCCTTGAGGCCTTGCCATTGTCCGAAGTCCATGTCAAAGGCGACGGCAGTCACTATCAGGTGATTGCGGTCGGCGACATGTTTGACGGCATGAGCCGGGTCAAGAAGCAGCAGGCCATCTATGCCCCGCTGATGGACAAGATCGCCAGCAACGCCATCCACGCCCTCTCCATCAAGGCCTTTACCGATGCCGAATGGAAGCGCGAACGTAAATTCCTAATGCCCTCCTGATTTGGTATCTAAGTAAATGGACAAATTCAAGATCACCGGCCCCTGCACCCTCTCCGGTGAAGTGACCATCTCCGGCGCCAAAAACGCCGCCCTGCCGATCCTGTTCGCCACCCTGCTGTGCGACGAGGAGATCCAGCTCTCGAACGTGCCGCGCCTCAAAGACGTAGGCACTACCCTCAAGCTGCTGGAGATGCTGGGTGCCAGCACCAAGGTCAACGGCAACGTGACCGTGCTGACCGGCGCCGTGAACAACCACGTCGCCCCCTACGAGCTGGTGAAGACCATGCGCGCCTCCATACTGGCGCTGGGCCCACTGGCCGCCCGTTTCGGCGCGGCTGACGTCTCCCTGCCCGGTGGCTGCGCCATCGGTGCCCGCCCGGTCAACCTGCACGTTCACGGCCTCGAGCTGATGGGCGCCAAGATCGCCATCGAAGATGGCTACATCAAGGCCCGTGTCGACGGTCGCCTCAAGGGTGCCCACATCCTGATGGACATGATCTCTGTCACCGGTACCGAGAACCTGATGATGGCCGCCACCCTGGCGGACGGTCGCACCGTGATCGAAAACGCCGCCCGCGAGCCGGAAGTGGTCGATCTCGCCAACTTCCTCAACACCCTGGGCGCCAAGATCCAGGGTGCGGGCACCGACACCCTGACCATCGATGGCGTCGAGCGTCTGCACGGCGGCAGCTACAGCGTGCAGCCAGACCGTATCGAAACCGGTACCTTCCTGGTCGGTGCCGCCGTCACCGGGGGCAAGATCACCTGCCGCAAGACCGACCCTTCCCTGCTGGAAGCCGTCCTCGTCAAGCTGGAAGAGGCCGGTGCGCTCATCGAGAAGGGGGAAGACTGGATCTCCCTCGACATGACGGGTCGCACCCTCAAGCCGGTCACCATCAAGACGGCCCCCTACCCGGCCTTCCCGACCGACATGCAGGCACAGTTCACCGTGCTGAACGCCGTGGCCAAGGGCACCGGCATGGTCACCGAGACCATCTTCGAGAACCGCTTCATGCACGTGCCCGAGCTGGTACGTATGGGTGCGGACATCGAGCTGCAGGGTAACGTGGCAATCTGCCGCGACACCGAACAACTCAAGGGTGCCCAGGTGATGGCAACCGATCTGCGCGCCTCCGCCAGCCTGGTCCTCGCCGGCTTCGTGGCCGAAGGCACCACCATGGTCGAGCGCATCTATCACATCGACCGTGGCTATGAAGACATAGAGCACAAGCTGCAAGGCCTGGGCGGCTGCATAGAGCGCATCAAGGAGTGATCATCACCCCTTGCCGATGAGCACTAAAAAGGCCCCCTCACCAGGCGAGGGGGCCTTTTTCATTTCCGGTGTCTGGCGGCTTAGTGCCCCGCCAGCTTCATCTGCTCGACCAGCACAGAGCCCGTCTTGAGGCTGGAGCGCTCGTCCTCGTCGTTCCCCACCGCCACCAGGGTGCTGAACATGTCGGCCAGGTTGCCGGCTATGGTGATCTCCTCAACCGGATAGAGGATCTCGCCATTTTCCACCCAGAAACCGGCGGCGCCGCGGGAGTAGTCACCATTGACTATGTTGACCCCCTGCCCCATCAGCTCGGTCACCAGCAGGCCGGTACCCATCTCTTTGAGCATGCCCTGGAAATCCTGGCCGGTATTGGAAACCTGCCAGTTATGGATGCCACCGGCGTGGCCCGTGGTGGTCAGCCCCAGCTTGCGTGCCGAGTATGAAGTGAGCAACCAGCTCATCAGCTCGCCGTTGCGGACTATGTCCATGTCGCGGGTGCGTACCCCTTCGCCGTCGAAGGGAGTACTGGCAAGCCCTCCCAGCAGGTGTGGAAACTCCTGGATGCTGAGCCACTCGGGCAGTATCTGCTTGCCCAGTTTATCCAGCAGGAAGCTCGACTTGCGATAGAGGTTGCCGCCGCTGATGGCCATCACCAGATGGCCCCACAGGCCGGCGGCGGTGTCGGGATGAAACAGCACGGGGGCGTGGCGGGTGCTGATCTTGCGGGCCCCCAGACGGGAGACGGTACGCTCCACCGCCTCGTCGGCGATCCGCTGCGGGGTCCAGAGGCCGGAGAGGGCGCGGCTGGAGGAGTAGCCATAGTCCCGCTGCATGTCCCCATCCTGCTCGCCGATCAGCACGCAGCTCAGGGAGTTGCGCGACGCCGCATAGCCTTTGACGAAGCCATGGCTGTTGCCATAGACCTTGACCCCCAGATGGCTGGAAAAGCTGGCGCCATCGGAGTGCTTGATGCGGGCATCACGCCCCAGGGCTAGCCGCTCGCACTCGATGGCCAGCTCGATGCCACGCTGGGGATCCAGTTCGATGGAGTGACAGAGTTGCAGATCCGGGGCATCCCAGGCCAGCAGTTCGGCATCCGCCAGGCCGGCATATTCATCGGGGGAGGTGTGGCGGGCAATCTCCATGGCCGCTTCGACGGCGGCGCGGATGGCAGGCTTGCCGAGATCCGTGGTCGAAGAAGATCCCTTGCAGCCATTGCGATAGACGGCGATGCCGAGCGCTCCATCCTTGTTGAACTCGATGCTTTCCAGCTCACAGCCCCGGGTATTCACCGACAGCCCTGTCTGCTTGCTGATGGAGACTTCCGCAAGCCCGGCACCCAGCCCCTTGGCTATCTCCAGGGCCTCGGCGACCACCGCCTCGAGATGGGCTTGATCCTGGCGGATTTGATCTTGCTGGTCCATAACTCACATCTGTATGAAGGAAGGAAAGGGGCTAAGCATATCAGACCCCTGCGCCCAGCGGGAGAAGCTGGTAACATATCCCCCAACGCGAATGACAGGAATCAGAGACCGATGAGTCAGTATCAAGACGACAACGAATTGGACGATTGGGGTCCAAGCAAGAGCCAGCTCAAGCGCGACGCCGAGGCACTGCAGAAACTGGGGGCCGAGATCGTCTCCCTGAGCCACAGCGAGCTGGAACGGATCCCGCTGGATGAAGAGTTAGCCGAAGCCGTCGAGCTGGGCCGCAAGCTCAAACCCAAGAAGGACGAATCCTTCCGCCGCCACCTGCAGTTCATCGGCCGCCTGATGCGCAGCCGGGATATAGAGCAGATCGAGGAAGCCCTCTCCATCATCAAGATGCGTCACTCCACCGTGAATGCCCGCCTGCACCGGCTGGAGCAGTGGCGTGAGCGCCTGATCACCGAGGGTGACAGCGCCCTCAACGAACTGATGTCCCAGTTCCACGAGCTGGATCGCCAGAAGCTGCGTCAGCTGATCCGCACCGCCAACAAGGAGCGGGAGCTGAACAAGCCGCCGGTGGCCTATCGCGAGATGTACCAGTACCTGCGCGGCGAGATAGAACATCTGCTGTGAGTCATGATGCCGGCGCGGGACACCTGTCGCCGACAGAAACAAAAACGGGGCCAAGCTGGCCCCGTTTTTTTTATGCGCCGTCAGCTGCCCGGCAAACACTGGGTGTGAGTGCCCGGTTGCAGATAGGGCACCAGCAAGGGCGCCATCCCCTTGAGGACCTGTACCGGCAGTGCCGAGGTGAAGCGGAACTTGTCGGACTGGCTGCCAGGCACATAGGCCGTCAGGGTGCCGAAGTGATCATCCCCTATGTAGAAAACAAAGGTCGCGGTCCGGTTGCGCGCCAGCGAGCTGGTGACATTGCCGTAGCGGCCGACAGTCTCGATCCTGTTATCCCCCGTCCCCGTCTTGCCCCCCAACGACAGCACGGTGCCATCCGGCAAGGCAAAGGCACCGGCGATGCGCCGTGCCGTGCCGCCTTCCACCACCTTGGACAGGGCATTGCGCAGGGCGGTGGCCACCTCGGCGGGCATCACCCGCACACCCTGGGTGTTGGCCGGTTCGAACGCGGTAGCGAAGGGCGTGTCCTTGGCAAAAGAGAGATGCTCGATCCGCAGGGTCGGTGCCCGCATGCCGCCGTTCTGGATGATCCCCATCAACTCAGCCAAAGCGGCGGGTCTGTCACCCGAACTGCCCAGGGCGGTCGCCAGGGAGGGAACCAGGTGATCAAACGGATAGCCCAGACGTGCCCAGCGCTGATGGATGTCGAGGAAGGCCTCGACTTCCAGCATGGTGCGGATCCGGCTATCCCGGGCGCTGCGATGGCGGGTCTTGAACAGCCAGCTGTAGACCTCCTGACGCTCATCCCGGCTGGCCGCAACCGCGTCGGCGAAGGTAGCCTTGTCAAACTCCCTGAGATAGGAGAGCAGCCACAGCTCCAGCGGGTGGACGCGGGCGATATAGCCTTGATCCGGCAGTGAATACTTACCAGGACCATAGCTGGTATAGAGCTGCTCGACTCGCTTGTCGCTCAGCTTGTCCCGCGGCAGGCGCTTCGCTAGGAAGGCGGCAAAATCGGCCTGTGACGCTTCCGGCATCAGGTAGCGATGCACGGCCGCGAGGCGCACTGCGCTCGGCTTTAGGCCGTCGAGGAAGGTATCGAGCTGCTCATCCGTGGTCTTGCCGCGATATTTGCGCCAGAAGCGCAGCAGATAGGTCTGCCCCTCCTTGTCGGCAAACTTGGCCAGATACTCGGTACGACGGGGATCCTTGTCATCCTTGAGCAATTGGGCGCGGTTGCCTTCCTTGTAGAGGCTGTAGCGCACTATGTCCCGCATCAGCCGCACGAAGGGCAGGTTGATGGATTCACGCAAGGCGTCGCGGATAGGCGGAATGCGGCCATTGTCTTCCTTGCGGAAGTTGTTGAAGGTATGCATGCCGCCGCCGGTGAAGAAGCCCTCGTAGGGGCTGGCGGAGTACTTGCGATCCAGCGCCGCCTCCAGCATCACGGGCAAGCTCTTGTCCTTGGCACTCATCAGGTAGGCAATGGCCCAACGGCTGATGTTGTCCTGATCGGAGACCTCTATCTTGCGTAGGCTTTCGGTCGGCATGTTCCCATAGCTGTCATGCAGCTCGGTCACTATCTCCAGATAGGTGGTCAGCACCCGCAGCTTGGCGGTAGAGCCCAGCTCCAGCTTGCTGCCCTCGTTGATGTCGAACGGCTGATCCGTGTTGTCGGTCTGCACCCGCACCTTGACCCCTTCCGGCGTCTTCTCGAACAGGGTGAAGCTGTATTTCACGTCCCCCGTCTTCTCCGGCGAGAGCAGGCGCTCACCAAACAGCCCGACCTGGGCGGCGAATGTGGGGTCCGCCAACTGCTGTAGATAACGGGAGACGTCATTTTGCAGCGGCATGTTGAGGGTCGTATCCGCCGTCAGATCCATGCGGTCCAGATCATAGAGCTGAACCCCGAGCTGACGACTGAGGCGGGTGCGCGCGACCTGCAACCCCTTGTTGTTATTGACCCGGGTAATCGCCGGCGCCTGCAGGAAGTCGCGGAACGCAAGCTTGGCCTTGAGCGCCGACTCCATCAGAGGCGGCGTGATCATGCCCTCCTGAACGAACAGACGCAGGTAGCTGTCAGTCAGGGTCGACAGCGCCTCCCGTCCCTGGGCCAGATAGTAGGAGGGACGACGGTGGGCAATCATCAGGGAGACGACCTGGCGCAGCGCCAGCCCCTGCTCGGCCAGGGTGGCATCCTGATTGCGAGCGGGATCCAGCAGCCGATTCACCTCATCCACATCGGCACCAAACCAGACCCAGAGACCATCCCCCAGGCCGTGCACCTCGCCATAGCCCGGGGCAGCGGAGAGCGGTACCGAGTTGAGATAGGCCCAGGCCACCAGTTTGCGTGCTTCCAGGGTTTCTGGCCCCAATCGATAGGCCCGCACGCTGGCTGAGGCCATCTGGCGGATCTTCTCGGTGGGGGACAGGGTCAAACCATCAGGGGAGTGACGATACTTCTCCACCTGGGTCGCCAGCGTACTGCCGCCGGCGGATTGATCCTGCATGTCCAGCGCCTTGCCCACCTGGGACAGTGCAGCCTTGGCAAAACGGGGCCAGTCTACCGCCGGGTTGGCCAGTGGCTGCTCGTTGCTCAGCAGCTCCCGGTTCTCGATAAACAGCAGCGACTGTATGACCAGAGGAGGGATGGAGTTGAAATCAGGATAGTAATGGGTCGGGTACTTGTATTGATAGAAAGGCTCGGCACGGCAGTCGTGCAGAGTCAGCCCCGCCTGCACCTTCTCGGTATAGGGGACGAAGAAACCATGGCTGGCGTAGTTGTAGAGCGCATCGGAAAAACGCACCTGCTCGCTCACCTGATAGCCACGCTGGATGAGGCGCTCCTGGATCATGGGCATCAGCACATAACCGAGTCGCTTGTCGAAGGGGCCATCATCCGGGAAGGTGATCTGCTTGCTGGGACCGGGTTCCAGCTCATAAGTCAGCTTGGCGGCATAACGGGAGATCTCCTGCGACTGCAATCGGGAGGTCTTCATTTCATAACCGACCAGGGCGATCACGGCAGCCAGGCAAAGCAAAAAGATGAAACAGAACAACCAGCGCCACCAGGGGCGACGCTTGCGCTGATATTGCCCGTCCGCATGCGGTACGGATGAATCCTGAGATGCCACTTTGTTCGAATCCGTCTGTTTTGATGCGCCCATATCAGCCCCACCATGGTTGCGCAATTTATTGTCTTTCAATCAAGCTTAGTCGTTTCAAGTCAAGGGCTTGAAAACTATTGACCGCTTTGCAGCGATGTTAACAGGGCGCTTGTAAAAATGGGAGCCGATTGTTGCAGTACGGCGAGAGATCCGAGCTGCGGAGTGGAAATGAAACACCGGCTGGAAGCCGGTGTTCGAGAATGGCGATGTGGGCTTACTTGCTGGTACTCATGCCCTTGAGCTTGGTGCTCAGCTCTTTGCGCTCCTTGGAAAGCTCGGCATTCTTGATGATGTGATCATCGACACGCTCTTCGTAATCGGTGCGCATGTTGGCTATGATGGCCTGCACCTCATCAATGCTCATACCGGGCTTGATATAGTCGCTCAGGTTGTCGAGCAACAGCACCCGCTTCTGGTTGTCACGGATCTTCTTCTCGTTGTCCGCGATTTCACGCTTGAGCTTGTTCTGACGACGGGACATACGCACATATTCCAACACGTCGCTGAAAGTAGACTTGTTTACTTGTTCCATATCGGTACCACTGACTGAAGGTGAATGAAAACGGGTGGGATGCTCTCATACCAGATGGAGAAACAAAGGCATGGTATGGGCAAACCCGGAATGCCCTTTACTCTACCGAGTTATGATGCAGATACAACCCCAATTGCAGGCCCGACGCCGGCTTTCAGCAGGATAGCGCCGCGTGAGGAATCAAATGGAAAACCGGTGAGAGTGCAGATCCAGGCGTGGCGGCATACGAAGCCTCGGAAGCCGGAGGTCATGAGCACCAACAGGTGACGAAACTGGTGAACTCAAGGAATAATCAGACGAGATCTCGACGAGCAGTGGCAGGTTTGGTGGAACTTCAGACAATAAAAAACCCCGCTCGATGAGCGGGGTTTCTTGTATTGGGTGCCTGGCAGTGTCCTACTCTCGCATGGCGAATGCCACACTACCATCGGCGCTACCGCGTTTCACTTCTGAGTTCGGCATGGGATCAGGTGGTTCCACGGCGCTATGGCCGCCAGGCAAATTCTTCAATCTTGGAAAGCTGACGTGAGTAACGAGGTTGCCCGTAGGCTTTGTCGCTATCACTGAATTAGTTAGTAGTTCATGCACTTGCTACAAGGCCAGAAACACTTCTTGGGTGTTGTAT
>NZ_JBFODK010000051.1:0-56736 GCF_040908275.1 Aeromonas sp. R4-3
GGTCAGCCTCTCGACTTGCCGCTGCGAGAGGACTTGCCGGGTCGCTTTTTTACGATGGAGACGCCGTAGTCATTCTTCAGTACATCGACGACGGCCTCAAAGAACTGGGCTTTCTGGCTCATCAGCGCCAGCTGCTGCTCGAGCTCCTTGATGCGCTGTTCGGGCGTCTGGTTGTCGGGGTCTGGCATGGTGATGCTCCTGCCGGCGCGCACAGAAGCCCCCTGGCTCCAGTCCTGCCGACCATGTTTACGCAACCATACCAGAACGGTGGAGCGACCCTGAATGCCATAACGGGCCTGAGCCTGTTTGTAGGTGAGCTCGCCTTTTTCAATCTGCTCGACCACGGCTAATTTAAAAGTCAGCGAGTAATCGCGCTGTGTCCGTTTCACACCTTGTCCCATCGGGCTCTCCATTTATTGGGGGGAAAGGTGTAAACCATATTCAGGACGGGACACATATAAAGAAAAGGGGACGGCGTTTGCCGTCCCCTCAAGTCATCTCGTCCAGTCCCTGAACTGCCATGCTCCCTGCAATCCTTGACTCTATCCTTTCCTTTGGAATTTCCCCTTCCCATTCCATTGGGGTGTCCTGTGGCCATCCTAGCCTGGCAATCACTCCTGATTGCTTCACCGTCTCCATCCTGGAGGTGTCCATTACCACATCCCGTGGTGTTCCTTTCATCATCCTGACAGATAACCATCCGGGTCATCTCGCTTCATCCTGAAGCTGTTCCTGCCGCTCCTGCGGGGTTCCTATCATCCTTAAGAGTGACTATCCGTGCCACTCAGCCTCATCCCGAGGTGTCCTGCGACCGCATCCTGCGGTTGTCCTGTCATTCCTTGTGATAACCATCCGGGTTATCAACCTCATCCTGAGGTGTCCTGCCACATCCTGCGGCTTTTCCTATTTATGCGCTGTTCCTGCATCCTGCCGAACCAGCCGTCCTTGTGAGACCCATACTAAGGCAATCATGGGCAGGAACAAGGCATGAGAGGCCATCAGATAGCGTCGGATGATGAATAGGCATCCACTGCCAATCTGATTTTATGATATTTATCAGTACGTTATTTAGTTTCTCAGGAAAGCATGAGGCTCTCGGGATGGCTTCACGTACGGCTCGACACTGAGGGGTCTTACAGGAGGAATGGCGGATCTCTCACAACCAAAAACAGGGAGGAAAACGATGGTACAGAAGGTTCAATCAGGGATGTAAGAGTTAAAAATTAATTGAATAATTATGTGTTAAAAACAGACAGAAGCCGAGCTCATGCTCGGCTTCTTATCATCTATCCGATTGTGCTCAGCTGACCCGGGTACCCGGTGTCGGATATGCCTTGCGCAGGGACTCCGGGGCCAATACTTCCAGGTTGCCACTCATGTTGTTCAACCAGGAGCGGAACTCGGGCGTATCCTGGACCTCGGTCTCCACCACCACGCTGCGCTTGTCGTAGCGGGTCATGCGCGGGTTGTGTCCCGGGATCTGCCCATCTATCAGGGTGGGGCAGTTGGCATCGATGCGTCCGACGAAGCGGATCGGGCCGCTGACGTCCTGATAGCCCTGGTCGCGGATCAGCTTCTGGACGTTGAAATCCTTCGGCTGGGTGGCGCTGAAGTTGGTCAGTTCCACGTTCTTGATGTGATCGAACGGGATGCCATAGACCTTGGGATCCAGCTCGGACAGGGTGCAGAGCAGGATGGGGCCATCGGGCTGGTTCAGGATCCCGAGCGGATTGATGCGGTCATAGCAGAGCCACACTGTGCGCTCCTTGATGACACGCTGGATCTCGGCGCTGAACTTGCGACCACGCCAGAGGGCGTCACGGATCAGGGTGCTGCGGCGGATCTCCGGGTTGCCGGCAAAGGGGCGCGGCGACTGATGCACGCTCTCGAGCCAGCGTTCCGCCAGCTCGCTTTGGCTGTCGCGGATCACCTGGCTGGCCTTGTCGACCAGGGGGTTCAATTCGGTCAATACACTCGCCGGTAGCAGTTGGCTCGCCTGATCACTCCAGGTTTTCAGGGCCACCGCCAGGGAGAGCGGCATGATGTTGGCAAAGTCGTTGAGACCATGGCGCTCGAAGCACCAGCCATGTGGTTTGCTGCGCTCATCCGAGGTGAGGTCGAACAGTCCCATGCCGGACATCTCTTCCAGGTCCCGTTGCACGGTACGCAGACTGACGTGAATGCCTTCCTCTTCCAGTTTTACCTGGAGTTGGCTGGCGGTCAGCTTGTAAGGGCGGTGCGGGATGCAACGCGCCAAGGTCAGTTGTCGTAACAGCTTCTTACTCATGGTGCATGCCTTCACTGGTTTAGCGTTGAGTGTATCCTAGCCATGGTATGCGACAGTCTATGTCGCAAGTTTTGCTGCGACAACTGTCGCCATTTTCATACATAACAATATAAGTAATTGATAAATATCGTTAAACAAAATATGAGTGGAGCTTTTTGGAGCCTTATTTTGCCAAAATAAAGTGCTCTTCATATTTCCCGGTTGTCACGACAGGGGAGAAATGTGTAGGGAGCCAAGGGAGAGGGGGGCGTTCGGCAGGGGGAAAGAGGTGAGGGGCTGGCCCCTCACCGGCAAAGAGAACGTTCAGGCCAGCCAGGACCAGGCCGACTTGGTGATGGCGGCGCCAATCATGTAACCAAATACCGCGAGGGCGGCAACCCCGGCGACCAGCTTCTGGCCTTGGGCAGGGCGCTTGAGCGCCATGACGCCGAGACCTATGTAGAGCACCAGTGCGATCAGCTTGGCCATCAGCCAGGGTTGCTGGCCCGGGCTCATCTGCAGGGTGACCGCCAGCAGCACGCCAAACAGCAGCAACAAGGTGTCGTTGATATGGGGCAACACCTTGAGCCACTTCTGTTGCAAGCGCCCGCTGCCAGCCAGTGCCAGGCTCCAGCGGTAGATGAAGAGCAGCAGGCTGACCATGGCCAGGGTCATGTGCAGGTGTTTGAGCATGGGGTAATAGGCAATCATATTGCTTCCTTGTCGTTGTCGGGCAGACCGCTGTTCCAGTTGTGAGCGTGGGTACGCTCCTGTCCTTCCTCGTCGTCTTGCAGCAGATCGGAGAGGATCTCGCGGTATTGCAGGCTCTTGTTGATATAGGTGTGCTCGTCATCCAGGTAGTTGACCTGTTCCCGCAGCAGCCGGTTGTCATACTGCTTGAACACCTGACCCGCACGCCAGGCCTGGTTGGCCCGAAATCCGAGCTGGGTCAGGGCCTCTACCCCCAGATCCACGGCCGATCCCAGGGTTTCACGGTGCACGCTGTCGACTCCGTGCCGGAGGATTTCGTGGGCATGGGGCCTGTCCTGGGCGCGGGCCAGTATCTTGAGGTGCGGGAAGTGTTTCTTCACCATCTCGATCACCTCGAGGGAGGTCGCCGGATCGTTGATGGAGAGCACCAGCAGCTTGGCCTTGTGGGCCCCGGCGGCATGGAGCAGGTCGAGCCGGCTGGCATCGCCGTAGAATACCTGATAGCCGTACTTGCGCAGCATTTCTATCTGGCTGGCGTCCTGCTCGAGTATGGTGGTGCCTATGCCGTGGCCGTGCAGCAGGCGCCCCACTATCTGACCGAAGCGGCCGAAGCCGGCGATGATGACGGGGTGCTCGACCAGTTCGGGTTGCTCGTGTTCGGGCTGGTCGGCCTGGTTGCGGTAGTCGAACCAGGGCTGGATCACCCGATCATTGAGGATCAGCAGGAGCGGCGTCAGCGCCATGGAGAGCGCCACCACCAGAGTCAACAGCGAGATGGTGTCACCGGGCAGCACCTTGTTCTGGGCGGCGAACGAGAACAGCACGAAGGCGAACTCCCCCCCTTGTGCCAGCGCCAGGGCGAAGGTCCAGCGCTGGCTCGGCGAGATGTGAATGATCAGGCCGAGCACCATCAGCACCCCCCATTTCAGGAGCATCAGCCCTATCACCAGGGATGGAATGAGCAGGGGATGGGCGGCAAAGAGGCCAAAATCGATGCCAGCCCCCACCGACATGAAGAAGAGGCCGAGCAGCAGCCCCTTGAACGGCTCTATGTCCGCCTCCAGCTCGTGGCGATACTCGCTGTCGGCGAGTACCACACCAGCGAGGAAGGAGCCAAGGGCGGGGGAGAGCCCCACCGACTCCATCAACACGGCGATGGCGATCACCAGCAGCAGGGCGGCGGCGACGAAGATCTCCCGCATGTGGGACTGGGCTATGGCACGGAACACCGGCCGCATCAGGTAGTGGCCGCCCAGCACTATGCCGGCGATGGCGGCGACCACCAGCAGGCCGTGCTGCCAGCCCGCCAGATCCGGATTGCCGTTGCTGGCGACCGGCGCTATGGCGAGCAGCGGCAGGATCGCCAGTATAGGGATGACGGCGATGTCCTGGAACAGCAGCACCGCGAAGGCGGATCGCCCGCTCTCGCTCTGCATCAGTTTGCGCTCCTGCAGGCTCTGCAGCACTATGGCGGTGGAGGAGAGCGCCAGAATGAGGCCGATGGCGAGCCCCTGCTGCCAGGGCAGACCAAGGAGATAGCCCACCCCAGTCAGCGCGGCGGTAGTGAGCAGCACCTGCAGGCCACCGGTGCCGAGGATGGGCCCCTTCAGCTGCCACAAGAGGGCAGGGCGCAGCTCGAGGCCGACCAGAAACAGCATCAGCACCACCCCGAACTCGGCGAAGTGCATCACGTCCTTCTGCTCCCCCACTAGCCCCAGCAGGAAGGGGCCTATGATGATGCCCGCCAGCAGGTAACCGAGCACTGAACCCAGCCCCCAGCGCTTGGCCAGCGGCACCGCTATCACCGCCGCCGAGAGATAGATCAAGGCGTCAAACAACAATCCGTGCCCCATCAGCCGGCCCTCCGTTCGTCTCTGTTCGTCAGGGCCGGCTGCGCAAGCCCGATGAAAATCCAGCCTGTCGTCATGACAACTCCCCCAGCAGATCCCGCAGATAGGTGCTGCCCGCGAGCTGGGCCGGGGTGAGCCGCTCATCGCGCAGGGCGCAGATCAGCTGGCGGTAATCCTGGCCACAGCGGCGCAGCGCCTCCGGATCCTTGAGCTTGTGGAAGGAGTGCAGCACGAAGGGGGGCAGCCACTGCATGCCGCACAGCTGCGCCGTCTGCTGGAACGGCAGCAGGAAGTCGAGCAGCGGGCGCTGGTTGTAGCCCTCGCTGCAATATGATTCGGGAGCGCCCCCCGTGGTGATGGCAGAGAGCCACTGCTTGCCGCTGAGGGCGTGGGCCTCTGGACCGTAGGCGTAGCCGTACTCCAGCACCAGATCCATCCACTCCTTCATGATGGCCGGGCAGGAGTACCAGTAGAAGGGGTGCTGGAAGACGATGATGTCGTGCTCTGACAGCAGGGCCTGCTCCCGCTTCACGTCGATGAACATGTCCGGGTAGTGGTGGTAGAGGTCGTGCAGGGTGATGCCCTCCAGGCCGTCGAGTGCCTGCAGCAGCTGCCTGTTGGCCCTGGAACTCTGCAGGGCCGGGTGTGAAAAGATGATCAGAATGCGTTTCATGGGGTCCTAGCCTGAAGAGGGGCCTGGTGCCGATAAAAAAGGGCGGTGAGTTGCGACGTTACCAAGAAGCACCCCGGCTCGCCAGTTCCGGGATCAGGTCGCGCAGCGCCGGATTCAGGGTCTGGTGGGCGGGATAACAGAGCCCGATGCGGCGAAACATCCGGGGTCCGTTCACCGCCACTGTGCGCAGACCCGGTTCATCTTCCACCAGACCGTCGGGCAGGAAGCTGATGCCCACCCCCGCCAGCACCAGCGCCATCACCAGCCCCTTGCTCTCGGCCTTGGCCACCAGATTGAGAGTGAGCCGGTCACAGGCCAGCAGGCCTATGGTCTGCTGATGAGCCTCGCAGGGAGGACATTCAATAAAATCATAGTGTTGTAGCTCTGCCAGCGCGAGCCTCTCGCGACCGGCAAGGGGATGGCCGACCGGGACGCAGAGCACATAGTCCTCCTCCCAGAGCGGCAGGAAGATCTCGTCCTCCCGGCGCAGGGCATCCAGGGTCAGCCGGCAGTCGGCAGGGGTGCCGTAGTCGGAGAGGGTGAGATCCAGCTCCGGCAGCACGCCTTGCACCCGTTGCAGCAGCCCGGCCACCCGGCGGCGGCTCAAGTCTGGCATGATGGCGATGTTGAGCCTGGCGCGCGTCGCTTTCTGGCGAAACAGGGTCGGCAGGCGGCGCGCCTCCTCCACCAGCTTGACCGCGTGGGGATAGAGATAGTGGGCCGGGTCCTTGGCCTCAACCCCCTTCTTGCCTCTGATGAAGAGGCTGTCACCTAGGGCCTCCTCCAGCTGGCGCAGACCCGCCGAGAGGGAGGGCTGACTGACGTGGCAGCGTGCCGCCGCCGCCGTGATGTTCTTCTCTTCATAGATGGCGATGAAGAAGCGCAGCAATCTCAGGTCCAGCATAAAACCAACCATAGTTTTTTCAGATGATAACCAGCGGAAAACAATATTTATCACCGATAGATGTGGCGACTATAGTGATTGAGTCCTGTGCTGGCCAGCCCTTGTTTGGCTCAGTTCCTCAATGAATCAGAAGGAAATACCCATGTCCAAGTCCCTCGTCGTGATCACCGGTGCCTCCGCCGGGATAGGTGCCGCCATCGCCCGCGCTTTCTCTGCTGCCGGTCACCCTCTGTTGCTGCTGGCCCGTCGGGTCGAGCCCATGCAGGCGTTGAACCTGCCCGATACGCTCTGTGTCGGGGTCGACGTCACCGACACCGCCGCCATGAAGGCAGCCGTCCAGCAGGCGGAAGCCAGATTCGGCCCTGTGGGCTGCCTGGTCAACAACGCGGGCGTCATGCTGCTGGGTCAGGCCGACGTGCAGGATCCCGCCGAGTGGCAGCAGATGCTCAACATCAATGTGATGGGGGTGCTGAACGGCGTGCATGCCGTGCTGGCCGGGATGAAGGCGCGCCGCAGCGGTACCATCATCAACATCAGCTCCATCGCCGGTCGCAAGACCTTCCCGAACCATGCCGCCTACTGCGCCACCAAGTTCGCTGTGCACGCCCTGACCGAGAACATCCGGGAAGAGGTGGCAGACGTCGGCGTGCGCATGGTGACCATAGCCCCGGGGGCGGTGGAAACCGAGTTGCTCAGCCACACCACGGACGAGAGTATCAAGGCCGGCTACCACGGCTGGAAAGAGGAGATGGGAGGCGTCATCGCCCCCGAGGTGATCGCCGAGGCTGTGCTCTATGCCTGGAGCCAGCCTGCCAACGTCTGTGTGCGCGAGATCGTGCTGGCAGCCACCCGCCAGCAACCCTGATGACCATGACGGCGGGGAGGGCTTGACCCTCCCCCTGGGCCAAGGGTTACCATAGGCCCTCTTCGATCACTGAGTCATCCCATGGTCCTGACCCGTCGCCAACTCGCTCGCGCCCGCCGCTGGCTCCCCCTGTGGAGTCTGCTGATGGTGCTGATGTCGTTTGGCAGCCGGGCGGCGACCGATCTCTGTACCCTGACTCCCCATTGCAGCCAGAGCGAACGCACCCTGGAAAAAGCCATGCCTTGCGGCAGCTTCACCTCGGCGCTCGCCATGACGGTGCTCACCGGCGACAGCCTGAAGGTGGCCTGGCTTGAGCCCGACATGCCTGCGTTCATTTCCCCCTCCCTCTTCATGCCGGAGGCGCCGCTGGAGCGGCTCGAGCGTCCTCCCCGTCATCCCGGTTGAGTCGAGTTCCCCTTTTTTTTGGGTATTTCTTCTTATCTGAGGTGAGTCATGTACAAGTCCCTGCTACTGGCCGTGCTGGCCGGTACTCTCAGCTTCTCCGCCCTCGCGGCCGAGCAGATGACAGTCTACAAGTCCCAGTATTGCGGCTGCTGCAAGACCTGGATCAAGCACATGGAAGAGAACGGCTTTGCGGTCAAGGTCGTCGAAACCGAGCAGCTCGATCCCATCAAGCAGCAGTACGGCATCACACCGCAGCTGGCTTCCTGCCACACCGGGGTGGTGAACGGCTATGTGGTGGAGGGACATGTGCCCGCCGCCGACGTGCAGAAGCTGCTCAAGGAAAAACCGGCGATCCGCGGCCTGACCATTCCGGGCATGCCCCAGAGTGCGCCGGGCATGGATATTCCGGGTCAGCCCTACCAGGTGCTGAGCATCAGCGAGGAGGGCGCGACCAAGGTCTGGTCGAGCTATCCCGGCTGACGAACACTGGTCATGAGCCGGCACCACTCCATCATGTGAGGCACACCTGAGCGAATCCGTGCCGCTCATGGCCAGAGCAGGAGGGCCACCCTTGTGAGAGGGTGGCCCTTTTTCATGGTTTGGTGCCGAATGTCCGGGGATCACTTGCAACCCAGGGCGACAAGGGGCAGATTGATCGCCAATTTATTTTCTCAGGGGCGATGTTCCGGTTTGCCTGCCTTGTTTCCGCACCGGCGGAGTGAGCGGCGGCGGCTTGATCGTCAATTCATGGCGCTCCCCGCGAGCCTGCCTGCCCTGTTACAGCGCAAAGGATGCGACATGTTCATCTTTCCCCGAGGGTTGCTGCTGCTGGCTTGTCTGGTTGCCGTGCCCTGTACCCATGCCAATGAAGAGCCCGTCATGCCGACAAGCGAAACTCCCATCCTGCCTCCTGTGGCCCCCAAGCACCCCCATACCCTGAAAAAGCACGGGGACGTCCGGATCGACAACTACTACTGGCTGCGTGACGACGAACGGCAGAAGCCCGAGGTGCTGGATTATCTCAAGGCCGAAAACGCCTACACCGAGGCCATGCTCAAGCCAGTCCAGCCGCTGCGCGACCAGCTCTACAAGGAGATGGTGGCCCGCATTCCCCAGCAGGACGAGTCGGTGCCCTATGTGAAGAACGGCTACCGCTACCAGACCCGCTATGAGCCGGGCAAGGAGTACGCCATCTACTCCCGCACCAGGGTGGGGGAGAAGGATGCCAGCCTGATGCTGGACAGCAACCAGCGCGCCGAAGGCCACGAGTTCTATTCGCTGGGGGCCCTGGAGGTGAGCCGCAACAACCGCTGGCTGGCAGTGGCGGAAGACTTCCTCTCCCGCCGTCAGTACCAGATCCAGTTCCTCGATCTGGAGAGCGGCACCTGGGCGACAGACAAGCTGGAGAACACCTCGGGCAACCTGGTGTGGGCCAACGACAGCAAGACGGTGTTCTATGTGCGCAAGCACCC
This sequence comes from Aeromonas sp. R4-3, assembly GCF_040908275.1. NCBI lineage: Bacteria > Pseudomonadati > Pseudomonadota > Gammaproteobacteria > Aeromonadales > Aeromonadaceae > Aeromonas > Aeromonas sp. R4-3. Next base: position 9,147 of record NZ_JBFODK010000051.1, read on the forward strand.
CAAGACACTGCTGCCCTATCAGGTCTATCGCCACGAGCTGGGCAGCGACCCCGCCAAGGACCAGCTGGTCTACGAGGAGAAGGATGACAGCTTCTACGTCAGCCTCTATGCCACCACCTCGGAAGACTTCATCGTCATCGCCCTCTCCAGCACCACCACCAGCGAGGCGCGCCTCATCGACGCCAACACGCCGGTCCAGGCGCCGCGCCTGTTCCTGCCCCGTCAGGTGGATCACGAATACAGCCTGGATCACTACCGCGGCCGCTTCTATGTGCGCTCCAACAAGGACGGCAAGAACTTCGGCCTCTACGAGACCAGGGAGAGCCCGGTGGATCGCTGGAAGGCGGTGATAACCCCCAATCCGGACGTGCTGCTGGAGAGCTATGCCCTGTTCAGGGACTGGCTGGTGCTGGAGGAGCGCAGCAAGGGGCTGACCCGGCTGCGCCAGCTCAACTGGCAGAGCGGCGAGCAGAAAGAGATCGCCTTCGACGATCCGGCCTATGTCACCTGGCTCGCCTACAACCCGGAGCCGGAGACCAGCGCCCTGCGTTACGGCTACTCCTCCATGACCACGCCGTCCTCCACCTATGAGCTGAACCTGGACAGCGGCAAGCGCACCCTGCTCAAGCAGCAGCCAGTGGCGGGTTTCAAGGCCGACAAGTATGCCAGCGAGCGGGTCTGGGTGACCGCCCGAGACGGGGTGGCGGTGCCTGTCTCCCTGGTCTATCGCAAGGATCTGTTCAAGAAGGAGGGCAAGAACCCCCTGCTGGTCTATGGCTACGGCTCCTACGGCGCCAGCATGGATCCCGACTTCAGCAGCTCGCGCCTGAGCCTGCTGGACAGGGGCTTCGTCTACGCCATCGCCCATGTCCGGGGCGGCGAGGAGCTGGGGCGCCCCTGGTATGAAGATGGCAAGCTGCTGAAAAAACAGAATACCTTCCACGACTTCATCGACGTGACCGAGGCGCTGGTGGCCCAGGGCTATGGCGCCAGGGACCAGGTCTACGCCATGGGGGGCAGCGCCGGCGGCCTGCTGATGGGGGCCGTCATCAACCAGGCGCCAGAGCTCTATCGCGGCGTGGTCGCTCAGGTGCCCTTCGTCGACGTGGTCACCACCATGCTGGACGAGTCCATCCCCCTCACCACGGGGGAGTACGACGAGTGGGGCAACCCGAACCAGAAGCGCTACTACGACTACATGAAGAGCTACAGCCCCTACGATCAGGTCAAGGCGCAAGCCTACCCCAACCTGCTGGTCACCACGGGTCTGCACGACTCCCAGGTGCAGTATTGGGAGCCCGCCAAGTGGGTCGCCAAGCTGCGGGAGCTGAAGACGGACGACAACCAGCTGCTGCTCAGCACCGACATGGATGCCGGTCACGGCGGCAAGTCGGGGCGTTTCAAGGCCTACGAAGACATAGCCCTGGAATTCGCCTTTATCCTGGAGCTGGCCAAACCGAAGGCATGAGGCGGTGGATGAGCCGTTGTGACCGGCCGCAGGCAAGTCGGGCTGTTGCAAGGCCTACGAGGACATAGCCCTGGAGTTCGCCTTTATCCTGGAGCTGGCCAAGCCGAAGGCATAAGGCGGTGGATGAGCCGTTGTGACCGGCCACAGGCAAGTCGGGCTGTTGCAAGGCCTACGAGGACATAGCTCTGGAGTTTGCCTTTATTCTGGAGCTGGCCAAGCCGAAGGCATAAGGCCGGGTTAACCGCTTGTTGCTGAACCGCGATCCGGGCGCCAGGGATGGCGCCAATTCGCAGATGAGATCAGGCCGGCGAGGGCAACCCGCCGGCCTGTGTCTTGCTCCCTATCCTGACCCTGTCTCGGGCCGCCCTCAGCCAGATGGCAGCCCTTGCCAGTCAAGGGCCACAAAGGAATCCACTCCCTCCATTTCCCCGCTGCCTGCGCACACAAAACCAATTAATCCACGACCGATGAATTGATGATCCAGTTCAAATTTCTCGCTATTTAAATCCACCGTTTTGCCATTTTGTTTGATTTATGTTGGCACTCTGTGCCTAATCAAGGGATTACAACTTTTGATTCGGCTATTTTGTGGTCGAATCACCCTCAGTCGGCATGACGCTGATTATCTCACCGCAGGATGATGGTGGCTTCTGGAAGGGCGTTCGCCGCTCGACCATTTCCTCGTACGAGGCTGTATAGGCAGACCCAGTCTTGATGCGGGTCCGTCTCATATTCACCCGGGAATCGGGTGGGATAAATCAATGAAAAGGATGAAGAACATGAAAGGATTATCCTTGGCGTGCGCCCTGTCGGCGGCTCTGGTCGGTGCTACTTTCGGTGGTCCGGTGCAAGCGCAGGAGCGCTTCGTGACCATAGGCACAGGCGGTCAGACCGGCGTCTACTACGTGGCGGGCCAGTCCATCTGTCGTTTCCTCAATCGCGGCGCCGCCGATCACCAGATCAAGTGCAACGCGCCGGCCAGTGGCGGTGGCGTGGCCAACGTCAACGGCATCCGCAGCGGTGAGTTCAACTTCGGCATCATGCAGTCCGACCACCAGTACAAGGCGATGAAGGGGCTGCCCCCCTTCCAGGCCGAAGGGGCCATGGATGACATGCGCGCCGTCTTCTCCCTGCAGAGCGAGGTGTTCACCATCCTGGCTCGCCGCGACGCCAAGATCGCCAGCTTCGACGACCTGAAGGGCAAGCGCGTCAACATCGGCAACCCGGGCTCCGGCCAGCGCGACACCATGGAAGAGATCATGGCGGTCAAGGGCTGGAAGAAGGGCGACTTCGGCCTGGTCTCCGAGCTGAAACCAGCGGAGCAGGCCTCCGCCCTGGGTGACAACAACATCGACGCCATGAGCTACTTCGTCGGCCACCCGAACGGTGCCATCCAGGAAGCCTCCACCACCACGGACGCCGTGCTGGTGCCGGTGACCGGCGCCGACATCGACAAGCTGCTGGCCGAGAAGAGCTACTACACCAAGGCCGAGATCCCGGGCGGCATCTACAAGGGCAGCGACCAGCCGACCCCGTCCATCGGTGGCAAGGCGGTGCTCTCCACCAGTGCCAAGGCCGATCCTGAAGTGGTCTACCAGCTGGTGAAATCGGTGTTCGACAACCTGGATCGCTTCAAGCGTCTGCACCCGGCCTTCGCCGATCTGAAAGAGGCCGACATGATCAAGGTGGGTCTCTCCGCGCCCCTGCATGAAGGCGCCGCACGTTACTACAAAGAGCGTGGCTGGCTCTGATTGAAGGCCTGCCGGCCTTCCATCGTTCTCTTCGACACCCGCCCGCCACACCGGCAGCGGGTGTCGTGTCGTTGTACTCGCAGGCAAAAGTTAACCCTATGCAAGAAAAACAACTCTCTACCGAGGAACTGATCGCCCAGGACGTGGGCGCCCGGCTGCCGCTCGGCCTCATGGGCTGGCTGATCACCGGGCTGGCGCTGGCCTGGTCCCTGTTCCAGCTCTGGATCGCCTCTCCGCTGCCCTTTATGCTGGGATTTGGCGTCCTCAATGACACCGAAACCCGCGCCATTCACCTCACCTTCGCCCTGCTGCTGGCCTATCTGGTGTTCCCGGCCTTCCGGCGCTCCCCCCGAGACAGGGTGCCGCTCGGCGATATCGCCCTCGGCCTGATCGCCGCCGGTGCCGCCGCCTATCTGTTCGTCATGTATGAGGCCCTGGCCCAGCGCCCCGGCAACCTCACCACGGCCGATCTGGTCACCGCCTGCATCGGCATACCGCTGCTGCTGGAGGCTACTCGCCGCGCCCTGGGCCCGGCCCTGGCGGTGATCGCCCTGGTGTTTCTCGCCTACAGCCTGGCCGGCCCCTGGATGCCGGGGCTGCTGGCGCACCGCGGGGTGAGTTTCACCGCCCTGGCGAACCACCAGTGGATCACCACTGAGGGGGTGTTCGGCATCGCCCTCGGGGTCTCCACCAGCTTCGTGTTCCTGTTCGTGCTGTTCGGCGCCCTGCTGGAGCGGGCCGGTGCCGGTCACTACTTCATCCAGCTCGCCTTCAGCCTGCTCGGCCACCTGCGCGGCGGCCCGGCCAAGGCGGCCGTGGTGGCCTCGGCCCTGACCGGGGTCATCTCCGGCTCCTCCATCGCCAACGTGGTGACCACGGGCACCTTCACCATCCCCATGATGAAGCGGGTCGGCTTCTCCAAGGAGAAGGCAGGGGCGGTCGAGGTGGCCTCCTCGGTCAACGGCCAGATCATGCCCCCCGTGATGGGGGCGGCGGCCTTCCTGATGGTGGAGTACGTGGGCATTCCCTACGTGGAGATCATCAAGCACGCCTTCCTGCCGGCGGCCATCTCCTACATAGCGCTGCTCTACATAGTCCACCTGGAAGCGCTCAAGCTCGGCATGCAGCCCATCGGCGGCCATCAACCCAAGCCCTGGCTGCGCCGTCTGACCGGCTTCGCCTTCGGTGCCACCCTCATCAGCGGCCTGTCGATGGCGGTCTACTATGGTCTGGGCTGGCTCAAGCCGGCGCTGGGGGACTACGCCCTGCCGGGGATCTCCCTGTTGCTGGCGGCCGTCTATCTGGGTCTGCTGAAGATAGCGGCCAGCAATGCGCCGCTGCCTGCCGAGGATCCGGAGCAGCCCCTCACCGAGCTGCCGAACACCCGCGCCGTGCTGCTCTCCGGCCTGCACTTCCTGCTGCCCGTGGTGGTACTGGTGTGGTGCCTGATGGTGGAGCGCCTCTCCCCCGGGCTGTCGGCCTTCTGGGGCACCGTCATGCTGGTGATCATCCTGCTGACCCAGCGGCCGCTGCTCAACTGGCTGCGTACCGACGGCAAGCATGACTACGGCTCGGCCCGCGACGGTCTGGTGGACTTGAAGGAGGGCCTGGTGGCCGGTGCCCGCAACATGATCGGCATCGGCATCGCCACCGCCACCGCCGGTATCATAGTCGGTGCCGTCTCCCAGACCGGGGTCGGCCTGGTGCTGGCGGATCTGGTGGAGATGCTCTCCATGGGCAACCTGCTGCTGATGCTGCTCCTCACCGCCCTGCTGAGTCTGATCCTCGGCATGGGGCTGCCCACCACAGCCAACTACATAGTGGTCTCCAGCCTGCTGGCTCCCGTGGTGGTGACGCTAGGGCAGCAGAACGGCCTCATAGTGCCGCTCATCGCCGTGCACCTGTTCGTCTTCTATTTCGGCATCATGGCGGACGTGACCCCGCCGGTGGGGCTGGCCTCGTTCGCGGCGGCCGCCGTCTCCAAGGGGGATCCCATCAAGACCGGGATCACCGCCTTCTACTACAGCCTGCGCACCGCGGCGCTGCCCTTCCTGTTCATCTTCAACACGGATCTGCTGCTAATCGATGTGGACTTCGCCCACGGCGTGCTGATCTTCGTGGTGGCCACGGTCGCCATGCTGATCTTCGCCGCCGCCACCCAGGGCTGGTTCCTGGTGAAGAGCCGCTGGTACGAGAACGTGCTGCTGTTGCTGGTGGCCTTCACCCTGTTCCGTCCCGGTTTCTGGATGGACATGGTGCACGATCCCTATCGTGAGACTCCTCCCGCCCAGCTGGCCCAGACCCTGGGCGAGGTGGAAGCGGAGAGCACGCTGCGACTGCGGATCCAGGGGGAGGATGCGGTGGGCAAGCTGCGTCAATCCACAGTGCTGCTGGCGGTACCGGCCGGTACCGATGGCGAAGCGCGATTGGCCAGCCTGGGGCTGGCCCTGTACGAGCAGGACGGCAAGACCCTGATCGACAACGTCACCTTCGGCAGTCCGGCGGCGGCGGCCGGCATGGAGTTTGACCAGGAGATCCTCTCCGTCAAGGCGCCGACCGAGCGCTGGCACAAGGAGCTGATGTGGATCCCGGGCTTCCTGCTGTTCGGGGCCGTGGTCTGGCTGCAACGGCGACGGGCCATCCGCTCATAGACACCACCAATAAAAACGGCGCCTCGATGGCGCCGTTTTCAATACCGGGCAGGCTAGTTTGACTGGGTCTGCTTCTGCTTTTGCAGCTGATCCAGGGTCTGTTGTTCCTGCGGGCTCAGACCAAGCTGTTCGCACGCTTGTTCGAAGCTGATCCCCAGGTGGCACATCATGATGTCGATGGCAGGCAGGTAGTTGGTCATTGCGTCTTCCATGGTGATCTTCCAGAGCTGTCTCTTATGCCCGAGCCGCGAGCAGGGGGCAATTAGACTTTAGGTGTAGGGTGTCATCTGCTTCACACCCCTGCCACTGGGCGGGGGAATTTGCTACTCTTGCGGGCACTAAAGAGGTTGCCGTGTGACCGCGAGCAATCGGTGAGGAGCAGGGCATGTTATTGAGTTTCTTGATCATCGCATCTGGCTGGTGGCACATCCGCGCGGCTTATGGCTCAGACTCCCGTCAGTTCTACATCAGCAAACCGCTGACCATGCTGTTCATCATCGCCCTGGCCTTTGGCTACCAGAGCGATGACCACAACGGTTCCCACGCCTGGATCCTGCTCGGCCTCTGCCTGTCGCTGGCCGGGGACGTGCTGCTGATGCTGCCACGGGATCGCTTCATCCAGGGACTGGCGGCATTTTTTGTCGCGCACCTCTGCTACATAGTGGGTTTCGCCCAGGGCCCCCTGGTGCTCAAGCTGGTGGATGGCCTGCTGCTGTTGCTGGTGGCCGGCATGGTGTTCGGCCTGCTGTGGGGCAAGCTCGGGGAGATGAAGATCCCTGTGTTCTGCTACATGCTGGTGATCATCGCCATGGCCTGGGTCGCCGCCGGCGCCTGGCACGCCTCTCTCACCGCAGGTTCTGCTGCGGCCCTGGTGGGGGCGCTGATGTTCCTCTTCTCCGACAGCATGCTGGCGCTAGATCGCTTCCGCCGCCCCTTCCCCCATGCCACGGCCTGGATCATGAGCAGCTACTTCGCCGCCCAGTTCCTGATCGCCGCCTCCCTGGCGGGATGAGCAGGCTTCGTCGACCATAAGAAAACGGGCCTAGCGGCCCGTTTCTGATTTCTGGCTTACGCCTCCAGCGGCTCGGCGTCCGCGGCCCTGGGGGCCGGTTGCCTGAGCAGCAGCATCAGGGCGCTGGCGATGAGCAGGAAGATACCCATCACGTAGAACACCTGGTTGTAGGCCATGATGGCGGCCTCCCGGTTGATGGTATTGGACAGCATGGCCCTGGCCTGCTGCTGGGCGAGCGCGGGATCCGAGCCCTGGGCCATCATGGTCTGGGCCAGCTGCAGCAGGTAGCTCTGCCCCTCTATGCTGGTGGCGGCCAGGGTGCTGCCTATCTGGCTGGCATGGATGCGGGTGTCGTTGTCGATCAGGGTGGCTATGATGGCGATGCCGAAGGCCCCCCCGAGGTTGCGCAGCACGTTGAGCAGGGTGGAGGAGGAGGGGATCTCCTCCGGGGTCAGGCTGGCGGTGGCTACCAGAGAGAGGGGCACCATGATGAAGGGCTGACCCAGGGCCCGCACTATCAGCGACTGGATCAGCTGGGGGCCGGCGTAGTCGGCGCTCATGTTGACGTTCATGAAACAGCTGATGGCAAACACCAGGAAGCCGAAGCTCACCAGGTAGCGCGGATCTATCCGGATGACCAGCCTGGGCACCAGGGGCAGCACCAGCAACTGGGGCAGCCCCATCCACATCAGCACCTCGCCAATCTCCAGGGCGTTGTAGTTGTGGATCTGCGCCATGTAGAGCGGCAGCACATAGATGGACCCCATCAGCGCCATGCCGAGCACCAGGTAGGCGAAGCAGGCCAGGGCGAAGCGCGGGCTGTGCAGCAGCCGCAGATTGACCAGGGGATGGCGGCGCAGCAGCTGGCTGATGACGAAGAACACCAGGGCCACCACTGAGATGACGGTGAGCCGCACTATGAAGCTGGAACCGAACCAGTCCTCTCTGTTGCCCTCCTCCAGCACCACCTCCAGCAGACCCAGCCCCACCGCCATGGTGAGGATGCCGACCAGATCCACCCGTTTTATCACCTCCCAGTCCACCGGCTTCCTGTCCAGACCGTGGGCCAGCATGGCCATCACCAGCAGGCCGGGAGGCACGTTCAGATAGAAGATGTAGTGCCAGGAGAGCTGCTCCGTCAGCCAGCCCCCGAGGGTCGGACCTATGGCGGGGGCGAAGGTGGCACAGAGGCCGAACAGCGCCATGCCGGTGGCCCGCTTGTGCAGCGGCAGCAGGCTGACGATGAGGGAGAAGGCCATGGGGATCAGGGCCCCGCCGGTGAAGCCCTGCAATGCCCGGAAGACGATCATGCTGGTGAGGTTCCAGCTGAACGAGCAGAGCACGGAGGCGACGATGAAGGCCCCCGTGGTCCACAGCAGGTAGCGGCGCACGCTCAGCCCCCGGCTCAGCCAGCCGCTCAGGGGGATGGCGATCATCTCCGCCACCAGATAGGAGGTGGAGATCCAGGAGCTCTCGCTCAGGGTGGCCGAGAGGGCCCCCTGAATGTCCTTCAGGGAGGCGTTGGTGATCTGGATGTCGAGTATGGCCATGAAGGCGCCGATGAGGCCCCCCATGACCGCGATCCAGTTGCGACGTGGAATGGGTTCCATCAGTTGGCGGCGACCATGGGCTCAGGATTGCGGGTGTCTACTGTCACCTCGGTGGAGAGGGTAGATTGATCGGCACGCAGCTTGCCTGCCAGTGCGTCTGGCTCGGGATCACGGGTATCCACTATCACTTCGCTGGAGAGGCCAGGACGCAACTTGCCTGCCAGTGCGCCCGGCTCGGGGATGCGGATCTTGACCGGCACCCGCTGCACTATCTTGGTGAAGTTGCCGGTGGCGTTCTCCGGCGGCAGCAGGGCGAACTTGGCGCCGGTGGCGGGGGCCAGGCTGTCGATGATCCCCTCGACCGGCTGATCCGGATAGGCATCCAGGATCACCTCCACGCGCTGACCCGGTTGCATGTGCTGCAGCTGGGTCTCTTTGAAGTTTGCCTCGACCCACACCTGTTGCAGCGGTACCAGGCTGGCCACCTGCATGCCGGACTGCACATAGAGCCCTTCCCGCAGGCTGCGCTTGCCGATGATGCCGTCCGCCGGGGCCCGCAGCTCTGTGTAGCCGAGCTCCAGCCTGGCCTGTTCGAGCTGGGCTTCACTCAGTGCCAGCCTGGCCTGGTTCTGCTTGGCTTCGGCGTCCAGCACCAGCAGGCGCTCGCGAGCGGCCTGCAGGGCGGCTCTGGCCTCCTGCTCCTGGGCCTGATTGACCTGCAGACCGGCGCGCACCTCGTCCAGGCTGTCCTGGGAGCTGTAGTTGCGCTGATTGAGCTGGCTGACCCGGCGCACCTGCTGCTGGGCCCGCACCTGCTCGGCATTGGCCGAGGCGACCCTGGCCTCGGCCTGACGGATCAGGCTCAGCTGCTGGGTTCGGGTGGCGGCCAGGTTCTCCGCGGTCGCCTGATTGAGGTGCAGATCGGCCTCGGCCTCGAGCACCCGGGTTCTGTACTCCCTGTCGTCCAGTCTGGCGATGAGCTGGCCGGCCTTGACCTCCTGGTTGTCGGTCACCTGCACCTCGCTGATATAGCCGGGCAGCTTGGAGCCGATGCCGGTCACCTCGCTCTGCAGATAGGCGTTGTCGGTGCTCTCGAAATGGCGGCCGTGCAGATACCAGTAGGCGGCAAACAGCATGCCGAGCAGGGCCAGCAGCAGGGCTGCCAGCAGAGGGATCTTCTTGTGTTGACTCATGATTTTTGCTTTTCCTGAACTGTGGCGGGCAGGCTAACATCGGCAGACTGTTTCGATTAGTATCCATTCATGAGATATACAGTTTCACTGGTGAGACAATGGACTTGAACGCAGCCTTGATTCTGGTGCGCATCGTCGACAAAGGCTCCTTTACCGCCGCCGCCCAAGAGCTGGGCATGACCAAGGCGACGGTGAGCCGTCGCATCGCCGAACTGGAGCAGCACCTCGGCGTGCGGCTGCTCTATCGCTCCACCCGCCAGCTCACCCTGACCGAGGCCGGCGAGCAGTATTACCTGCGTTGCAGCAAGGCGGTGGAGGAGCTGGCCCAGGCCGAGCTGATGCTGAGTGCCAGCCAGCAGGAGGTGACCGGCACCCTCAAGCTGGCGGTTCCCATCGAGACGGGGCAGCTGGTGGTGGGTCGGCTGGTGGCTCACTTTCTGCAAGCCTATCCGGGGCTGCGGGTGGATCTGGAGCTGACCAACCGCATAGTGGATCCCATCAGCGAGGGGCTGGATGCCATAGTGCGGATCGGCGACATGAGCGACTCCAACCTGGCGGCCCGGCGCCTGTGGAGCACCGGGCGCCTGCTCTGCGCCAGCCCGGATTATCTGGCCCGCAGCCCGGCGATCACCCGACCCGAGGATCTGGTGCGCCATGAAAGGGTCGCGGTGAGCAGCGGTTTTCTCGCCTCCCACTGGTGTTTTGAACGGGATGGCCGGGAAGTGCTGGTGGATCCGCCGTCCCGTTTCCAGGTCAACAACATCACCTGTGCCAGAGAAGCGGCGAAGGCCGGGCTGGGGCTCGCCTCCCTGCCCGCCATGTTGTGCCATGATGAGCTGGCCGACGGCTCTCTGGTGGCCCTGCTGCCGGACTGGCAGCAGCCCAAGGTGCCCATCTATCTGCTGTTTCCCGAGCGGCGGCTGATGCCGCGCAAGTTGAGGGTGTTTATCGATTTTCTGGTGGCCAACGGCCCGACTTACGGCATCGACAACCTGCTGTGAGCGGCAAGGGGTCATGCGGAGGAAGTGTGATGGTCCTTGGGCCGGCGTCGCCGGTGCATCGACCAGGGGTTGCGAGGAGAGGATATATGGAGCAGTGGATTAACTTGTATCGGGCCTCCCACTCGCTGGAGGCGCATGCCTTGAAAGGGGCGCTGGAAGTCGAAGGGGTGCGGGTGCGGCTCAGCGGGGAGGGGCTCTCGGGGGCGCTAGGGGAGTTGCCCGTGGATCTGCTGCAGGTCACCCTGATGGTGTGCGAGCAGGATCGTCGGCGGGCAGGCAGGATCATAGAGCGCTACCAGCAGCGCCAGGGCAATGGTTGGCTGTGCGGCCAGTGCGGGGAGGAGAACGGCGCCAACTTCGATATCTGCTGGCGCTGCCATCACGATCCCCAGGATCACTGAGATCTTTCCCTCCCGTCACCCTCAGCGCAGGGTGAAGTCGATGTCCTCCCCCGCGCTGGCATCGTGATAGATCGCCAGATCCAGCTCCTTCTCGCTGCGGGCGATCAGCACCGACACCAGGATGTCGCCGGAGACGTTGACAGTGGTACGGGCCATGTCGAGGATCCTGTCTATCCCGGCAATCAGCGCCACCCCTTCCAGCGGCAATCCCACCGCGGTCAGCGTCAGGGTCAGCAGCATGAGCCCTGTGCCCGGCGTGCCGGCCGTGCCTATGCTGGCCAGGGTGGCGATGCTGATGATGGTCAGGTAATCCACCACGTGCAGATCCACCCCGAATGCCTGGGCCACGAACAGCGCCGTCACCCCCTGATAGAGGGCGGTGCCATCCATGTTGATGGTGGCGCCAATCGGCAGCACCTTGGCGGTGATGGCGGGGGAGACCCCCAGCCGGCGCTCGGCGCAGGCCAGGCTGATGGGCAGGGTGCTGCTGCTTGAGCTGCTGGTGAAGGCCACCGCCTGGGCGTCGACGATGCTCTTGAAGTAGTGCAGCGGATTGAGGCGGGCCAGCAGGATCAGCAGGCTGCTGTAGACCCCGAGCACGTGCAGCAGGCAGCCGAGGTAGACGGCGCCTATCACCTTGAGCAGGGGCAGCAGCAGGCTCACCCCGTATTTGCCCGTCATCCAGGCCATCAGGGCGCAGACGCCATAGGGGGCCAGCGCCATCACCATCTGGGTCAGCTTGAACATCCCCTCCGCCAGGGAGGTGAAGAACAGAATGGCAGGGCGACCGCGTCGTCTGCTGGCATTGAGGGCCAGGGCGAGGGCCACCGCAAAGACGATCACCTGCAATATCTTGCCATCCACCATGGCCTGTACCGGGTTGTGGGGAACCAGATGGCTCAGCACGCTGGCCAGGGTCGGCTGCACCATCACACCGGTCCGTTCGTAGGGGCCCATGTTGGCGCCCATGCCGGGTTCCAGCAGCCAGCCCATTACCAGGCCGATGCAGATGGCGACGGCGGTGGAGCAGAGGTAGAGACCTATGGCCTTGCTGCCGATCCTGTCCAGGGTCTTGCCCTTGAGCAGGGCGGTGAGGCCGGCGATGACGGAGCAGAAGATGAGGGGCACCATCAGCATCTGTATGGTGTTCACGAACAGGACGCCGATGGGCTTGAGCAGCATTGCCTGCTCGCTGAAGCAGAGTCCTAGCCCGATCCCGGTCAGCATGCCGAGCAGTGTCTTCAACCAGAGCGGGCGGCGGGTCCAGATCCGCCAGGGCTTGAAGACCAATCCATGGAACAGCATGACGCCAATGTCCTTATTTTCTGTCTGCGATGGCAAAGGGGCGCTAGTGTAGCCATCCCCCGATCAGGTTGCCACATTATCGACAAAGCGACGCTCGCGGCCAGCCCGGGGGAGCTAAAAAAGGCGTTTTGTTGGCTTATATCAAGATCGGTGGCCGGGGTTCAGGCTCTAATGGACATCTGACATGATGATTAAAGAGGCTTGAGATGTCCCAGTCGATACACGGTCACGAAGTGATGGAGATGATGCTGGAAGAGGGTGGCCATTTTACCCGGGCCAGCCTCAGGGAGGCGATTGAGGCGCGCTTTGGCGCCGATGCCCGCTTCCATACCTGCAGCGCGAGCGAGATGGATGCAGAGGCGCTGATCAGCCTGCTGGCCAAACGCGGCAAGTTCATCGAGTCAGAGCAGGGCTTCCAGACCCGGGCCGACAAGATCTGCAACCACGGCTGATCCCGCGGCGAGCGTACCGAGGCGCTCGCCGAATCCCGCCTCCTTTGTTATATTTCGCCCTCTCCCCCCTCTGTTAAAGGCTTGGCCTGGGCAACGCCCGGGAACCTGTATGGATACTTTCTCCGCTGCCGTCATGTTGTTTCTGATCATGGATCCGCTGGGCAACCTGCCGGTCTTCCTCTCCATACTGCGTCATGTCGATCCCAAGCGGCGGCGCAAGGTGATGATGCGCGAGCTGCTGTTCTCCTTAGCCATCATGCTGGGCTTCCTGTTTGCCGGTCAGCAGATCCTGAGCTTCCTGAACCTGCGCCAGGAGGCGGTCAGCATCGCCGGGGGCATCATATTGTTCCTCATTGCCATCAAGATGATATTCCCGAGTCCGGGGGGCGTGACCGGGCTGGCGGCGGGGGAGGAACCCTTCCTGGTGCCCATGGCCATCCCCATGATAGCGGGCCCCTCCATCCTGGCCTCCCTGCTGCTGCTGGCGAACCAGGAGCCGACCCGGATGGCGGACTGGTCTCTGGCCCTGCTGATGGCCTGGGGTGCCAGCGCCGTGATCCTGATGTTCTACGAGCTGTTCAACAAGCTGCTGGGTGAGCGAGGACTCACCGCCGTGGAGCGGCTGATGGGCATGCTGCTGGTGATGATCTCGGTGCAGATGCTGCTGGATGGTGTGCACCACTATCTGGCGGTGACGGGCAAGGGGTAAAAAGAGAGGGGCTGCCAGGCAGCCCCTTTCTTATTGTGCGTCCATGACGGCCAGCGCCTCGTCCGGGCGGGACGGGTCTCCGGCCGGGGCCTCCAGCTTGCCCATGATGAGGGTGAGCAATGTCTCCCGCAGCCAGCGGTGCCCCGGATCCTCCTCGTGGCGCTGATGCCAGATGAGCAGGTGGGAGATGCTGTCCAGGGCGATGGGCAGCGGCAGCGGCACCAGCGGATAGACCTGGGTCGCGTGGCGGGCATAGAGCCGGGAGAGTGTCACTATCATGTCCGAGTGCATGCCCATGCGCAGCGCCGCCTCGAAGGAGGGCACAGTCGCCTCGATCCGGCGGTAGAGATCCTGCTCCGCCAGCTTGTGATCCAGCATCCAGCGATCCCGCCCCTCGCAATAGGTCTGCACATGGGGGTAGGCCAGGTAGCGGGGGAGATCCCACTCGGGTTCGCGCAGGGCCGGGTGATCCCGCTGCACCAGGCAGGTGAGGTCATCGATGGCGAGCAGTCGCTGGCAGATGGCGTTGGGCAGGGTATCCAGCCTGAAATCCGAGTTGATGCAGTTCTCCCGCACAGTGAAGGCGATGTCCACCTGACCCTGGCTCATCTCGGTCAGGCTGTGCTCTGTCCACTCCTCGTAACGCAGCCGGATCCCCGGTGCCTTGCGCTTGAGCTCGCTCAGGTAGAGCGGCGCGAACAGGGTGAAGGCGCTGTCCATGCTGGCGATGACGAACTCCCGCTCTGTGCTGGCGGGATCGAAGGCGGGGGGCTGGATCAGGTTGTCCAGCGACAGCAGTATGGGTTGCAACTGCAACTGCAGATCGAGGGCGCGCGGGGTGGGATCCAGCCCGTAGGCGGAGCGGACGAACAGGGGATCGTCGAAGGTCTCCCGCAGGCGACCCAGGGCCTTGCTGACGGCGGACTGACTCAGATGCAGGCGGCGGGCGGCCCGGCTGCCATTGCGCTCTTCCAGCAAGACTTGCAGGATAATCAACAAATTAAGATCTATGCGCCCGAGCTGTTCCAGCAACATGATATGAATCCTCTTCAATTCTTAGATGAATTTATACCATTTGTTTTCATATCTTGGCGACCCTATGCTCGACCTGTCTCTCGCCTTCATGGCGACTGGTACAGGATGTAGCGGTTGAGGGGACAAGTAGCACCGACTCATACGGCGGCCAAAGGTCGCCGTATCTTTTTATGTTTTTTGACGATTTTCCTGCCAACTTGCGCCTGCCTTGATTTTGCCCAACAATCGTTGCGCCTTCTTTTGATACAAACAACGGGTATCTATCTGTCAGGAGTCGCCCTATGGGACTTGGTGGAATTCATATCTGGCATCTGTTGATCCTGCTGGTGGTGGTCGTCGTGGTGTTTGGCAGCAAACGCCTGGCCGGTGCTGGTGAGGATCTGGGCACCGCCATCAGGGATTTTCGTAAAGCCTTGCGTGACGATGAAGTACATCCGAAATGAGTAGGAGTGGAAGTATGTCTGTAGACGAAAAAGTGGAATTGAATGAAACCTGCGACAGCTGCGGCTGTTTCGCCGAGATCGGCACCATCATAGGTGAAGGCGACGATGTGATGGAGCTGGTGATCGAGGCCGCGGCAGAAGCCGACGCCCGCGCCAAGCTGGCGGCCTATGAGGCGCTGGCCAAGCAGGTGACCGCCGAAGCCGTGATCGACAGCGAACTGACCCAGGGCGCCGACGGCGTGATCCTGAAGGCCCGCCTGCAATTCACCTGCACCGCCGAGAAGCTGATTTTCGAGATGCGTGCCCGCTCTATCTGAGCCCCCCGATGAGACGGCAGGCTTGCCTGCCGTATTGCTTTGCCCCTCGCCTTTTCCCTCTCTTTGCGTTGTATAGTGAGTTATCCCACGGACGATCCGGTTTCAGTCCGGCACCAATAGTTCCGCTGCAGGAAGGTGCCATGATGGCACCCCGTCATGAGTCCCGCGTGTCGGGCCTTGTCCTGCCGAGAATCTCAAGGCGCGAGTCGACCAACAGAAGGTGGCTACCTCATGATGCGATGGATTTGGGCCCTGCTGGTCCTCTGTTCTCTCCCTCTGCTGGCGGCGGATCTCGGTTCCCAGCCTGGTGATGCCCCTTCGCGCGCCGCGGACGTCAAGCCCAAGCTCCTGCCCCAACCTGGGGATCTCGAACACATACTGCAAAAGAAGGAGCTCAGGGCCCTGGTGGTCTATGAACGGGGCTTCTTCTTCTTCGACAAGGGGGCCCAGTACGGCATCCTGGTCAATCAACTGCAAGGCTTCGAGCGCTGGCTGAACCAGACCTATCTCCCCAAGGAGAAGCTCAAGCTCAAGATCATCTATATCCCGGTGCGTCAGGACAAGCTGCTGGACTACCTCACCGAGGGGCGGGGGGATCTGGTGGCGGCCAACCTGACGGTGACGCCGACCCGGCGCGAGCAGGTCACCTTCTCCCAGCCGCTCATCTCGCCCATCGAGGAGTGGGTGGTGAGCCAGCGGGAGCTGACGGGTTTCAACCGCATCACTCAGCTCTCCGGTCGGCGGATCTGGGTGCGGGCCAGCTCCAGCTATTACGAGAGCCTGCATCAGCTCAACTGGCTGTTCCGCGAGCTGGGGTTACCCCCCGTCTACATAGAGACAGTGCCTGAGTACCTGCAGGACGGGGATCTGCTGGAGATGGTGGCCGCCGGCATCATACCGCTGACCGTCACCGACAGTTTCAAGGGGCGGATCTGGCTCGACATGATAGGGGGCCTCAAGGCCCACAAGCTGATCCCGCTGCGGGACAAGGGGCGCAGCGCCTGGGCACTGCGCAACAACAGCCCCGAGCTGCTCAAGGCGGTGAATGCCTATATCTCGGAGTCGAGCAAACGCACCCTCTACAGCGACATGACCCTGCGTCGCCTGCTGGCCCAGAGTGACAAGATGAGCAACATACTGGCGCCGGATCCCCTGGGGCGGCTGTCGACCATCCGCAAGGTACTGGAAACCCAGGCCGACAAATATGAGCTCGACTGGCTGATGCTGGCGGCGCTGGCTTACAAGGAGTCGGGGCTCAATCCCAATGTCCGCTCCAACCGCGGGGCTGTCGGCATCATGCAACTGCTGCCGAGCACGGGGGGCGAGGTGGGGATCCGCGGCGCCAGGCTCACCAGCCTGGAAGGCAGTGTGGAGGCGGCCTGCCGTTACATGCGGCTCATTCTCGATACCTACTTCAACGATCCCGGGATGGACAGGCTCAACCGTCACCTGTTCGCCCTGGCGGCCTACAATGCGGGCCCTAACCGGGTGCAGGCGCTGCAGGCCAAGGCCAGGGAGAGGGGGCTGGATCCGAACGTCTGGTTTGGCAACGTGGAGCAGCTGGTGGCCAACGAGGTCGGCCAGGGCCCCATCAACTACGTCGGCACCATCTACAAATACTACGTGGCCTACCGCTTCAGCCTGCCTCAGGTGGAGGGCAAGACAGAGGCCATGGAGGCGGTCCAGCCCTGAGTGCTCAGTGCCGGTCGGGCAGGCCATCCTCGGGGGCAAGGGGGAGGGCCTCCCAGCCCTGATCCCTGTGCTGCTGGTACCAGGGGGTCAGCAGCCTGGCGGGAGTGGGATCAGGCTGACTGGCCTGGGGTCTCTGGCTGAGGCTGGGGTGGTCGCGCACTTCCATCATCGGCTCCTTGACACGCCGCAATCGGGGCTGTTGTCTGGGTTATGCCACCGTCTCATGACAAGGAGATGACCCTTGATCCCCGCCGAATTTGCCCTGCTCGACGATCCCGGCGCCGCCCTCAAGGCCCGCTGCCAGCTGATCCGCGGCGCCCGCAGCCGGATCCAGGCCCAGTATTACAGCTGGGAGGAGGACAGCAGCGGCAAGCTGTTGCTGTCCGAGTTGCTCCATGCGGCGCGGCGCGGGGTCCGGGTCCAGCTGCTCATCGACGATCTCTATGCCGGCGACAACCGCTTCCTGGAGGTGGTGGCGGCAGAGCCCGGCATCGAGGTGCGGCTGTTCAATCCGTTCTGGCTCAGGGGTTGGCGCCCCCTGACCCTGCTGCTGGAAGGCCTGCTCAGCTTCCGGCGCATCAACCACCGCATGCACAACAAGCTGCTGCTGGTGGATGGCCACGAGGCGGTGATCGGTGGCCGCAACATCGGCGATCCTTACTTCGGGCTGGGGGCCCCCCCTCACTTCGTCGATCTGGATCTGGTCTGCCGCGGCCCCCTCTGCCGCCAGGCCGAGCAGGGCTTCGAGCTGTTCTGGCGCAGCCGCTGGAGCCACCCCATCCGGCGCCTGTTGCGGCGCCCCCTGCTGCCCGCCGAGATCCGCGCGGTGAACGACTTCCTGCTGACCCTGACCGACCCGGCGGTGGCCATGGTCTACGATCTGCCCGCCAGCCTGTTTGATGACGCGCCTCTCCCCCTGCGTTGGCATCCTGGGGTCGGGGAGTGCTGGTTTGACAGGCCCGGCAAGGGGCTTATCTCCCGGCCGACCACGGCGCCCCGGCTGGGACGCAAGCTGGCTGGCAACCAGGGGACGCTGCGGTTGGTGAGTCCTTACCTGATCCTGACCCGGAGCCTGCGCCGCCATCTCAAGCGGCTGCGTCAGGCCGAGGTCGGCATCGAGATCCTGACCAACTCCCTGGCCAGCACAGACGTGCCCCTGGTGTATGGCGCCTATCGGCGCCACCGCCCCTGGCTGGAGCGGCAGGGCATAGTGCTGGCCGAGCTGTCGGATGAGGGGCGCAGTCTGCACGCCAAGCTGATCCTGATGGGGGAGGAGGAGGCGCTGCTCGGCAGCTTCAATCTGGATCCCCGCTCCCTGATGCTCAACACCGAGCTGATGCTGCACCTGAGCTGCCCGGCGCTCTGTGCCGAGCTGCGGCACTGGCTCTGCGGTTGGCAACGGGCGGCGGTCCATCCTGTGGTGGCGCCCCCCTCGACGCTGCGGCGCCTGCTGGCGCGACTGAGCGACTGGCTGCCGCTGCGCCCCTGGCTGTGAGTGGGGCCCAGCTTGTGCGAGATCTCGCAAAGCCTTGTGCGCCTTCGAGGATAACGTTTGCCATCCAAAGCCGGATTGAGATTTTATCGTATTGTTTTTAATCACTTTATGTCGATAGGCGATACCTGATGCAGCGCCCTCGCTTGCATACAGGGCCGCATATAACGGTTTTTTATTTTATTTAACTGCGTAGTATTTCGGTTGCAAGGACAAACACGGCGGCTGGTCTGCCGTGTGGGTGAGGGCAGCAAGGGAGTGGGTCGGCCAGCGTGTTCTGGCTGGCAGTGCGGATCGGGAGCGGAAACCCGTGACGCGCATCAGCCCCGTTATTGCCGGATCCCAATATGGAACATGCTATTTGCGAGGGGGTGACATGCGAATGTCGCCCCATTTTTTTATGCCAAAAGATCGCCAGACGCCCATGAAAAGACCGCCAGCGGGCGGTCTTGGGCAATCAGGTCTGTCGGTCAGCCGCCTCAGGCGATGCCGGCCAGCAGGCGACTCCAGTTGCGCTTGGCAACGAGGAAGCCATCCCGCAGGTTGCGATACTCCAGCTGCAGCTTGAGCCTGTCGTAGCGGGCCAGCGCCTTGCGCTTGCGCTGTTCCAGCAACAGCTTGCGGCTGGCGTAGTAGTGCTGGATCTGCAGGCTCAGCTTGTCGTACTCCTCCTGCAGCAGCGCCTGCCACAGCTCCCTGTCCTCTGCCTTGCGCAGCCTGGCCTGGGCGCGTTTGAGCTGCATCTCCAGCCTGGCCTGCTCGATCCGCTCCTCAGGACAGGATCTGAGATCCCCGGCCAGCCCGCACCAGGCTGCGGTGCGGATCAGCCACTTGGTGGGGTCGAACTGCCACCAGTGGATGCCGTTGCGGTAGTCGTTCTCGAACAGGTGATGGAAGTTGTGATACCCCTCGCCGAAGGTGAAGAAGGCCAGGATGCCGTTGTCCCGCGCACTGTTGCGATCGGTGAAGGGCTGGCTGCCCCAGATGTGGGCCAGGGAGTTGATGAAGAAGGTGGTGTGGTGGGTCATCACCATGCGCAGCACCCCCGCCAGCAGCAGCATGCCGAGCAGATCCCCATGGATCAGGCCGAGCAGCAGCGGGATGCCGATGTTGGTGGCCAGGGTCAAGGCCAGATAGTGCCTGTGCTGGAAGGCGACCACGGCGTTGTTCTGCAGATCCCGCACATTGCTGTAATCGTGGTAGATCTCGCGCTGGTATTCCCGCAGCATCCAGCCGATGTGGGAGTACCAGAAGCCGCGGCCCGCGCTGTAGGGATCCTTCTGGTTGTCATCCACGTGGCGGTGGTGACGGCGGTGATCGGACGACCAGTGGAGTGCCGAGTTTTGCAGGGCGAGGGCGCCGCCTATGGCGAAGATCCATTGCAGGGCAGGGTGTGCCTTGTAGGCCTTGTGGGACCAGAGTCGGTGATAACCGGCGGTGATGGAGATGCCGCAGTAGCAGAACAGCAGCAGGAAGCAGCCCCACTGCCAGAGGTCATAGCCATGGGTCAGGCCGTACCAGGGTACCGCAATCAGTGCCGTCAGCCCGGAGAGGGCGAACAGCAGGGTGTTGGTCATGATGATCGGGGGGCGGTCCATTTCACTCGGCTCCATTCAGCGAACAGCTGTCCACTATTCTCCATTGAGCCGGAATGCGGGTCAATGGTAAAAAAGTCGGAGACAAACCTGATCCAGGCCCCGCCTTCGGGTTATCATCTGGCCTCGCTAATCTCAAGGTGACTGTTTTCGTGGGTATTCGCGCGCAACAAAAAGAAAAGACCCGGCGTACGCTGATCGAAGCGGCGTTCAGTCAACTCTGTGCCAACCGCAGCTTCTCCAACCTCAGTCTGCGGGAAGTGGCCAGGGAGGCGGGCATAGCGCCGACCTCCTTCTATCGTCATTTTCGCGACATGGAAGAGCTGGGGCTGACCCTGGTGGACGAGGGCGGCCTGACCCTGCGCCAGCTGATGCGCCAGGCGCGCCAGCGCATCGCCGGTGGTGGCAGCGTTATCAGCACCTCGGTGCAGACCTTCATGGAATTCGTCGAAAACAACCCGAACATCTTCCGGCTGCTGCTCCGTGAGCGCTCCGGCACCTCTGCGGCCTTCCGTCAGGCGGTGGCCCGCGAGATCCAGCACTTCATCGCCGAGCTGACCGATTATCTGGAGGCGACCACGCAGGCGCCACGGGAAGAGGCCTACATCCAGGCCGAAGCCATGGTCACCATAGTTTTCAGCGCCGGTGCCGACGCCCTCGACATGACCCCCGAGGAGTGCCGGGCCCTGTCGGAGCGTACCATCAGCCAGTTGCGGATGATCGCCATGGGCGCCGAGGTCCAGAACCGCAAGCGCCGCGAATCTCTCTCTTAAGTCAAGGATGGACAGTCCCATGCATGAATCGAACGCGATCCCGAAGAAGCCCCTGTTGCTGGCCCTGCTCATCGGCATCTGCGGTGATGCCTTCCTGTCGGTGTTGACCGAGTCGGTCGTGCCCTTCTCCTTCTTCCCCCTGATCGCCCTGCTGCTGGCGGCCTACCAGCTCTATCAGCACTATCGCCACGAGCCCATAGTCGGCAATACCCCCAGCTGCATCCTGCTCTGCTTCTTCATCGGGGCGTTCGGGCACACGGCGCTGCTCAAGGTGCAGTACCCCGAGCTTGGCAGCAACTTCTTCTCCCTGATCGCCATGCTGCTGCTGCTCGCCGTGCTCTCCATCAAGCTCGGCATCAGCCTGGGGAAAAAAGTGAAGGAGTGACAGGTCACTCCTTCAGGTTCGATCTGGCGGTCTCGGGTCAGTCAGCCCGGGGTGGGTTTTCTCCCCTCTGTCTGGCGTCTATGATGGCCTGCAGCTTGGCGCGGATCTCCATCATGCCGAACACGCCGAAGATCAGCACCTGGGTGAACTCGAGGCGGGTGATGGCAAAGTAGGGCTTGCAGGCGGCCTTGATCATGCTGGCCTGTACCCAGTGCATCAGTATCACTATGACGCCGCACACCGGCAGAAAACCGTTCAGTTTGCCCGGCAGTGTGCCGAGCAGGGCGAGCACCACGCCGAGCCAGAAGAACAGCAGCACGCCCATCGCCAATAGATTAAACACCCGCTTCATCGCTTATCTCCCGTACATAGAGTTGATAGCAGACCTGACCGGCCTGCTTGTCCTTGAGTTGTTGCTGTTGTCCAAGTTGACAGGGAGTGGCAATCGTTCATTTCCTCTCCCGCCTGGCATTCAAACCGCAGTGTTCTCCTTGGTATCCCGCAGATAGAGCTGGTAGCAGACCTGACCCGCTTGTTTGTCCTTGAGTTGCTGCCAGCTGGCAGGCAGGGGGAGATCGCTCATCTCCTTTTCCCGTTCAAGATAGATGAGGGCATCCGGCGCCAGCCAGCCGCGCTGCTCCAGCAGCTCGCACACCTGGGGCAGCAGTTCACGGCGAAACGGCGGATCCAGGAACACCAGATCGAAGGGGGTGGCCGGGCCTTGCAGCCAGCTCACCGCATCGGCCTGGATCACCTCGCCCTGCTGACTGCCGAGGGCGGCCAGGTTCTTCCTGAGCTGATCGGCGGCTCCCTTGTCCATCTCGACCAGAGTCACCTTTTCGGCGTAGCGCGACAGCGCCTCCAGCCCCAGGCCGCCGCTGCCGGCAAACAGGTCGAGGCAGCGGGCACCGCGGACATGGGGGGCCAGCCAGTTGAAGATGGTCTCCTTGACGCGATCCGTGGTGGGTCTGAGTCCGTCCACATCCCTGACCGGCAGTTTGCGGCCCTTCCACTGGCCGCTGATGATTCTTACCACGCCCGCTCGCCCCTGGGGGGCTGGGCTCTTGCTCGGGCTGTTACGGCTGGATTTCACTCTGGGCATCGCGTTTCGTCGTCAGAAAATAAAGTGGTAGTATAAGGCGGTTCATTTTTATGCCGACCCGCCGAGGGACGGCTATCTTAGCAGTCAGCCAACGAAGTGAGTATTTTTTAGATGGCAAAAGGTTTGTTTTCCTGGCTGGGTTTCGGCCGCAAGAAAGAAGAGGCTGAGGCCGTCCAATCACAGGCCCCTGACGCCACCCCGGCTGTCGCCGAGTCCGAGGCCACCGTTGCCCCCGCTCCCGTCGCTGATGTTTCCCTGACCGAGGCCCCTGCTGTACCGCACGAGGCGCCCCTGGCGGCCCCTGACGAAGGCCCTCTGGTGGTGGAGGAACCTGCCTCCGAACTCGAGCCCGTCATCGTCAATGAGGCGCTGATCGCCGCCGAAGCCGAGGCCCAAGCCGCGGAAGCCGCCAGTGTCGCCGCTGAAGCACAAGCCGCCGAAGCCGCCCGCATTGCCGCCGAGGCACAAGCCGCAGAAGCCGCCCGTATTGCCGCCGAGGCGCAGGCTGCCGAAGCCGCCCGTGTTGCTGCCGAGGCACAAGCCGCCGAAGCCGCCCGCGTTGCCGCCGAGGCCCGCGCTGCGGAAGAAGCTCGCATTGCCGCCGAAGCCCGTGCTGCGGAAGAGGCGCGTATTGCTGCGGAAGCCGCCCGTGTTGCCGCCGAGGCACAAGCCGCCGAAGCCGCTCGCATTGCCGCCGAGGCAGAGGCTGCGGAAGCTGCCCGTATTGCTGCCGAGGCCCAGGCTGCGGAAGCCGCCCGCATTGCCGCCGAGGCAGAAGCTGCCGAAGCCGCCCGTGTTGCCGCCGAGGCACAGGCTGCCGAGGAAGCCCGTATCGCCAAAGAGGCCCAGCGAGCGGAAGATCTGCGCCTGGTGGCCGCGATGGAGGCTGAGGCCGCCGCGCTGGCCGCCCTGCCATTGGCAGCCAAGGTGGACGACGATACTCAGGACAAGCCGCAGCGGGAGGGCTTCTTTGCTCGCCTCAAGCGCAGCCTGGTGCGCACCAAGGAGAATATCGGCTCCGGTTTCTTCGGCCTGTTCCGCGGCAAGAAGATCGATGACGAGCTGTTCGAGGAGCTGGAGACTCAGTTGCTGACCGCCGATCTCGGCGTGGATACCACCAGCCGTATCATCGAAGGCCTGGTGCAGCACGCGGATCGCAAGCAGCTCAAGGATGCCGAGGCGCTCTACGGTCTGCTCAAGCAGGACATGGGGGCCATGCTGACTCAGGTCGAGCAGCCGCTGGTGATCGACACCAGCAAGAAGCCTTACGTGATCCTGATGGTCGGTGTGAACGGCGTCGGCAAGACCACCACCATCGGCAAGCTGGCCAAGCAGTTCCAGGCCGACGGCAAGAGCGTCATGCTGGCGGCGGGGGATACCTTCCGTGCCGCCGCGGTCGAGCAGCTGCAGGTGTGGGGTCAGCGCAACAACATTCCGGTGATCGCCCAGCACACAGGTGCCGACTCCGCCTCCGTCATCTATGACGCCATCGAGGCCGCCCGCTCCCGTGGGGCTGACGTACTGATTGCCGACACCGCCGGTCGCTTGCAAAACAAGAGCAACCTGATGGAAGAGCTCAAGAAGGTGGTGCGGGTGATGAAGAAGCTGGATGAAGAGGCGCCCCACGAGATCATGCTGACTCTGGATGCGGGCACAGGCCAGAACGCCCTGAGCCAGGCCAAGCTGTTCAGCGAGGCGGTGGGCCTGACCGGCATCACCCTCACCAAGCTGGATGGGACCGCCAAGGGCGGCGTCATCTTCGCGGTGGCCGACAAATTCCAGATCCCGATCCGCTATATAGGGGTGGGCGAGGGGATCGACGATCTGCGTCCCTTCGTTGCCAACGACTTTATCGAGGCGCTCTTCAGCCGCGATGAATGAGTTCGGCCACGAAGAGTCAGCTCAGCCGTGATGAGCAAGTGTTCCATGCCCCGACTCAGGTCGGGGCTTGTCACTGTCAGGGTATGATTCGTTTCGACCAGGCCGCCAAGGTGCGTGGCTGCGGATCGGCCATTTCATCAAGGGCTTATGTCGCCGCGAAGAGTCAGTGTGCCATGCTTCGATCCCGGTCGGGGTATGTCACTGTCAGGGTATGATTTGTATCGACAAGACTGACAAGGTGTATTGCTGCGGATCAGCTATTTCATCAAGGCTAGTGTCGCCGCGAGGAGCCAGCGTGCCATGCTTCGATCCCGGTCGGGGTTGGTCAATCTCAGGGAACCGTTATGATTCGTTTTGACAAGGTCAGCAAGGTATACAGCGGTGGCCATCAGGCGCTGCAGAAGGTCAGCTTCCACCTGCGCAAGGGGGAGATGGCCTTCCTGACCGGCCATTCGGGGGCGGGCAAGAGTACCCTCCTCAAGCTCATCAGCGTGATGGAGCGGCCGACCGATGGTCGCGTCTTCTTCCATGGCGATGACGTCAGCCAGATCCAGCGCAGCCAGATCCCTTATGTGCGCCGCCAGATCGGGATGATCTTTCAGGATCACCGGTTGCTGATGGACAGAACCGTGTTCGACAACGTGGCCCTGCCCCTGGTGATCGATGGCTACAGCCATGCCGACATCAACAAGCGGGTGGCGGCGGCGCTGGACAAGGTCGGCCTGCTCGGCAAGGAGCGTTACCAGCCGCGCATGCTCTCCGGTGGTGAGCAGCAGCGGGTCGGCATCGCCCGCGCCATCGTCAACAAGCCGCCCCTGCTGCTGGCGGATGAGCCGACCGGCAACCTGGATCCCCAGCTCTCCATGGACATCATGCGACTGTTCGAGGAGTTCAATCGCTTCGGGGTTTCGGTGCTGATTGCCACTCACGATCTGGGGCTGATCGCCCGCATGCGCTATCGCACCCTGACCCTGAAGGCCGGGCGCATGTATTCCCAAGAGCAGGAGGAAAGCTGATGGCCATAGTTCGTCATAAACAGCCCCCTCTGTGCCCTCTGATGATGGTCACTCGGATGGATCAGGTCGCCGATATTCGACAGGGGAGGGAGTTCTGATGGCTATTGTTCGTCATAAACAGCCGCCGCTGCGCCGTCTGATGATGTACGGCGTGGATCACGTGCGTCAGGCCTTTGCCAGTCTGGGAGAGCTGTGGCGCAACCCGCTCGCCTCCCTGATGACGCTGGCGGTGCTTGGGGTCAGTCTGGCGCTGCCCTCCTGCTTCCACGTGCTGCTGAAAAACGCCGAAGTGGTGGAAGGGAGCTGGCAGACCAGCTCCCAGATCTCCCTCTACCTGCGCAAGGATCTGCCGGAGCAGAGCATCCTCGACATGAAGCAGCGGATCCTGCTCTATCCCGAGGTGGAGTCCGTCACCTACATGAACCGGGACGAGGCGCTCAAGGAGTTTCGCGAGATCTCCGGCTTCGGCGATGCTCTCGACTACCTCGACAGCAACCCGCTGCCGCCTGTGCTGAGCGTGATCCCGGATCCGCGCTGGCAGAATCCGGAAGGGGCCGCCGAGCTGCTCGCCAAGCTGGAGAACGAGCCTGGCATCGAGCAGGGCAAGCTGGATCTGCAGTGGCTGACCCGGCTGCAGGGGATCATGAATCTGCTGCGCCACACCATCACCGGCATCGCCGTGCTGCTGCTCTCCGCCGTGCTGCTGATCGTCGGCAACACCCTTCGCCTGAACATACTCAACCAGAGATCCGAGATCGAAGTGCTCAAGCTGGTGGGGGCGACCGACGCCTTCATTCACCGTCCTTTCCTCTACACCGGTATCTGGTTCGGGGTCATCGGCGGCATGCTGGCCTGGTGGCTGACCGAGGTCATGGTGATCTGGAGCGAGGGGGTGGTGAAGGAGCTGGCGGGGCTTTACAACAGCAACTTCCGGCTGGTGGGGATGGGGGCGTTCGACGGCTTCAACCTCATACTGCTCGGTGCTCTGCTGGGGCTGATTGCGTCCTGGTTCTCGGTGCACAGACACATTCGCGACATAGAACCATCCTGATTAATTTGTCAGCATTTTAAAGCGCTGGATTTTGCGAACTGGATCAAGTAAAAGAGTGGCCCGTTTCTGGCACGGGCCACTTTCTCAGAGTAATCTGAATGAGGCCTGCACCAAGGATCATATTTGGATCCTGTGAACCTTTTGATTTATAAACAGTCTATCTAGTGCAACAGAATTTATACGGGTGTGGCCCCTCTGCCTTGCTCGTCTGACTTGGCAAGCATGTGAAGGTTGCGAGCTCCGCAACAATGGACTTAGCATGCTACTTTTCAGGGGTCCTTCACTGTGACCCCTTTTTTTTGACCGTTCATTTATGATTCATCCCGTCAGCCTAAGATAGCCCGGGTTCATGCTGGGGCCGATGTTTGACTTATGTTTGATGTGGGCCGCAGAATGACCCCCGGTCGGTAGACAGGCCCTCTCAGGGTGTTAGACTGATTCGATTGAAAAGTAAGAGGTAGAACATGGGAACTTCATTGCAACGCACTATGGCTCTGATTCCGCAAGGTAGTCTGGAAGGCTATATCCAAGCCGTCAACTCGATCCCCGTGCTGAGCGCGGAGGAAGAGCGTGAACTGGCGATGCGTTTGCAGCAGGGTGGCGATCTCGAGGCTGCCCGTCAGCTGGTCATGTCGCATCTGCGTTTTGTCGTTCACGTGGCCAAGAGCTACTCCGGCTATGGCCTGCCTCAGGCCGATCTGGTGCAGGAAGGCAATATAGGCCTGATGAAGGCGGTCAAGCGCTTCGACCCGAGCGTCGGGGTGCGCCTGGTCTCCTTCGCCGTGCACTGGATCAAGGCCGAGATCCACGAATATGTGCTGCGCAACTGGCGCATGGTCAAGGTGGCCACCACCAAGGCCCAGCGCAAGCTGTTCTTCAACCTGCGCAAGTCCAAGAAGCGTCTTGGCTGGCTGAATCACGAAGAGGTGCAGGCCGTTGCCGCGGATCTCGGGGTTTCTGCCGCGGACGTTACCGAGATGGAAGCGCGCATGAGCAACTACGATCAGGCCTTCGATCTGGTCGGTGACGATGAGGATGAAGGTGGCTTCGCCCCCGTCCATTATCTGGAAGACAAGTCTTCCGATCTGGCCGCCACCATAGAAAACGACAACTGGGACAGCCACGCCACCCGTCGCCTGAGTGCGGCCATGGCCACCCTGGACGAGCGCAGCCAGCACATCATCCGCGCCCGCTGGCTGGATGAGGAGAGCAAGACCACCTTGCAGGAGCTGGCCGACAACTACGGTGTATCCGCCGAGCGTGTGCGTCAGCTTGAGAAGAACGCGCTCAAGAAGCTGAAGGATGCGATGGCCGCCTGAGGACATTCGCCGAGCCTGTGAACCGCTCAAGAAACTGAAAGACGCCATGGATGCCTGAGGGCATTCTCTTGTAGAAAACAGGGCCTGATGGCCCTGTTTTTGTTTCATCGGGATCTGGTCGGCCTTGCCTTGGTTACCCTTGTGTATGGTATGTTGCCGCCACTGCCACAGTTAGGGAGAGCAGAAGTGAAACTGTTGAACGACCTGTTTACCAATAACCGCGAGTGGGCGGAACGGATCAAGGCCGAAGATCCCGATTTCTTCGCTACCCTCTCCGCCCAGCAGGCGCCCGAGTACCTCTGGATCGGCTGCTCCGACAGCCGGGTTCCCGCCAACCAGCTGATGGGCCTGCTGCCGGGGGATGTCTTCGTCCACCGCAACGTCGCCAATCTGGTGGTACACACCGATTTCAACTGCCTCTCGGTGCTGCAATACGCGGTGGAGGTGCTCAAGGTGAAGCACATCATCGTCTGCGGCCACTACGGTTGCGGCGGCGTCAAGGCGGCGATGCAGAACCAGGAGCTGGGCCTCATCGACAACTGGCTGCGCAACATCAAGGATGTCTATTTCAAGTACGGCGAGCAGCTCGAAGCCATCGAGGATGAGCACGAGCGCTTCGACTACCTGTGCGAGCTGAACGTGGCCGAGCAGGTCGCCAACGTCTGCCACACCACCATCATCCAGAATGCCTGGCGCAAGGGGCAGGAGCTGGCGGTGCACGGCTGGATCTACGGCATCAAGGACGGTCTGCTGCACGATCTCGATCTCTGCATCAGCGGCCCGGATCAGATCCCGGACGTCTACCGTGCCTGGCCGGACATGCGTCCGCCTCACCGTCGTCGCTGAGGAACCCATTGGTGGCACCCGCCCTCTATCTGCAGATCAAACAGCATATCCTGGACGGGATCCGCGAACGCCACTATCAGGCAGGCGACAGGATCCCGACCGAGGCCGCCCTGTGCGAGCAGTTTGCCGTGAGCCGGATGACGGTCAACAAGGCGCTGCGTGAACTGGTGGCCGAGGGCTGGCTCAATCGCACCGCCGGCTCCGGCAGCTTCGTGGCGGACAGGCGTGCCGAGTCGCCGCTGCTGGCCATTCGCAACATAGCCGACGAGATCGCCGAGCGGGGCAGCCAGTACAGCGCCCGGGTGATCCGCCTGCAGCGCCAGGCTGCGGACGAGAAGGTGGCGGTGCGACTGGGTTTGCGGGTCGGGGCGCCCACCTTCCACAGCCTCATCGTCCATCAGGCAGATGGGGAGCCGCTGCAACTGGAGGAGCGTTTCGTCGATGCCGAGCGCCTGCCCGGCTATGGCGAGCAGGACTTCACGAAACAGACGCCGAACAGCTATCTGATGGAAGTCTGCCCCCTCTCCGAGATGGAGCACGTGGTGGAGGCTGTGCTGCCGAGCGCCGGCGAGGCGGGCTTGCTGCAGGTGAGGGTTGATACCCCCTGCCTGCTGCTGCATCGACGCACCTGGTCGGATGGCTTCCTGGTCTCCTACGCCAGGCTGCTTTCGCCAGGCTCCCGCTACAAGCTGAGCTCCAAGACCCGATTGACTTGATTGTATATACATATCTTGTTTTAAAAGCCCACCCATTGGTGGGCTTTTTTGTGCTTAAACTCTAATGAAACCGCTGTTATCAAGATGTGAACTTGATCCTTTCTTTCTCGTCAGAGATCGGCTATAAATTATTGTATATACATTTCGAGGTCGGTATGAACAAGGAACTGTTGAACTGCGAGCGGGTCTGGCTCAACGTGACACCCGCCACCCTGCGCTCCGATCTGGCGGACTACGGTCTGCTGGAACCCCATGCCCTCGGCGTGCATGAAGGCAGGATCCACGCCCTGGTCCCCATGCAGGATCTCAAGGGACCCTATCCCGCCCACTGGCGTGACATGAAGGGCAGGCTGGTGACTCCTGGCCTCATCGATTGCCACACCCACCTCATCTTTGCCGGCAGCCGGGCCGAGGAGTTCGAGCTGCGCCAGCAGGGCGTGCCCTACAGCGACATCGCCCGCAAGGGGGGTGGCATACTCTCCACCGTACGGGCCACCCGCGCGGCCAGCGAGGATCAGCTCTATGAGCTGGCGGTGCCGAGGATCAAGTCCCTGATCCGGGAAGGGGTCACCACAGTGGAGATCAAGTCCGGCTATGGCCTCACCCTGGCGGACGAGCTCAAGATGCTGCGGGTCGCCCGCCGGCTGGGGGAGGCGCTGCCCATCCGGGTCAAGACTACCCTGCTGGCCGCCCATGCGGTGCCACCGGAGTACCGCGACGATCCCGACTCCTGGGTCGAGACCATCTGCCAGGAGATCATCCCGGCGGCCGCCGAGGCGGGTCTGGCGGATGCGGTGGATGTCTTCTGCGAGCACATCGGCTTCTCCCTGGCCCAGACAGAGCAGGTCTATCTGGCGGCGGATCAATACAATCTCGCGGTGAAGGGGCACATGGAGCAGCTCTCCAACCTGGGGGGCAGCACGCTCGCCGCCAACTTCGGTGCCCTCTCGGTGGATCATCTGGAGTATCTGGATCAGGACGGGATCCAGGCGCTGGCCCACCGTGGCGTGGTCGCCACCCTGCTGCCCACCGCCTTCTACTTCCTCAAAGAGACCAAGTTGCCGCCGGTCGCCGCCCTGCGCAAGGCGGGGGTGCCCATGGCGGTCTCCTCCGACATCAACCCGGGCACAGCCCCCATCGTCTCCCTTCGCATGGCCATGAACATGGCCTGCACCCTGTTCGGCCTGACCCCGGTCGAGGCCATGGCCGGGGTGACCCGCCACGCCGCCCGGGCGCTCGGCGAGCAGGAGCGTCTGGGGCAGCTGAGAGTGGGCATGCAGGCCGATTTTCTGGTCTGGAATTGCGCCCATCCTTCCGAGATCAGCTACCTGATCGGGGTCGATCAGCTGGTCAGCCGGGTTCTCAACGGTGAGGAGACGCTCCATGGATAAGTTCAACGCGGCCGACATGTCGGTCTGGCAGGGGCGCCAGGATCCGGAAGATGGTGAACTGGCCCTGCGCTGGCACAACAAGGTGCAACCCTGGCAAGCGGACAGCGAGCCCGGCGTGGTGCTGCTCGGTTTTGCCTGTGACGAGGGAGTGCGCCGCAACAAGGGGCGGGTCGGCGCCGCCGCTGCCCCGCTGGCGGTTCGCAAGCTGCTCGCCAACACCGCCTGGCACCTGGACCAACCTGTCCATGACGGCGGCGATCTGGCCTGCGAGGACGGCGATCTCGATGCCGCCCACGGCAGGCTGGCCGAGCGGGTCGCCCGTGCGCTGGATCTGGGTCACTTCCCGCTGGTGCTGGGGGGTGGCCACGAGGTGGCCTTCGGCAGCTGGAGCGGCCTCAATCGCTATCTGGGTGGCAAGGGCCGGATCGGCATCATCAACTTCGATGCCCACTTCGATCTGCGTATGAAGCAGGAGCAGGCAAGCTCGGGCACCCCCTTCTTCCAGATAGCCGAGCAGTGCGCGGCCCAGGGCACGCCCTTTACTTACGCCTGCCTCGGGGTGGCCGAGACCGCCAACACGGCGGCGCTCTTTGCCCGCGCCGAGACGCTGGGGGTCTGGTATGTGCTGGACGAGGAGATGACCCAGGCCGAGCTGCCGGTGTTGCTGGCGGGGCTGGACGCCTTTATCGCCCGCTGCGATCACCTCTATCTCACCATAGATCTGGACGTGCTGCCCGCCAACCTGATGCCGGGGGTGAGCGCCCCCGCCGCCCGCGGCGTCGAGCTGGCAGTCATCGAACCCCTGATCGCCCATATCCGGGCCAGCGGCAAGCTCAGGCTTGCCGATCTGGCCGAGTACAACCCGAGTCTGGATCTGGACAACCGCAGCGCCCGCGTGGCCGCCCGGCTGGTCCATCAACTAACCAAGTAGCCGGCCGACTCGCCAGGGGGCACAGTGCCCCCGCATGGCGGCTGCATTGATAAACAAGGAGTGTCTATGTCTGTGCAACACCAGGATCCCCGTCACGACCCGAGCCGGGTCATCCGTGCCCCCCGCGGCACCGAGCTGACCGCCAAGAGCTGGCTGACCGAGGCGCCCCTGCGGATGCTGATGAACAACCTGGATCCGGAAGTGGCCGAGCATCCCCAGTCCCTGGTGGTCTATGGCGGTATAGGCCGCGCCGCCCGCAACTGGGCCTGCTACGACAAGATAGTCGAGGTGCTGACCCGTCTCGAGGAAGACCAGACCCTGTTGGTGCAATCCGGCAAGCCGGTCGGGGTGTTCCAGACCCACAAGGACGCGCCCCGGGTGCTGATCGCCAACTCCAACCTGGTGCCTCATTGGGCCAACTGGGAGCACTTCAACGAGCTCGATAGGAAGGGCCTGATGATGTACGGCCAGATGACGGCCGGCTCCTGGATCTACATAGGCACCCAGGGGATAGTGCAGGGCACCTACGAGACCTTCTTCGCGGTGGCGAACCAGCACTTCAACGGCGAGCCGAAAGGACGCTGGATCCTCACCGGCGGCCTGGGTGGCATGGGCGGTGCCCAGCCCCTGGCCGCCACCATGGCCGGTTTCTCCATGATTGCCGTGGAGTGCGACGAGACCCGCATCGATTTCCGCTTGAAGACCCGCTACGTCGACAAGAAGGCCCACAGCCTGGATGAGGCGCTGGCCATGGTCGAGGAAGCCAAACGTAGCGGCAGCGCCGTCTCCGTCGGCCTGCTCGGCAACGCCGCCGACGTGTTCGCCGAACTGGTGGCCCGTGGCATCACCCCGGACGTGGTGACCGACCAGACCTCGGCCCACGATCCCATCCACGGCTACCTGCCCCAGGGCTGGAGCTTGCCTAAGTGGCGTGAGCTGCAAAAATCCGCCCCCCAGGAGGTGAACCAGGCGGCTCGTCACTCCATGGCGCGCCAGGTGGAAGCCATGCTGACCCTGCAAGCCCGTGGTGCGGCCACGCTGGATTACGGCAACAACATCCGCCAGATGGCGCTGGAAGAAGGGGTCAAGAATGCCTTCGACTTCCCGGGCTTCGTACCGGCCTATATACGCCCGCTG
The DNA here is from genome assembly GCF_040908275.1 of Aeromonas sp. R4-3. Classification (NCBI taxonomy): domain Bacteria; kingdom Pseudomonadati; phylum Pseudomonadota; class Gammaproteobacteria; order Aeromonadales; family Aeromonadaceae; genus Aeromonas; species Aeromonas sp. R4-3. The sequence goes on from NZ_JBFODK010000051.1 coordinate 41,762, forward strand.
TTCTGCGAGGGCATAGGTCCCTTCCGCTGGGTGGCCCTGTCCGGGGATCCGGAAGACATCTACAAGACGGATCAGAAGGTCAAAGAGTTGATCCCGGACGATCCCCACCTGCACAACTGGCTCGACATGGCCCGCGAGCGCATCGCCTTCCAGGGCCTGCCGGCGCGGATCTGCTGGGTCGGGGTCAAGGATCGGGTGCGCCTGGGCCAGGCCTTCAACGAGATGGTGAAGAATGGCGAGCTGAAAGCGCCCGTGGTCATAGGTCGCGACCACTTGGACTCCGGCTCTGTGGCGAGCCCGAACCGGGAGACCGAATCCATGATGGATGGCTCCGATGCCGTCTCCGACTGGCCGCTGCTCAACGCCCTGCTGAACACCGCAGGTGGCGCGACCTGGGTCTCCCTGCACCACGGTGGTGGGGTCGGCATGGGCTTCTCCCAGCACTCCGGGGTGGTGATCGTCTGTGACGGCAGCGATGACGCCGCCAGGCGGGTCGGCCGCGTGCTGCGCAACGATCCAGCCACCGGGGTGATGCGCCACGCGGACGCGGGCTACGAGATTGCCATCAACTGCGCCCAAGAGGCGAAACTGGATCTGCCGATGCTGAACACAGCTGGCAAAGGGGTGAAATAAGATGTTTGAACTCAATCTGCAACCGGGCAAGCTCTGCCTCGCCACCCTGCGCCGCGTCAGCCGCGAGCCTGTCCATGTCAGCCTGGACTCGTCCGCCCTGCCTGGGATCCACGCCTCCGCAGCCGTGGTCACCAAGGTGATAGAGCAAAACCGCGTGGTGTACGGCATCAACACCGGCTTTGGCCTGCTGGCCAACACCCGCATCCCGGTGGAACAGCTGGATGAACTGCAGCGATCCATAGTGCTCTCTCATGCAGCTGGGATTGGCGAGTATATGGATGACGCCACTGTGCGGCTGATGATGGTGCTCAAGGTCAACTCGCTGGCGCGGGGCTTCTCCGGCATCCGCCTGACGGTGCTCGAGGCCCTGATGACCCTCATCAACGCCGAAGTCTATCCTGTGGTGCCGAAGAAGGGCTCCGTCGGCGCTTCTGGCGACCTGGCGCCCCTGGCCCATATGAGCTGCCTGCTGATAGGTGAAGGCAAGGCCCGCCACAAGGGCGAGCTGATCGACGCCGCCACTGCGCTCAAGATTGCGGGCTTGGAGCCCATCGCCCTGGCACCCAAAGAGGGGCTGGCGCTGCTCAACGGCACCCAGGCCAGCACGGCGTTCGCGCTGGAGGGGCTGTTCCACGCCGAGGATCTGTTCGCCGGCGCCATCACCATAGGTGCCATGAGCGTGGAGGCGGCTCTGGGCAGTCGCCGTCCGTTCGATGCCCGCATCCATGAGGTGCGCGGTCAGCGCGGCCAGATCGATGCCGCCGCCTGCTACCGCCACCTGCTGGTGGATGGCAGCGAGATCGGCATGTCCCACCACAACTGCGAGAAGGTGCAGGACCCCTACTCACTGCGCTGCCAGCCCCAGGTGATGGGGGCCTGTCTGGCCCAGATCCGCCACGCGGCCGAGGTGCTGGTGTGCGAGGCCAATGCGGTCTCCGACAACCCCCTGGTGTTTGCCGAGGATGAGGAGATCCTCTCCGGCGGCAACTTCCACGCCGAGCCGGTGGCCTTTGCCGCTGACAACCTGGCCCTGGCCATCGCCGAAATCGGGTCGCTGTCCGAGCGTCGCATGGCGCTGCTGATCGATTCCCGCATGTCGGGCCTGCCGGCCTTCCTGGTCAACAACGGCGGCGTCAACTCCGGCTTTATGATCGCCCAGGTCACCTCGGCGGCGCTCGCCTCCGAGAACAAGAGCCTGGCTCACCCGGCCTCGGTGGACAGCTTGCCCACCTCCGCCAACCAGGAGGATCACGTCTCCATGGCCACCTTCGCCGCGCGCCGGCTGACGGACATGGCGGAGAACACCCGCGGCATACTGGCGGTCGAGCTGCTGGCCGCCGCCCAGGGGCTGGATTTCCGGGCCCCGCTGCGCAGCACAGAGCTCATCGAGCTGGCCAAGGGACGACTGCGTGAAGAGGTCAGCTTCTACGACAAGGACAGGTACTTCTCGCCGGATATCGAGGCCGCCGCCGCCCTGCTGGGGCGAGCCAGCTACAACGATCTGATCCCGGCCGGGGTGCTGCCGAGCCTCTAAGCCGCCAGCCTGCACATAACAAAAGACCGCCCCTCTGGGCGGTCTTTGCGTTTCTGGAGCTGGCTGGGTGCGGCTATTCGTGCTCGAACATCAGGAACAGATAAACGACGAACAACACCAGGTGGGTGGCGCCATGGAGCACATTGGTGCGGCCACTGCTGAAGGTCACTTTACAGACCATGAGAGTGGTGATGAGCAGCACCATGTCGGCGGCGGAGAGGCCGAGGCGCACCTCCTGCCCGAGCAGGGAGCCGATGAACAGCACAGAGGGGACCGTCAGGGCTATGGTGGCCAGCACGGAACCGAAGTAGAGGTTCATGGCGCGCTGCAACTGGTTGTTGAAGGCGGCCTTGATGGCGCCGACAGCCTCAGGCGCGAGCACTATACAGGCCACGATGAAGCCGCCCAGGGCCGCCGGGGCCTCCAGCACATGGACCCCGTAGTTGATGGGGATCGCCAGCGTCTTGGCCAGCAGGATCACCACCACCAGGTAGGCGAGCAGCAGCAGGGTGTGATAGACGTTGCTGCGTAGTATGCCGTGGTGTTCCTCGTGGTCCTCGTGGTCGCTGTCGACGAAGAAGTGGCTGTGGCTGCGGGTCTGGATCAGCAGGAAGACGCCGTAGAGCAGCACCGAGATGATGATCAGCATCCAGGACATGGCGCTGGACATGCTGCCCAGGGTGCCGCCTCGGGTGAAGTTTGGCAGCACCAGGCAGAGCAGGGCCAGGGGAATGATGGCGACCAGGTAGGATTTGACCCCGTCCAGATTGAAGTTCTGGGTGTGATAGCGCCAGCCGCCAAACAGCAGGGTGAAGCCCACCAGGCCGTTGGTCACCAGCATCACCACGGCGAACATGGTGTCGCGGGCCATGGTGGGGTTCGGGTCGCCGGTCAGCATCACGGAGGAGATCATCACTACCTCGAGGGAGATGACCGACAGGGTCAGGATCAGGGTGCCGAAAGGTTCACCCAACTTGATGGCCAGGGCGTCGGAGTGACGCACGACGGAGAAGATGGCCCAGGTGACGATGGCGAGCAGGGCCAGTGACACCGGCAGGTAAACCGCAAGGGGGGTTGCTTCTGTCAGCAGGTCGCTGCCCAGGGTCTTGAAGAAGAGCAGGGTCAGCAGGCCAACGGGCAGGGCAATCTCTTGCCGGATAAAGGACTTCATAGGCAGTGGTTCTCATCTCGGGGCGGCCGTGGCCGACGGGTAGGGAGACAACAGGTCGCGCCACAGGGGTGGCGCGCCAGTCCATGATAAAGGGAGTTGTCCCGTCAGAGGAGAATCATTTTGTTGCAAGAGATGAGGATCCCCGGGCGGGGACCCTGATGTTTCTCTCTTACTGCCCGCCGGGCTGGCTCTGCCGCCATGCCAGCAGCCAGATCTTCAACTTGGTCAGGGCCATGGGTTTGGCATAGACATAGCCCTGGATCAGGTGGACTCCATGGCGGTGCAGGTAGTCGACCTGCTCCAGAGTCTCGACCCCCTCGGCTATCATCTCCATGTTGGATTCATGGCCGAAGGCGATGATGGAGTCCAGCAGGGTGCGCTTGAGATCGTCAGTGCCTATGGTGTCGACGAACATCTTGTCGATCTTGATCTGGCGGATGCCGAGGCGCTGCAGGTAGGCGAAACCGCCATAACCTGTGCCGAAGTCATCCAGCTTGAAGTGATATCCCTTCTCCTGGAGCTGCGCTATCTCCCCCATGGCCGCCTTGATATCGGTGATCGGCTTGCGCTCGGTCAGCTCGAAGGTGAGTCTGGCCGGGGAGGGCCAGTCGTGGCGCTGCAACAGGGGCCGCAGATTGGGTTGCTCCAGGTGGGCGGCCACTATGTTGACGCTGACCCACTGGGTCGGCTCCAGCCAGGGCAGATCCGCGATGACCCTCTCCAGCAGTTGCTCCGTCATGGGCAGGATCAGCCCCTGCTCCTCCGCATAGTCGATGAAGGTGCCTGGGGGCACCAGCTCCCGACCCCGCTGCCAGCGCAGCAGCGCCTCGAAACCGACCACCTTTTTGCTGCGACTGTCCACTATGGGTTGATAGAAGGGGACGAACTCGCGCCGCACCAGGGCTGCCTGCAGCAGCCCCTTGAGGGAGCGGCGGTAGTTGCGCAGCACCCAGTAGGCGGCGACCAGCAGGAGTCCCAGCGCGCCGCCATACAAGAGGCCATAGTGGCGGGCCTGCCGCTTCGCATACTCCTCCAGCGCCTTGCCCGCCCACAGGGTCTGCCTGATCTGGGGATCCGGATCGAAGAAGCTCAGGCTCTGGTTGCCAGGCTCCTGCTTGATGGACTTGTCGCCACGGGGGAAGAAGGTGGTGACCTTGCCCGGACTCTGCTGGCCAAACTCGAGATAGAAGCAGCCCGGACAGGGGGATTGCAGCTGATCGTGGCTCCAGCTGTTGTTCAGCACCCAATAGGCGACATTGCCACCCTTCCTGTAATAGGCGACGACCTCCTGCTCGGTGTTGAAGCGGGGCTGGGTGGCCGCGAGACCAAACTGCTCCTGCTCGGGATAGGGGGGCAGCTCGACAGTGGCCAGGGGGAAATCCTCCCCCAGACTGGAACAACCGCCGCCGGAGGCGAGCTTGAGCCCCTGTAGCCGGATGTGGCGGCTGTAGAAACGGGGATCCCGCAGCAGGGCCATGTCTGCGGGGCCGCAATCGAAGGCGAACCTGGAGAGCTGGGAGCGAATGCTCTGATCCAGCGCCTCGTGGCGCTCCGCCAGCGCGGCCTCTATCTGCGCCTTCTTCTGTTGCAGCAGCTGGTGGGCCAGGGGGTTGCCCAGCAGCTGGCTGAGGGGCAGGCTCGCCAGCACGGGCAGGCAGAGCAGCAGCAGACTGATCCAGAAGGGAGAGGCTCGTCGCAAGGGGTACCTGCCTGATGGGTGCATGGGATACAAATGGATGGCAACATCATAGCATTAGCTGCATCAATTTGAGTTGTATCGGTCACACTTGGAACAACATTCATAATTCATTGATAAACAACAATATGACAAAACGAGTGGTGAAGATTCAATCGCTGACCTGTCATAAATGACAATTGTCCAGCTTATCTGAAATGGCTAGAGTAGCGGTGCGGTTTGACTCACCGTGTGTTCAATACTCCTGTATCTATTTTTGTCAGTAGCACAGAGTGTTAGTTTTGATATGAGTGTTTCTTTTGGTCCCCGCAGTGGGACCATTTTTCTGTCCGCTGCCCAGCTGGCGGCCCGATTTTCCCCTCCCCCGAGTCTTTTCCCTCACAAGCGGCCCGCCCCCGGGCATGAAGGGCCCTGACGCTTATTTGCAGAAGCGGGATCTTCAACCGTAGGCGGGGTTTGGCCAAGGCTGATACCATGAGGCCTTATGGATGCTGTCGGCTACGGAAAGGCACATGAAACTGACCACTCAACTCGTCTCTTTTATTACGCTGTGCGTGATCTCGGCCATGGCCGTGGTGATGCTCGGCGGGGTATTCAGTTTCCGCCAGATGGGGATGGAGCTGCAGCAAAACCGGGTCGACTCCCTGGTGGAGATCATCGACAAGCAGCTGGGGGTGACCGACGATCAGCAGGCCCTTGCCCGCTGGCTGCCCTCCCTGCTGCGGGCCTCCCACGTGGTCGAGCTGGAGATCCGCCAGGACAGTCAGCGGGTCTACTGGTTTCGCGATGTGCAGCAGCAGACGGACGAGAGTCTGCTGATCCCCTACAGCAAGGCCATTCCCAATCAGGCCGGCATGCAGGCCGAGTTCAAGCTGGACAGGCCCTTCAAGGAGTTCGAGTACTCCATGCAGGCCATGTTCGGCATCTCCCTCGGGGTCTTCATAATGGTGTTCGGCCTCTGGTACTCCATCCGCTGGCTGCGCCAGCAACTGCGCGGTGCCGAGCTGCTGGCGGAGCGGGCCCAGTTGATCCTGGATGGCAAGCTGACCAAGCTGGCCCATGATCCCGCCGACGAGTGGCCCGCCTCCGCCAGCCTGGCCCTCACCCATCTGCTGGCCGAACTGGCCGATGCCCGCAAGGAGCGCAGCCGGTTCGACAACTTCATCCGCAGCAACGCCTTCGTCGACAAGACGACCGGCATAGGCAACCGCCTCTTCTTCGACAACCGGCTGGAAAACGCCATCATGGAGGCGAGCGTGATCAGCGGCGGTGTCCTGCTGATCGAGCTGGCGGGCCTGGAGGAGCTGGATCCCGAGCTGAACGGACGCCCGAGCCAGGATCTGCTGATGGAGGCGAGCGCCTCCATCGGTACCTTCGTGCGCAAGCACAGCGGCGCCCTGCAGGCCCGCTACGCCGGCCAGGTCTTTGCCGTGCTGCTGCCCAGCATGTCAGAGAGCGAGATGGTGGACGGCGCCAGCCAGCTGCTCAAGAGCCTGCAACGGCTGCACTGGCCAGAGTCGGTCAATCTGGAGACGGCCGTCTACCTCGGCGCCGTCTGTTATCAGGCTGAGGACTCCCTGCTCAAGGTGCAGGAAGAGGCGGAGCTGGCCCTCAAGAGCGCGCGGCTGCAGGGCCACAGCGGCTGGTTCCTCTACGAGAAGTCCCTGGACGAGGAGGCGAGCAACAAGGGGACTGTGCGCTGGCGTACCCTGATCAACCGCCGCATCGAGGAGCAGGGGATCTCCTTCTATCTGCAATCTGTGCAGCAGGAGCGAGATCAGGTGGTGCTGCAACAGGAGCTGCTGATCCGCCTCCATGACGAGCAGGGGCGGGAGTTGCAGGCGGGGGTCTTCATGCCCATGGCGGAGAAGGCCGGTCTGCTGTTGCCGCTGGACCGGCTGGTGGTCACCCAGACCCTTCGCCTGCTGCGCCAGCGACCGGAGTCGAGTTGCCCCGTCAGTCTGTCCCTCAGTGCCCAGAACCTGCTCAACCGGGAGTTCCAGCGGGAGCTCTTCTTTGAGCTGTTCCAGCTGCCGCGCAGCATCAATGAGGGGCTGATACTGCAACTGTCCGAGTCCCAGGTGACCCGTCACTACGAGGCGCTCAAGCGGCCACTGCGGGCGCTGCGCATGCTGGGGTGCCGACTGGCCATAGATCACGCGGGCCAGGATGTGGTGAGCACCCAGTACATCAAGGAGTTCGAGATCCACTTCCTCAAGCTGCACCCCAGCCTGGTGCGGGAGATCCACCTTCGTCAGGTCAACCAGATGGCGGTGCGCAGCCTGGTGGGGGGCTGTGCCAATACCCAGGCCCGGGTGATTGCGGTGGGGGTGGAGAGCGGCGACGAGTGGAAGATGCTGCGCCACCTCGGCGTGCACGCGGGCCAGGGGCCCTGGTTCGCCGAACCAGAGCGGCTGGTTATGCCCACATGACGGAACCTGTCCGCCGCTAGGGGCCTGACTTCCTGCCTGCGGGGCAGCCCCAGCCCCAAGGGCGATCGAATGGCCCTGGCTTACAGCCTGCCCTGCTCCCTGAGACCCGCCAGCCCCTGCAGGCCGCCGGTGTGGATGAAGACCACCTGGCTGCCGCGGGGGATCCGGCCCGCGGCCAGCTCCCGAAACAGCCCCCACATCGCCTTGCCACTGTAGATGGGCTCCAGCGGCAGGCCGGTATGGGCGCTGAATGCCTGCACCCATTGCCACAGGGCCGGGCTGAACCTGGCGTAACCGCCGTCGTGGTGCTCCTGGGCTATCCGCCAGCGGTCGGTCGTGGCCGCCGCCGGGTTGAGCCGACACACCTCATCGTGGAGGAAGGCGCCCCCCTTGAGTACGGCAATGGCGAGGATCTGCTCTCTTTCCCGCTTGCCCGCGATGAGCCCCGCCAGGGTGCCGCCGCTGGCGCAGGGCAGCACCCAGAGATCCGGCGAGAAGGGCACCTCGGCCACCAGCTCGGCCACCCCGGGGATGGCGAGCGGGCTGCTGCCCCCTTCCGGCACTATCAGGGTGTCCGGCGCCTCGAACTGGGCCAGCCAGTCCGGATCCTGGCGCCGCCGATAGCTCTGGCGGTCGACAAAAACGAGATCCATTCCCCAGCCTTTGGCCGCACTCAGGGTTGCGTTGCTGACGGTGTCGGCTTCACCGCGTATGATGCCCGTGGTGCGCAACCCGGACCTGAGTCCGGCCGCTGCCAGGGCGTGGATGTGATTGGAGTAGGCCCCCCCAAACGACAGCAGGTGGGTCTTGCCCTGCGCCTGCGCCTGCTGCAGGTGGTACTTGAGCTTGCGCCACTTGTTGCCGGAGAGGGTCGGGTGGATCAGATCATCCCGCTTGCACCAGAGCCGCACGCCCTGGGCATCCAGCAGAGGGTGGTGGACGGGGTGCAGGGGGGAGGGGAGCCGAGCGGGGGCCAGGATGGCATCCCCTAAGGGCGCCCTCTTGGCGGTCAATGCATCGTTTGTCATAAATATGGAGGCTAATGGCCTGTTTATGTTAAGGTTTAGTCCGTTTCATGCGGTCAGGTCCAGGTCTCGATGAAGTCACTTTTCCGACGTTCGCCCCCCAGCCTTCAGGTGGGACTCCTGCTGGCCAGCGATCGCATCCTGCTGGCTTGTGTGGAACCCGTCCCCATTTTTACCAGTCGCGCCATCAATGGCCCTAACGACTGGCCCAAGGCCATGGGGGAGCTGTTTGCCCAGCATGGCCTGGCCAAGTCTAAGGTGCGGGTGGCCCTGGCCGCCAGCCTTTATCAGCAGATCCAGATCGACAAGCCCGCCGTGCCCGACGCCGAGATGGCGGGGGCCCTGCCCTGGGCCATCAAGGATTTCGTCAACGAACCCGTGTTGCAGCTCGCCATGGATTATGTGGATCTGCCGACTCCCCCTGCGGGCCGGCCCAGGATCAACGTGATCTGCGTTCCCAAGAGCCGGGTGCAGCAGCTGGCGGATGCGGTCAACGGCGTAGCGACCCTGGAGGCCATCGTCAGCGACGAGCTGGCCATGACGGCCCTCTACGAGGCGGACCAGACGGTGCGCATGCTGCTCTGGCAGCCCAGGGGGCAGGAGTTGCAACTGCTGGTCTTTTATCGGGGAGGTCTCTGCTTCTCGCGCCCGCTGCGCGGCTTTGTCGGCCTCACCGGGGCCCATGAGCCCGATCAGGGGATGCTCGACGGGCTGACGCTGGAGATCCAGCGCTCCCTCGACTACCTGGCGGGCCAGCTCAAGCTGCCTGAGCCGGGCCAGATGCAGCTCGCCATCGGCTCCCCCTTCATCGGCACCCTGGTGCGCCACCTGGAGCAGGCGTTCGGCTTCCCTGTGTCCGCCATGGCCAACAAGGCGGTGCTGGCCGGGGTCGAGTATCTCTCCGCTTACGGCGCCGCCCTTGGCAGGAGCGAAGGATGAAACACCATATCAACCTCTATGGCGCCGAATTCAGGCCAAGGCGCCTGTGGGCCAGCCTCAATCAGATGGCCCTGGTCTGGGGCGGCTGCCTGCTGCTGCTGATTGCGGCCACCTTTTTCTATGGCTGGCAACAGAAGGGCGTCGACCGTGAGCTGGCCCAGGTACGTGCGCTGCTCGATGTGCAGCGCAGTGAGGCATCACGGCTCGATGCCGCGCTGGCGCGCCATCAGGCGGACGGTCAGCTGCAACAGCAGTTGGTCAACAAGCGGGAGGAGCTGGCCGCCAAGCAGGCGCTGATACGCCAGCTCGGCAGCCTCTCCCTGCAAAAATCCCAGGGCTACGCCAGCGTGATGGCGGATCTGGCCCGTCTGCGGGATGCCCGCCTCTCCCTGCAACGGATCGAGATAAGTGACGGGCACATCAACCTCTCCGGGGTGGCCGAGCGCAGTCAGGATGTGCCTGCCTGGGTGAACCGCTTCAAGCAGACCCCGTCCCTGGCGGGCAAGCAGTTTGGCGAGCTGACCCTGAGCCGGGACAAGGCAGGCCAGCTGGCCTTCCAGCTCAGCGGCATAGCACGGGAGACCCCATGATGGAGATGACGGCACAGTGGCGGGCCTGGGCACAGCGCGTGGCCGCCCTCAGCCTGCGGGAGCGGGTCTTGATCCTGCTGACGGGCACCATACTGCTGGGGGCGGCCGGGATCTACGGCTGGCTGGATGCCGCCGACACCCGGCTGAGCCAGGAGCGGCAGGCGCTGACGGCGGCGCAGCGGGATCTGGAGATCCTGACCCTGGAGAACCAGGGCAAGCAGGCCCGGCTGGGGCGGGATCCCAACGCCCAGGTGCGTCAGCAGCTGGCTGGCGTGGAGGCGTCCCTCGGTCGGCTGGATGCCGAGCTCAAGGCCCAGACGGTGGATCTGATCCCGGCCCACGAGATGCCAGCCGTGCTGGAAGCCTTGTTGTCTCGCTCCGCCAACCTGCATATGCTGGCGCTCACTTCCCTCAAGCCCGAGCCGCTGATGGCCGGCGAGCAGAAGGCCAACCTGTTCAAGCACGGGATCCGGCTCCAGCTGGAGGGGGGCTATTTCGATGTCTACCAGTACCTGAAGGCGCTGGAAGCACTGCCCCGCCACTTCTACTGGAAAGGGTTCGACTATAGGGTGGTCGAGCACCCCAAGGCGGCGGTGGAGATGGAGATCTACACCCTGAGCACCAGCAAGGAGTTCATTCGTGGCTAAGTGGCTGACATTGTTGTGCTGCCTGCTGGGCCCGCTGGCCCAGGCTGAGGTGTTGCAGGATCCGACCGCCCCTCTGGCCGGCAGTGGCGCGGCGGCGAGCCCGAGCAAGGGGGCCGGTCTGCCCAGGTTGCAGAGCGTCATCCTGGGTAACGGCCCGGCGCTGGCGGTGCTCAACGGTCAGAGCTATCGGGTGGGCCAGCGGATAGACGGTTTCCTGCTGGTGGGCATCAGCGCCGATGCCGTGGTACTGGAGAAGGCAGGCAAGCGTCAGACACTGACCCTGTTTGGCAGCAAGATCCGGATGTGAAGTCGGTTCCGCGCGGGATGCTGCGGGCCAGGTTTGTCGAGTTTCATTGCGAGTCAGGTGCACCAATAACATGAAAAAACACCATTTCTGTCTGCTTCCCCTCGCATTGGCGGTGGCGGCTTGTACCAGCTATCAGCACCCAGAACCGGTGCAGGCCAAAGACGCCCTCAAGCAGGCCATGAAGGAGCAGACCCCGACCGCGCCGCTGACCACTTTGCCTCCCTCGGTGCAGAGCGAACTGCTGCAGCTCAATCGCCCCCAGCAGCCCCTGGCTGTTCCGGAGAAACGGCTGCGCATCGCGGCCCATGACGTCGATGCGGTGGAGTTCTTCGGCTCCCTGTTCAAGGGCTCCCGCTACAGCGTCGCCGTCCATCCCGGGGTGGCCGGTGCCATCTCGGTGGAATTGAAAGACGTGACCCTGCAGGAGGCGCTGGCCACGGTCGGCGACATGTACGGCTTCGACGTGCAGCGCAAGGGCAATGTGTTTCACGTCTATCCGGCGGGCCTTCGCACCGAGACAATCCCGGTCAACTACCTGATGATGGCCCGCCGCGGCCTCTCCCGAACCTCGGTCAGTACCGGCGGGGTGACGGCCAACGACAACAACAATAACGGCAACAACAACTTCGACAGCAGCGGCAACAATAACAACGGCAACAACAACCTCGGCTCCTCCAACGGGGACAACGGCAACAGCAACAACAGCAACGGCACCCGGATCGAGACGGACAGCAACAACGACTACTGGAGCGATCTGCGGGACGCCCTGCAGACCCTGATCGGCACAGGCGAGGGCCGGGCCGTCATCACCAGCCCCCAGGCGGGTCTGGTCACTGTGCGTGCCTATCCGAAGGAGCTGAAAGCGGTGCGCGAGTTCCTGGATCAGTCCGGTGAACACCTCAAGCGCCAGGTGGTGCTGGAGGCGCGGATCCTGGAAGTGGCCCTCAACGAGGGGTACGAACAGGGGGTGGACTGGAGCGGTCTCTCCGCCAGCTGGGACGGCAACAAGGGCATCACGGGGGGCGGCTCCCTGCTCGACAGCCCCATCGCCTCTACCCCCAACCAGATCTTCAGGGCCCTGGGGGGCGGCGCCGGTTTCACCATCTCCGATGGCAACTTCAATGTGGCGGTCAGCCTGCTCAAGACCCAGGGGGACGTGAACACCCTCTCGAGCCCGCGGGTCACCGCCACCAACAACCAGAAGGCGGTGATCAAGGTGGGGACGGACGAATACTTCGTCACCAACGCCTCGACCACCACCACCACCTCGGGCAACTCGGCGCCCATAGTGACGCCGAACGTGGAGTTGACCCCCTTCTTCTCCGGCATAGCGCTGGACGTGACCCCGCAGATCGACGAGGCCGGCCGGGTGCTGCTGCACATCCACCCCTCCGTCATCGACACCGAGGAGCAGAGCAAGACCATCAACGTCGGCACTGCGGATCCCCTGGTGCTGCCGCTCGCCAAGAGCTCCATTCGTGAATCGGATACCGTGGTGCAGGCCAACAACGGCGACATCATCGTCATCGGCGGCCTGATGAAGACCGACAAGCAGGAGATCGTCAGCAAGGTGCCGCTGCTGGGGGACATTCCCTGGGTTGGCGAGGCCTTTACCAACCGCCGGGAGAGCACCAAGAAGGTGGAGCTGGTGATCCTGCTCAAGCCGACAGTGGTGGAGAAAGACACCTGGCAGAAGGAGCTGCAACGCTCCTCCGAGCTGCTCGACAAATGGTATCCGCCCAAGGGCTAAGCCATGATGCTGAATCGGTCTATTCCCGGTGTTTCCCTGCCGCGAGCCTCTGAGCTCTGCCTGGGGGGGCGTCCTCATGTACCTGAACCATGTTGTTTGGCAGGTGTTCTCCTTCGGCCTGATCGGCGTTGGCCGTGACGGGGACTGGGAGGGGATATGTACCTGAACCATTTCGGTTTGCAGGAGGCGCCCTTTGGCCTGACCCCGAATACCGGCTTCTACTACGGCCTGCCTCCCCACGAGGAGGCCATGCAGGTGCTGAACTGGGCGCTGGCACAGGGGGAGGGTTTCATCAAGGTGACCGGCGAGGTGGGCACCGGCAAGACACTGCTCTGCCGCAAGCTGCTGAGCGAGCTCGGCTCAGAGGCGTGCCCGGTGCGCCTGGCCTGGCTGCCCAATCCCCACCTCACCCCGGGGGAACTGCGCACCGCCCTGGCCCTGGAGCTGGGACTGGCGGTGCAGGGGGGCAGCGAGCTGGATCTCACGGATCGCATCCATCGCCACCTCATCGCCCTGCACCAGCAGGGGAGCCGGGTGGTGGTGCTGATCGACGAGGCGCAGGCCCTGCCGGACGAGACCCTGGAGGCCATCCGGCTGTTCGGCAACCTGGAGACAGAGTCCAGCAAGCTGCTGCAAATAGTGCTGTTCGGCCAACCCGAGCTGGATGTCCGGCTGGCCAGACCCCACTTGCGCCAGTTGCGCCAGCGCATCGGCTTCTCCTACTGCCTGCGCCCCTTGCGGTGTGACGAAACCCGGGCCTATCTGGAGCACAGGCTGCACGTCTCGGGTTATCGCGGGGCGACGCTGTTTGGCGGCCTGGCCCTGCGCCTGCTGTGGCGGGCGTCCCGCGGCATTCCAAGGCTCATCAACGTGCTGGCCCAGAAGTGCCTGATGCTGGCCTACGGCCGCGGGACGCGGCGGATCGACAGCGCCCTGGTGCGCCTCGCCATTCGCGATACCGATGACGCCCGCGGTGGCTCATTCGTGCGCTGGTGGCCCCTGTTGTTGTTGCTGGGCACTGCCCTGGCTTATGGAGTCTGGTCATGAGCGTGATCAATCAGATGCTCAAAGATCTGGAGCAGCGCCAGCCAGGATCCGATGGCGCCGCCGTCTATGTGGCGCCGGCGCGTCAGCAGGGGTGGTGGATGCTGGTGCTGACCCTGCTCTGCACCCTGGCGCTGGCCATCCTCGGCTGGCGCACCTGGATCTACTGGCAGCAGAGCCAGCGCACGGCGCAGCCGACGGTTCAACTGACGACCGAGCTCGCCCCGGCGAGTCAGGCGCAGACGCCGCCTGCCTCTTCTGCCACCGAGGTGGTCGCCGCGCCCGCCGAGCCCCAGGGGGCTGCCTCCGTGGCGGTCGCTCTGGATGCCGCCCCAGTGGCCGCAATGGCAAGGGTCAGCGCGCCTGCCGGGGGGGCAGAGGGATCTTCCGCGACCGAGGCGTTCGCCGACGAGGCCCCGGCGTCAGAATCCCTGGCCGAGACGCCACCGGAGGATGAGGTCACGCCGAGCGACGAAGAGTTGCAGCCGGATCTCTATGCCGAGCTGGCCGCAGAGCAGGAGGCGGCCCCCCAGGAGGTGGCCGCCCCGCCCCGCAAACCCGGCGTGCTGAAGATAGAGACGGTGGATCTCTCCGAGCCCGAGCTGGCGGCCCTGGCCGAGCGCAAGGCGACTACCGCCATGGCCAAGGGCCAGATGCGGGAGGCCCAGGACAACTATTACCAGGTGCTGGTCCATGATCCGCACAATCAGGGGGCTCGCGAGCAGCTCGCGGGCCTGCTCTACGGCGAGGGTCGGCTGACCGAGGCCAGCCAGGTGCTGGAAGAGGGGTTGAGGCTGGATCCGGCGCAGGCCGACCTGCGGCTGCTGCTGGCCCGGGTGGCCATCAGCGGCGGGGATCGCCAGAAGGCGCTGGATTGGCTCACCGGCTATCAGCCGGATCTTGCCGCCAATCTGGACTATTACGCCACCTGGGCGGGGCTAGCCCAGGAGCTGGGTCAGCCCGCCCAGGCGTCCGAGCTCTACGTCAAGCTGCTGCGCCAGCAGCCGGATCAGGGGCGCTGGTGGCTGGGGCTGGGGGTGGCCGAGGATGGTCAGGGCCACCGCCAGCGGGCGCTGGACGCCTATGGCAATGCCCAGTTGCACGGGAACCTCGGCGAGGCATCGACCCGCTGGCTGGAACAGCGGATCGCCGAGCTGGCGCCTTGACACAACAACCCCCTCCCGGCCTCCCCCTTCGAAAGGGGGAG
>NZ_JBFODK010000051.1:56957-119916 GCF_040908275.1 Aeromonas sp. R4-3
GGGGAGGGCTGGGGTGGGGTTGTTGCGACCCCTGAGTTCGATTAGCCGCGCAGCGGCGTAATCGGACGAGGTGACGGATTCTGGTACCCAATTCGCCATCGAATGTGGCAACAGGTTTGAATGACGTGCAATCACAGGAATCGGAGTAACAATGGCACAACCCAGACTGAAAATGCGCCTCGGCGACCTGCTGGTACAGGAGCAGATCATCTCGGATGATCAGTTGCAGCTCGCCCTGCAGCAGCAGCGTCAGACCGGGCGCAAGCTGGGGACCACCCTCATCGATCTCGGCTTCATCAGCGAGGTGCAACTGCTGCAGTTCCTCGCACGCCAGCTGGACGTGCCCTTCTTCGATCTCAACAACCTCACCATAGACGCCTCGGCCGTGACCCTGTTGCCCGAGGTGCAGGCCCGCCGTTATCGCGCCCTGGCGGTCAACCTCAGCGACGACAAGGTGACTGTGGCCATGTCGGATCCCGCCGACTTGAGCGCCCTGGATGCTATCGCCGCCCTGCTCAGCCCCCGCGAAATGGTGCTGGCGGTGGCGCGGGAAGGCCAGCTGCTGGAGTATTTCGACCGCCTCTATCGCCGCACCCGGGAGATAGAGAGCTTCGCCGAACAGCTGCAGGAGGAGTATCAGGACGCCGGCTTCGAGCTGGGTGGCGGCAATCTCGGCGCTGGCGATGAAGGGGAGGCGACCGTGGCCAAGCTGCTGCGCTCCCTGTTCGAGGACGCGGTGCAGGTGGGGGCGTCGGATATCCATATAGAGCCGGACGAGAAGGTGCTGCGCATTCGCCAGCGCATCGACGGCGTGCTGCACGAAAACATACTGAACGAGGTGCGCATCGCCCAGGCGCTGGTGTTGCGCCTCAAGCTGGTGGCCGGGCTCGACATCTCCGAGAAGCGGCTGCCCCAGGATGGCCGTTTCGCCATGAAGGTGCGCGGCCGGGACGTGGATGTGCGTATGTCCACCATGCCGGTGCAGTACGGGGAATCCGTGGTGATGCGACTGCTGGATCAATCCTCCGGCATCTTGTCGCTGGCGGAAACCGGCATGCCACCGGCCATCCTGTCCCGCTTCCGGCGCCAGCTCAAACGTCCCCACGGCATGATTTTGGTGACGGGCCCCACCGGCAGCGGCAAGACCACGACACTCTACGGCGCCCTCTCCGAGCTCAACCAGGCCAGCCACAAGATCATCACGGTGGAAGATCCGGTGGAATACCGGCTGCCGCGGGTCAACCAGGTGCAGGTCAACCCCAAGATAGGGCTCACCTTCTCCCAGGTGCTGCGCTCCACCCTGCGTCAGGATCCCGACATCCTGCTGGTGGGGGAGATGCGGGACAACGAGACGGTGGAGATAGGCCTGCGCGGCGCCATCACCGGTCACCTGGTGCTGACCACATTGCACACCAATGACGCCGTCACCAGCGCCCTGCGCCTCATCGACATGGGGGCACCCGGCTATCTGGTGGCGAGCGCCCTGCGGGCCGTGGTGGCCCAGCGTCTGGTGCGACGGGTGTGTGAACACTGCGCCTGCGAGACGGCGCCGGACCAGGGGCAGGCCACTTGGCTCACCATGCTCTCCGGCGAGGCACCCGGCCAGCACCTCTATCGCAAGGGGCGTGGCTGCCAGAGCTGCAACTTCACCGGTTATGCGGGCCGGATCGGGGTCTACGAGCTGCTGGAGCTGGATCAACCCATGATGGATGCCCTGCGCCGCAACGATGCGGAGGGCTTTGCCCGGGCGGCGCGCGAGCACGAGCACTACAGGCCTCTGGCCCTGACGGCGCTCGATTATGCCCGGGAGGGGATCACCTCGGTGGATGAGGTGCTCAGGCTGGCCGAGGATCTGGGCTAAGCCATGGGCAGCTTCAACTACAAGGGCCGCGACAGTCAGGGCAATGCCGTCAGCGGGATGGTGGATGCCGCCAGCGAGATGGCGGCCGCCGAGCAGCTGATACGGCGCGGCGTGATGCCGACCGAGCTCAAACCGGGCAAGGCGAAAGCGGCCAGCATCGACTGGGCGCTGCTGCTGGAGGGGGGCGTCAAGCTGGACGAGCTGGTGGTGTTCAGCCGCCAGATGTATGCCCTGACTCGGGCGGGCATCCCCATACTGCGCGCCATCGCCGGGCTGGAGGAGAGCGCCCACAGCAAGCCGCTCAAGCGGGCGCTGCATGCGCTGGGGGAGGATCTTGGCAACGGTCGCCCCCTGTCCAGCGCCATGCAGTCCCATCCCAGGGTGTTCAGCAACCTGTTCGTCGCCATCATCCATGTCGGCGAGAACACCGGTCAGCTGGAGGAAGCCTTCCTGCAGCTCGCCAACTATTTCGATCTGGAGCTGGAGACCCGCAAGCGGATCAAGACCGCCATGCGCTATCCCAGCTTCGTGATGATTGCCATCGGCATCGCCATGGTGATCCTCAACATCATGGTGATCCCGGTGTTCGCCGGCATGTTTGCCAAGTTCGGGGTCGAGCTGCCGCTGGCGACCCGGATCCTGCTCGCCACCTCCCACTTCTTCGTCCACTACTGGTGGCTGCTGCTCGCCATCCTGGTGGGCGCCGTCGTCGGTTGGCGGCGCTGGGTCGCGACCCCCGGGGGCAAGCTGGCCTGGCACAGATGGCAGCTCAGGCTGCCCATCGTCGGCACCATCATAGAGCGTTCCCTGCTGGCCCGCTTCGCCCGCAGCTTCTCCATGATGCTCAAGGCCGGGGTGCCCCTCAACCAGGCGCTGACCCTGGTGGCTGATGCGGTGGACAACGCTTATATGGCTGGCCAGATCCGCGACATGCGCGCGGGCATAGAGCGCGGCGAGAGCCTGCTGCGCACCGCCGGTGGCAGCGGCCTGTTTACCCCGCTGGTGATGCAGATGATCGCGGTGGGAGAGGAGACCGGCCAGGTGGACGAGCTGCTGCACGAGGCGGCCGAATACTACGAGCGGGAGGTGGACTATGACCTCAAGAGCCTCACCGCCCGCATCGAGCCCATCCTGATCGGCATAGTGGCGGTCATGGTGCTGATCCTGGCGCTGGGCATCTTCACACCCATGTGGGACATGATGCGTGCGGTCAGAGGAAAATAAGACGGCATCTTCATCCTCCTGATGGGGGGCATGGTGTGTGCCGTGCGCGGCAAGTGATGAGGCATCTTCACGCTCCTGATGAGGGGCATGATGCGCGCGGTCAGAGGAAAATAAGACGGCATCTTCACCCTCCTGATGGGGGGCATGGTGCGTGCCGTGCGCGGCAAGTAATGGGTATCTTCACTCTCCTGATGAGGGGCATGATGCGTGCGGTCAGAGGAAAATAAGACGGCATCTTCACGCTCCTGACGGGGAACATGATGTGTGCCGTACAGGACAACTAGGCGGCGGGAGGGCAATGGGTGAGCAGACAGTCCGAGCAGGATGATCGTTGGCTGGGGGGATACAGGCGTTTGCTGGCCGTTATCTTGCTGCTGGTCATCATCGCCAGTCTGGCCCTGGGCTATCGCACCCAGCGGGAGCAGGCGCTGGCGGTCAGCCTGGAGCTACTCGGGGGCCAGTTCGCCGAGCGCGCGCAGCGCTTGCACGGGCTCTGGCTCGATCAGCGCAGGCCCGAGGTGCTGCATGGGCAAGGGGTGGCCTGGCAGTTCGATGCACGCGGCTGGCCGCTGGCCGTGCTGCCGTTGCGGTCGCCCTCCGACAACTGCCGCCAGCTGTGGCAGCAACTGATCGGCCCGCAGGCGCAGGAGCTGCCATCACTGCAGGTGCTGGCCAGTCGGGATGGCGGAGGCTGTGAATTTGGCTGGGAATCTAACTGGCTGATTTATCGCTTCTCTGATGGCAGGGTGGTGTTCAGATCCTGAATGGCGATTGAACGGATCCAGTCTGGACTCTGGGTTACATGATTTTTTTCTATCTGCATGAAATAATGCGGGTTACTACGGAGGCAGCATGGCAGCAAAGAGAGTGACACCCGGCCGCACTATGGGCGGTTTTTCCCTGATCGAGCTGGTGATCGTCATCGTGATTCTGGGGATACTGGCGGTCACCGCCTTGCCCCGTTTTCTCGACGTGACCGACGAGGCGAAGAAGGCCAGCGTGGAAGGGGTATCGGGCGGCTTTGCCACCGCGGTCTCTCTGGTGCGGGCCCAGTGGGAGGCGGAGGGGCGTGCCAAGCAGGACAGCCTCAACACAGTGCTGTATGACGGCTCGCGCTTCTATCTCACCACGCCGACCGAGAGCCAGGTCAACAATGGCGAGCTCTCCCCCGGTTATCCCATGGATACTTCGGCGAGCGGCTCTCCCGATGTGGATCCGGCCAATCTGACGGCCACGCGCTGTCTCAATATTTGGGAGGGGTTGTTGCAAAATCCTCCCAAGGCTACTGCCAACTTTGACGAGGTAAGCGGTAGCGGCAATGACCTGAAGTTCTATGCCACGGTGAGCAACAATGGGCTGGATTCGGTCTGCCGTTACTATCTGGTCAACAGCCTGAGCAAGGGAAGTGATGGACGGTATCAGGACCCGCAAGGGAGCACGGATGCCTATATGAGTTTCAGTTACCGCCCGGCCTCCGGCCAGGTCACCACCAATATCAATTGATAAACAGAGGAAAATGTAATGAAAAAGCAGGCGGGTTTTACCCTGATCGAACTGGTGATCGTGATCATCATCCTGGGCATTCTGGCGGTCACCGCCGCGCCCAAGTTCCTGAATCTGCAGGATGATGCTCGTTATTCTGCCGCACAAGGTGTGCAGGCTGCACTGCAGAGCTCTGCAAATCTGGTGTACAGCAAAGCAGCATTGCAAGGCATTGAAAGTGTGTCTTCGGCGACACCGGTTGATGGTGTGGACGGTGTTGAAGTCATCTACGGCTACCCAACAGCAGCCACGATTTCTGCAGCAGTTACTTTGGAAGGTTGGAGTACGTCCGGTGCGGGCGGTACTTTTGTTCCAGATAACAGCGCAGGTAACAACTGTTCAGTTGTATATACCCAAGCTGATGGCCAAACCAAGATTTTCAGTACCGAAATTCAAGGTTGTGCCAAGCCTTGATTGTGACCAGCGAGGCTTCGGCCTCGCTTTTTCGCTGTCCAATGAGAAGCGTCATGGCAACAACCAAAGGGTTTACCCTGATAGAACTGGTGATCGTGATCCTGATACTCGGGATTCTGGCCGCCTTTGCCGTGCCCAAGTGGCTGGGCAAAGGCGGCTTTGAAACCCATACCGTCAGCGATGAAGTGGTGGCCCGACTGCGACTGGTGCAGACCATCAATATGAATGAACCCTCTAAACCCTCTCGGGCTGATCCCAACAATGCCAGACAGACGTTTTTTCAGGCCAAGCCAGGCCAATTCTGGCATTACTCCGTGGCACTGGTTGATGGCGCGGTGTCTGCACCAATACACATCGTGAACACCGGCGCGTCGGTGACCCTCAACGGACAATCCGAATTCAGCATTCATTTTGACAAGCGCAGTGGCCGCCCGTTGGCTCCGTGCGTTGCTGACTGCGAGATCTTGATTAGCGACGGCATTGAGAATGTCCGGCTGCGTATCGAGCCAGAGGGTTATATCCATGCCCTCCCTTAACGCCTCCCGCGGTTTTACCCTGGTCGAGCTTGTCGTCGGCATAGTGCTGCTGACCATAGCGCTGACCGGGATCCTGGGTTTGCTTGTCAATCAGGCACCCCAGGCGGTGGATCCGGTGCAGCCGCCCAACTGGCTCAACGCATCTTGAACGAGGTGCTGCAAAAATCCTTCGACGAACATTCGGACCATAACGGCGGTCGCTATCGCTGCGGCGAGACGGCCGGTACGCCTCCTGTGACCTATCCCACCTGCACCGCTAGCGCCGACTATGGCCCTGATGGTGAGCCCGCTTCTTATGCCTTTAACGATGTTGATGACTTCGATACCGCAGGCAACTGGGTGGACGCCAATCGCTTTACCCAGACGTCGGTTGGCGTCAACAACGAGGAGTATCGCAACTATCAGATCAGGATCAGCGTCACGCCTGACTCCCTGTTTGGGAGCCCGGGCAAGAGTGCAGAGTCCATTGGCAAGCGCATCGAGCTGACAGTGCGGCTGCCGGATAGCAGTGAAGTCGATT
Source organism: Aeromonas sp. R4-3 (assembly GCF_040908275.1). Classification (NCBI taxonomy): domain Bacteria; kingdom Pseudomonadati; phylum Pseudomonadota; class Gammaproteobacteria; order Aeromonadales; family Aeromonadaceae; genus Aeromonas; species Aeromonas sp. R4-3. The sequence continues at coordinate 63,055 of NZ_JBFODK010000051.1, forward strand.
TTGCTGTCTACCGGGGTAACTACTGATGGGTCGTCGTCTGGCTCGGGGTTTTACGCTGGTCGAGCTGGTGATGGTGATCCTGCTGCTCGGCATCATGGCCACCTTCTCCAGCCAGTTTATCGGCATCGGCACCCAGATCTATGGGGATGCCAGCCGCCGCGAGCAGCTGATGAGCGATGCCCGCTTCGCGCTGGAGCGGCTCAATCGCGAGCTGCGCGATGCGGTGCCGGGCTCGGTGCGGGTGGAAGACGTCGGGGGGGCTCTGGTCGATCGGGGCTCTTGCCTGCGTTTCTGGCCCATCGCCACCGCCAGTGGCTATCTGGGCTCTGCGGTCAGCAACGGGCTTACCATAGTCACACCCAATATTCTCCCCACAGACAAGGATTGGGGCATCGTTTACCCGCTCCCGGATACCACTCCCGGTAACCTGAATACCCTCGACAAGGGCTGCATCCATGGCAACTGTGTGGCCAGGGTGAGCGGCGTGGGCAATGCCGCTTCGGGGGCGCTGCCGCTGACAATGGCGGGCAGCTTCAGCAAAGATTCCCCCGGGCTCAGGGCCTTTTTTGCCAACCAGCAGGTGCTCTATTGCATGAAAGGGGAGAGTCTGTGGCGCATGGCCAAGTCTCTCAGCGATGGCCTGAGTAGCAGCGAGACCACACAACTGATGGCCGAGCATATTCGTCCGGCCCCCTATTACTTCTATCGGGATCCTGCCGCCTTCAGCCCGAGCGAGGTGGGGTTGCGGCTGGTGTTCGAGCAGCGCGGCGAGAGCGTCAGCTTCAACCACAAGCTGGAGGTGCTCAATGTTCCTTAAGCCACTTCCCGCCAGCAAACGGGCCCAGCGCGGCAGCGCCATCATGGTCGCGCTCTTCGTCATCGTCATCATGGCCCTGCTGGCGGCGGCCATGGGCCGCTTTCTGGTCGACAGCGGCGAGAAGAACACGGTCGAGGTGCGCGGTGTGCGGGCCCTGATGGCGGCCCAGAGCGGGTTGGAAGTCGCCCTCTATCGGCTGTTTCCCAATCGCAGTGGCGCCGAGTTGCCCGCCGCCTGCACCAGGGTGGCGGCGTCCCATACCTTTGACAAGGATCCCGGCCTGAGCGGGTGTCGGGTGTCGGTGAGCTGCAACGAGATCCAGGCCAGTCAGGGGGGAGAGACCAGCACCACCTACCGACTCACCAGCCTGGGCACCTGTGGTACAGAGGCAGCGGGCGCCAACCCGGGCTTTGCCGTCAGCCGCACCCTGGTGGCGGAAGCTTTTGATGGAGTAACCCCGTGATAACGCCCGTGAGGAGTGAGCACCCATGATGCCCCGCTTGAGTTCCGGCCTTTGGCTGGCGCTGATCTGGTGCACCGCCTCGGTGCAGGCCGCCAGCCAGTGTACTGCGGCCTTCACCTATCCGGTTCAGAGCCATGCCTCTCCCGGTCGACTCGCCATGAGTGGCGAGAGCCGGATCACCAGCGCCACCGTGGACACCAATTACCCCTTCCTTGGCAAAACCATCCAGCCGAATGCCAACTGCAACAACGGTGGCTTCTGGAACAACGGCACCTGGGTTTCCAGTTGCAACGTCAGCGGCGTCCTGGCCAGCCCGCTCAAGGATGTGGCATTTATCAGCGACCCCAACGAGTTTCCTGCCAACCCGGGAGGCTTTCCGTCCTATAGCGGGAAAAAGGATCTCGCTTGCGACGGCGCCATCTCGCCTGCAGCCGGTGACTACAAGAGTGCCTCATGGGGGGGCAACAGTTGCGTGGCGACCCTGAAATCGGGCCAGACCTATCGCTTCGATACCCTGTCGATCAGCGAAGGGGCGAGGCTCAACCTCAACGGCGCGACCGTCTATGCCAAGAAGCTGACCATCAAGAATGATTACAACAGTGGCGTCACCGGGTCGGGAAACCTTCATGTGAACGATCTGATGGTCACGGGCCAGGGCAAGCTCAACGACGCCAGGGTCACCGTCTACAGCTCTCTGGAGGTCTCGGGCAATGGAAATACCGGGACGGCCGTCTTCCAGCCGCGCTACATAGATAACGTCACTATGGATGTTTCGGCCGGTGGCCAGAGCGTGCTGATGGGAGCCGGAGACTGGGTCATCAAGAACCTGGGGATGAAGCGCAACAGTGTCATGACTTTCCAGGGTCAGAGCTCTCTCGCTGTCTATGGGCTCAAGATGGAAGGACAGGGCAAGATCACGGCTGCGGGCAGTCGCAGCGATCTGACCCTCAAACTGCATCAGACCCTGGAGGTGAGCGACAACGGCGTCATCAATGGTTATCTGGAGGCCAGCTACGTCAAGACCTTCAAGCATCAGAGCACGTCCGACATCCGGCTCTACTTCCGTGGCGGCAGCCACTGGATCGACAAGCTGGAGCTTGGCAGCAACGACAAGCTGATCTTCGACACCGGTTTCGCCACCCAGCTCTACCTCAAGAGTGACCTGACCCTGAGCGACCAGATGGAGGTAAATGCCGGGGGCAGGGCCAATGACCTGAGGCTCTACCACTTTGGCAAGGTCACCATGAGCGACAATGCCAAACTCAACGCCATTCTCTATGTGAATGCGGGCGATCTGGCCATGAGCTGGCAGGCCCAGCTGACGGGGGCCGTGTCGGCGGTGAATGTCACCATGACGGATAACAGCAAGGTGATCCACGAGCCCTTTAGCGGTGACTGGCCCGGTATCTGTGAAGAGGATCTGACCTGCTTCAGCGACGACTTCTCCGCCAGCACCCTCAGCAACAACTGGGTGGTGGCTCGCAGCAGCGGCAACTTTACCCCCGCCATCGTCAATGGCCGGCTCGGCATGACCCAGGCCAACCCCAAGCAATCTACCTCGGCGACTTACCAGCGGCTCTTCCCCGCCGCCAACAACCTGGTGACCATAGAATTCGACCAGTATGCCCACGGCGGCAACGGGGCGGACGGCATGGCGGTGGTGCTCTCCGATGCCAGGGTCACCCCCCAGCCGGGCGCCTTCGGCGGGCCCCTCGGGTATGGTTTCAAGACGGGGGTCAACAACGGCTTTGCCGGTGGCTGGCTCGGGGTGGGCATAGACGAATATGGCAACTTCTCCGGCGAAGGCGGGGCGACCAACAAGGGGCGGCGCAAGCAGTCCGTGGTGGTGCGTGGCTCGGGCTCAGGCACCAGCGGCTACAACTACCTCAAGGGGACTTGCAAAGACGGCGCCGACAACGCCAACGGCAACTGCCTGTCGCCGACCGTGGACAGCGGCTCGGACAGCAATCGTCCTCACCGTTATCGACTGACCATAGATTCGCGTACCAAGGACCAGTCCATGGTCAAGGTGGAGCGCAACACGGGGAGCGGTTACAGCACCCTTATCGACAGCTTCAATGCCGCCGCCCAGAGTGGCCAGGCGGCCATTCCCGAGAATCTGCTGTTGTCTCTGACCGGCTCGACCGGGGATGCGACCAACGCCCACCAGATCGACAACGTCCGGATCTGCGCCCTCAAATCCAATCCGGTGGGGACCCAGATCGATCACTTCGAGTTCGATCACTCAGGCCAGGCCCTGACCTGCAACCCGGAAACCCTCATCATCCGGGCCTGCGCCAACGCCAGCTGCAGCCAGTTGTTCACGGATCCGGTGAGCGCCGTCCTGACGCCGCTTAAAAACGGCAGCAACGGCTGGGTGGCCGACAGCCAGGTGAGCTACAGCGGCAATACCGCTACCGTGAATTTCAGCGACGGCACCGCCAAATTGCAGCTGCGCAACAATCTGGCGAGCGCCATGAGGGTGGGGGTGAGTGGCTCGACACCGTCCACCAAGCCACTTAGCACGACGCTTTGCCGGGCGGGCAGCGGTGCCCTGAGCGACGCCGCCTGTACCCTCAGCTTTGCCGACAGCGGCTTCCTGTTCAATGTGCCGGATACCCTGGCTAACAAGCCTCAGGATGTGGTGATCAGTGCAGTCAAGAAAGACACTGCGACCCAGCAGTGTATCCCCGGCTTTATCGGTGCGCGCTCGGTCGGCTTTTGGGGAACTTATACAGACCCGAATACCAATATCTTCAACAGCAAGATAACGATAGATGGCAACGCTATCCCGACTTATGCCGCCAGTGTTACTTCCCCGGCAGCAACGACCATCAATTTGACCTTCGATAGCCAGGGCAAGGCAACCCTGAAAAAAGTCAGCTACCCGGATGCGGGTCAGATGAGGCTCAATGCTCGCCACGATGGCAGCGGGGATACTGCGGGGCTGGTGATGACGGGCTCGGATCTCTTCGTCAGCCGCCCGGTCGGGCTCTGCATCACCCCCGTTCAGGGGGCCTGCGCGGCAGGAAACATCAGCTGTCCTGTGTTCCAGAAGGCGGGCGATGACTTCCAGCTAAACATCGGCGCCGTGGCCTGGCAGTCCGATGATGACCAAGACCTGTGCAGCGGCAACCTGGCGACCCCCAACTTCACACTGGCCAAGATAGCGCTCGGCAGCCAGCTGGTGGCCCCCAAGCCCGGGGTCGAGGCGGTGGTCAGCAAGCCGAGTTATGACCATGCTATCGCGGCCAGCAACAACCTCAATGCCGTCACCCAGTCGCTCAACGAGGTCGGGGTCTTCCAGATGACGGCGACGCCACCGGTGGCAACGTCGCCAGAGGGAAGCACCGTATCTACGGGCTATTTCGGCTACACCATACCCGCCGCCAGCAGCGTGCCGGTGGGGCGCTTTGTGCCCTGGGACTTCAACTTGGTGAGCGGCAGCGTCACCCCGGCATTCGGCGGTTTTAGCTATATGAGCCAGCCGTTTGGGGTGCAGACGACGGTGCAGGCGCGCAACAAGGAGGGGGGGGTTACGAAGAACTACCGTGGGGCCTTTGCCAGGGGCACTCTCTCTCTGGTGGCCGCCAACAACCAGGACGGGGTGGATCGCTCTAATCGGCTGGCACCGCTGGCCGCCAGTTGGACCGAGGGAACAGGCAAGCAGACAGGTGAAACCCGCTTTATGCGATTGCGAGAGCTGACCCCGACCCTGACAGCACCGGAGGAGCCACTGCGGCGGCTGCGGCTGGGGCTCAAGGTGGAGGACGGTGAAACACCAGAGACCAGCTTCCTCGTAGATCGTGATATGAACCCAGCCGTGACCGGCACTTGCCAGAGCGGGGTGAATTGCACCGCCAGGCAGCTATCTATTCCGAAGGGATCGGAAGATACCATGATCGCCTACTATGGCCGTCTACTGGCCAGCACTCGTCAGGGGGTCGACAGCGCCCCGCTGGCGCTGCCCCTGCAGGTGCAATATTTCGAAAGGGGCCTGTGGCGAGTCAACCAGCAGGATGTCTGCAGCCAACAGAATGCCTGCAGCCAGATCTCCCTGGCGGGTGGCGGCATTGTCTTCACCGATGCGGATCAACGCTATGACGCTGGGACGGGGGACCTGACGCTAAAAGATGGCACCCGCATCCGGCTTGGCCTCGGCAATGTGGCACCGGGCGGCACTCAGACCGGTTTCGATGGCGGCGAGACCAGCTTCCACTTCGCGCCGCCCAATCAGGCGGTGCGCATTCCCTATCAAATCGTGCTGGAGAAACAGCCGCTGCAACCCCTGGCGCCGACCTGGTTGGCGGATCCCGCGACCGAGGATCACCTGATGGGGATGGCGATCTTTGGCCGTGACAGGGGCAACGATCGCATTATTTATCGCCGCGAAGTGATGCCCTGAAAATGATATGGGGACAAGGAGAGGGGCGCTTTGGGGTGGGCCTGCGTCTTATCTCCTTGTTTCGTAGTGTTTGTCTGCCTGAGCGGGTGAGTGATGACTCGCATTTTTGTCGCGCCTGATTGACTGGCGACAGTTTGAGCGCTTGCCCATTGGGGTGGGCATTGGTAAAGTTAGCCGGTTTTCTGCACCTCCAAATTCTTAGGATTTCCCGTAGCCATGTTCAAAAAGCTCAGAGGCGTCTTTTCCAACGATCTGTCGATCGATTTGGGAACTGCCAACACCCTGATCTACGTAAAAGATCAAGGGATCGTCCTTAACGAACCCTCAGTTGTCGCCATTCGCCAAGAGCGCGGGAACGCCAAATCGGTCGCTGCCGTCGGTCATGCCGCCAAGCAGATGCTGGGTCGTACCCCTGGTAACATCTCCGCCATTCGTCCGATGAAGGACGGCGTCATCGCCGACTTCTACGTGACCGAGAAGATGCTGCAGCACTTCATCAAGCAGGTTCACGACAACAACTATTTCCGCCCCAGCCCCCGTGTGCTGGTGTGCGTGCCGTGCGGCTCCACCCAGGTAGAGCGCCGTGCCATCAAGGAATCCGCGCTGGGCGCCGGTGCCCGCGAGGTTTACCTGATCGACGAACCCATGGCCGCCGCCATCGGTGCCGGTCTGCCGGTTTCCGAAGCGACCGGTTCCATGGTGGTGGACATAGGTGGTGGTACCACTGAAGTGGCCATCATCTCCCTGAACGGCGTGGTCTACTCCCAGTCCGTGCGTATCGGTGGCGACAAGTTTGATGAAGCCATCATCAGCTACGTGCGCCGCAACTACGGCAGCCTGATCGGGGAAGCCACCGCCGAGCGCATCAAGCACGAGATCGGCTCCGCCTACCCGGGCGAAGAGGTGCGCGAGATCGAAGTTCGTGGTCGTAACCTGGCCGAGGGTGTGCCCCGCAGCTTCACCCTGAACTCCAACGAGATCCTGGAAGCGCTGCAAGAGCCGCTGTCCGGCATCGTCTCCGCCGTCATGGTCGCCCTGGAGCAGTCCCCGCCCGAGCTGGCGTCCGACATCTCCGAGCGCGGCATGGTGCTGACCGGTGGTGGCGCCCTGCTCAAAGACATCGACCGTCTGCTGATGGAAGAGACCGGCATCCCGGTCGTCGTGGCTGAAGATCCCCTCACCTGTGTCGCCCGTGGCGGTGGCAAGGCGCTGGAGCTGATCGATATGCACGGTGGCGATCTGTTCCACTACGAATAAGACCCAAAGCCGGCCGAGCGCCGGCTCTTTTTTGACGACTCATGAAACCCATCTTTGGTAGAGGCCCTTCGCTTCAGTTACGGTTGTTTCTCGCCGTCATCATCTCTGTCGCTGCCATCGTCGCGGATTCCCGCTTCGGTGTGTTCACGCACGTCCGCGTCTATCTGAGTTCCCTCGTCAGCCCGCTGCAATACATCGCCAATGCGCCAGGTACCCTGCTCGACACCATGTCGACCCAGGTGCAGACCCGATCCAGCCTGATCGAGCAAACCAAGCAGCAGGAGCAGCAGCTGTTCACCCTGCGCTCCCGCCTGCTCAAGCTGGATCAGCTGGAGCACGAGAACCAGCGCCTGCGCGAGCTGCTCGGGTCGCCGGTGCACAAGGAGTCCCGCAAGATGGTGGCCGAGCTGTTGTCGGTGGATTCCGACCCCTTCAGCCATCAGGTGCTGATCAACAAGGGGGCGCTGGACGGCGTCTATAACGGCCAGCCGGTGATCAACGATCAGGGGGTGGTCGGTCAGGTGCTCCACGTGGGCTCCACCACCAGCCGCGTCCTGCTCATCACCGACTCCAGCCACGGCATTCCGGTGCGGGTGCTGCGCAACGATCTGCGCGCCATCGCCTCCGGCAGTGGCGAGCTGGACAAGCTGGAGCTGCGCAACCTGCCGCGCAACACCGACGTCCAGGTCGGCGATCTGCTGGTCACCTCGGGCCTCGGCGGCCGCTTCCCGGAAGGCTATCCGGTGGCGACCGTGACCCGATCCGATTACGTGGAGGGCAAGCCCTTCGCCCAGATCGAGGCCAGGCCCCTGGTGGCGCTGGACAGGCTGCGTTACCTGCTGCTGCTGTGGACCGACAAGAAGCCGGAAGTGCATGACGACGAGCCCATGACGCCGGCGGCTGCGCCCTCTGCGGCGACGGCCACCTCGGCGGCGGAGGCGACGCGCTGATGCTGCAACCCGCCAGCGGCAGGATCTGGATCTGGATCTCGATCCTGCTGGCCCTGTGCCTCTCGATCCTGCCGCTTCCCTTTCAATTCGAACCCTTCAGGCCGGACTGGCTCGCCATGGTGCTCATCTACTGGGCGCTGGCGTTGCCGCACCGCACCAACGTCGGTACCGCCTGGGTGGCGGGCCTGCTGCTGGATGTGCTGCTCGGCAGCACCCTCGGCGTGCGGGCCATGGCCATGGCCATCACCACCTATCTGGCGGCCTTCCAGTTCCAGAAGATCCGCAACTTCTCCCTCTGGCAGCAGGCGCTGATCATCGGTCTGCTCTCCCTGGTAGGCAAGATCACCGTGTTCTGGGCCGAGCACCTGTTCAGCCGTGCCAGCCTCAACCTGGCCTACTTTTGGTCGACGTTGACAACGATGTTAATATGGCCCTGGATTTTTATGGTCTTGCGCAAGGTACGCCGTCGCTTCAATATCAAGTGAACATGAGCAAAAACAACGGATTGTAACTGCGTCTCATCTCATTGAGTGAATATGAACAAGCACAACGAACTGCAACTCTATCTCGCCTCGGGCTCGCCCCGCCGGCATGAACTGCTGACCCAGCTGGGCTACCGTTTCGAGGTGCTCAGGCTGGATGTGCCCGAGCAGCGGGAAGCGGGCGAAAAGCCCCAGGATTACGTCTGCCGGCTCGCCCGTGACAAGGCGATGGCCGGTGTGGCCGCGGCCCCGACCGCATTGCCTGTGCTGGGTGCCGACACCATAGTGGTGCTGGGGGACAGGGTGCTGGAGAAACCCTCCGACCTGCTCGATGCCAAAGACATGCTGGAGGCACTCTCCGGCAAGGTCCATCAGGTGATGACGGCGGTGGCACTGGCCACCCCGGAGCGCTGCGACGTGCGGCTGGTGACCACCAATGTGGCCTTCCGCAAGCTGGACGAGGCCGAGATCGAGGCCTACTGGCGCACGGGTGAACCCTGCGACAAGGCCGGAGCCTATGCCATCCAGGGAATAGCCGGCAAGTTCGTCAGCCGCATCGAGGGGAGTTACAGCGCCGTGGTCGGCCTGCCCCTGCTGGAGACGGATCTGTTGATCAAGCAGCACCTCGAGCAGACTCGGTAATCCCCTCGTCAGCAGTTCGCTGCTGAGTTACCCGTTGTTCGTCGTGCCAGAATTCAAAACTAGAAAGGCAAGGTAACTTATGTCAGTAGAACTGCTGGTGAACGTCACCCCCTCAGAGACCCGGGTCGCCTTGGTCGAGAACGGGCTGCTGCAGGAAGTGCATGTAGAACGTCAGGCCAAGCGCGGCATAGTGGGCAACATCTACAAGGGCAAGATCAGCCGGGTGCTGCCCGGCATGCAGGCCGCCTTCGTCGACATCGGCATGGACAAGGCCGCCTTCCTGCACGCCTCTGACATAGTGCCCCACACCGAGTGCGTGGCGATCAAGGAGAAGGAGCAGTTCCAGGCGGGCAACATCGCCGAGCTGGTACGCCAGGGTCAGGACATCATGGTGCAGGTGGTGAAAGACCCCCTGGGCACCAAGGGGGCCCGTCTCACCACCGACATCACCTTGCCGTCCCGCTACCTGGTCTTCATGCCGGGCAGTGCCCACGTCGGCGTTTCCCAGCGCATCGAGTCCGAAGCTGAGCGGGAACGCCTCAAGCGCACAGTGGCGGGCTATGTGGACGAGCTGGGTGGCTACATCATCCGCACCGCCGCCGAAGGGGTGGGTGAGCAGGAGCTGGAGCAGGACGCCGCCTTCCTGAAGCGGCTGTGGCGCAAGATCCTGGAGCGCAAGCAGAAGTACCCGCCCTGCAAGATCCTCTACGAGGATCCCAGCCTGGCCTTCCGGGTGGTGCGCGACTTCGTCGGCGCCGAGCTCGACAAGATCCGGGTCGACTCGCGCCAGAGCTTCGAGCTGCTCTCGCACTTCACCGGGGAGTATGTGCCCGAGCTCGCGAACAAGCTGGAGTATTACTCCGGCGAGTCGCCCATCTTCGATCTCTACGACGTGGAGAACGAGATCCAGCGCGCCCTGGAGCGCAAGGTGGAGCTGAAATCCGGCGGCTACCTCATCATCGACCAGACCGAAGCCATGACTACTGTGGACATCAACACAGGTGCCTTCGTCGGCCATCGCAACCTGGAAGAGACCATCTTCAACACCAACGTCGAGGCCACCGCCGCCATCGCCCGCCACCTGCGGTTGCGCAACCTCGGCGGCATCATCATCATCGACTTCATCGACATGCAGTCGGAAGATCACCGCCGCCGGGTGCTCCACAGCCTGGAGCTGGCGCTGGCGAAAGACCGCGCCAAGACCAACGTCAACGGTTTCTCCCAGCTCGGGCTGGTGGAGATGACCCGCAAGCGCACCCGGGAGAGCCTGGAGCACGTGCTCTGCTCCGAATGCCCCGAGTGCAAGGGGCGCGGCCGGGTCAAGACGGTGGAGTCGGTCTGCTTCGAGATCCTGCGGGAGATCATCCGGGTCAACCGTGCCTACGATGCGGATCAGTTCACCGTCTATGCGGCCCCCTCGGTGGCCGACTACCTGCGGGGGGAGGAGTCCCACAGTCTGGCCGAGCTGGAAGTCTTCATCGGCAAGCAGGTCAGGGTGGTGACGGAGCCGCTCTGTGGGCAGGAACAATTCGATGTGGTGATGATGTAATTGATCTACCGCTGGCTGAGTCGGGGCTGGTTAGCCCTCGGGGTCTTCTTCGTGCTGCTGGCCATCCTGGTCAGCGTGGTACGCCTTGGCGGCCCCCTGCTCAACCAGCACAGGCAGGCTCTGATCGCCACCCTGCTTGGCGACAGCCAGCTGGAGGTGAGCGTCGAGCACGTCGGGCTGAGCTGGACCCAGCGCGGACCGGCCCTCGAGCTGCAAGGGCTGGCCATCGCACCCGATTCGGGGCGCTTCTCCCTGCGCCTTGGCAAGGTGTGGGCCCACCTCGACTTCTGGCGCTCCCTCAACGACTGGAAACCGGTGTTTGGCCAACTGTTGCTGAGCGACGGCGACATAGCGCTGGATCTGGCGCAGCCGGCCGCCCCGGCTGGCGAGAAGAGCCCGGATCAGCAGCGGGCCCTGCTGCGCTTCCTGCTGACCCAGCTCTCCACCTTCGACATTCATGACAGCCGCCTGAGCGTGACCACGGCGCTGGGGGAGGTGCGCGCCCTCAACATCGCCCAGCTGCGCTGGCAGAATCGCGGCAAGCGCCATCAGGGGGTGGGCAAGGCCTACCTCATCAACGGCGTGGGCGAGAGCGCCATCGATCTCATCATCGACGTGGATGCCCCGCAAGTGCGCCTCGACAGGCTCAAGGGCCAGCTCTACCTGGGGGCCAGCGAGCTGGACATCAGCCCCATGCTGGCGCGGATCCATGCCGGCGAACCCAAGGTGACCGGCCAGCTCGACTTCCAGCTGTGGAGCGAGTTCGAGGGGGGCAGGCTCGGCAACTCCCTGCTGGCCTTTGGCAACAACCATCTGATCTGGAAGGACGAGGTCAAGGGCGAGCCACACCGGCTCGATCTGCAGGGGGGCAAGATCCAGCTGCGGCGCGACGGTGAGGAGTGGCAGCTCGCCAGCCATGACGTGACCTTCAAGCTCGATGGGGCGACCTGGCTGCAGAGCCGGTTGCAGCTCGAGCGGGTCGGCTCCCGCATCCAGGGCTATGTGCCCGCCATCGATCTCAACCAGATGGCCAACCTGAGCCAGCTGGTCTCGGGCCTCTATCCCAGCCTGACCAACACCCTCAAGCACACCCAACCCAAGGGCAAGGTGCAGGAGCTGGTGCTGCAGGCCGATGGCGACTGGCAGGGGCTCTCCCTGAGCGGGCAGCTCAGGGGCTTCGAGACCAAGGCCTGGCACGATGTGCCCGGGCTGCAGAAACTGGACGGCGACTTCTGGCTGACCCCGGCCGGGGGCAGCGCCCGCCTGACCCTGGGCAAGGGCAAGGTGGATCCCGCCCGTCACTTCAAGGTGCCTATCCCGGTCGACAGCCTCTTTGCGCGCCTCGACTGGTGGCGCGAGACGCAAGGCTGGGTGCTCTACGGCCAGGATATAGCGCTGGATAACGAGGACTTGACCCTCGCCAGCCGCTTCCGCCTAGAGCTGTTCGAGCACCCCTTCCTCGCCCTGACCGGCCGCATCGACGTGAAGAATGCGGCCCATGCGGATCGCTACTATCCGCTGGCCGTGATGAGCGACGGCCTGGTGGACTACCTGAGCGGCGCCATCAAGGGGGGCAAGGCCAAGGGGGCAGACCTGCTCTGGTATGGCGAGTTCCGCGACTTCCCCTACGACAACGGCAAGGGGGTCTTCCAGGTCGCCGTGCCGCTGGAGCAGGCCACCTACGAGTTCTTCCCCGGTTGGCTGCCGCTGACCGAGCTGCAGATAGACCTCCTGTTCCAGAACGCGGGTCTGGACATGCGCAGCAGCGCCACCCGGCTCGGCAAGGCCAGATCCGACGCTGTGCACGCCTGGATCCCGGATCTCTCCCCCGGGGCGCACCTCTACGTGGATGCCAAGGTCCAGGGGGAGGGGCAGGCCATCAGCGGTTACCTGCAGGAGTCTCCCCTCGCGGGCTCCGTGGGTCAGGCGCTGCGGGAGATCGAGATCCGCGGCCCCATGGATGGCACGGTCAAGCTGGATATACCGCTGGGTGGCAAGGGCGAGGTCAAGGCCAGCGGAGAGGCGAACTTCCATGACAACAGCGTCAGGATCGCCACCCTGGATCTGCCCCTGGAGAAGGTGCAGGGACGACTCGAATATGACAACGAACACACGCACTTCAGCAATCTCAAGGCCAGCCTGTGGAACCAGCCGCTGACCCTGGATTATCGGGGCAAGCAGCAGCCCCAAGGCTATCAGGCGGATCTCAAGTTCAAGGGACTCTGGGACAGCAGCCGCCAGCGCCAGGACATTCCCGCCCTCGAGATGCTCAAGGGGCGCAGCAACTGGACGGGGACCCTGGGGCTGACCCTGCCCGAGAACAAGGCCTTCAGCTTCCAGCTGGCGCTGGACTCCAACCTGCAGGGGATGGGGCTGGATCTGCCGATGCCGCTGACCAAGGCGCCCGGGAGCCGGCTCCCCCTCAAGGTGACGGCACGGGGCCGCGACGGCAGCGCCGACATTCGCGCCGTGCTGGGGGCCGATGTGGATATGCAGAGCCGGCTGGTGTACGGCGAGGGGGCTCCCTACCTCAGCCGGGTGCGGGTCAACGTCGGTCAGCCCGGGGCCAGGGTGCTGCAAGACAAGCCCATGCTGCTCGCCATCAATCAGCCACAGGCCGATGTGGCCGGCTGGCTGGCACGGCTCACGCGCTGGTTGCCGGGCAAGGGGGCGGGGAGCAGCGGCAATGCGGTGGTCGGCCCCGCCTTCCTGCCTCAGGAGTGGTGGGTCGATGGCCTGCTCGCCCGGGCCGACATCGGCAGCGCCAACCTCAAGGCGGTGCACTTCACCGTGGGGCCGGTGAACCTGGCCACCGAGGTGATGATCGACAGTCCCGAGGTGATGGGGGTAGTGCGCATTCCCGTGACGGACAGGCAGCCCATAGATGCCAAGTTCGCCCGTATTCACTGGTCGGGCAAGGGATCCGATCTCAGCCCCGAGCCCGATGCGAGGCAGGACAAGGCCATCATGGATGCCATTCCCTGGCTCACCTTCAGCTGCGTGGATTGCCGCTTCGGCGCCCTGCCCCTCGGGGAGCTCAAAGGGGAGCTGGTGCCAGGCGCCAACCGGCTCGATCTCAAGGGGCTGGAGATGCGGCTCGCCGGCAGCACCCTGAGCGGCAGCGCCGAGTGGCTGGCGCAGCCCGGCCAGATGCAGACCCGGGCCCGCGCCCACCTCAGCACCCAGAACAGCGAGCTGCTACTCAAGCGACTCGGCTTCACCTCGCCCATAGGCGACGCGCCGGGCAAGCTGGCGCTGGATCTGAGCTGGCGTGACGTGCCCTACCGGCTGGACTTGCCGACCCTGGCAGGCAGTGCCGATTACCAGCTGGAGGGGGGCACACTGCGGGAGGTCAACGACAAGGGGGCACGCCTGCTCTCCCTGCTGAGCCTCGACTCCCTGATGCGCAAGCTGCGCCTCGATTTTCGCGATGTGTTCGACAAGGGCTTCTACTTCGAGTCCATGTCGGCCTCCGCCAAGATCAAGCAGGGGGTGGTGGAGAACAACGACTTCTACATGAAGGGAGCCGCGGGCAATCTGCGTGGCGAGGGCATCGCCGATCTGGTGCGCTGGCGTCTCGATTACGATCTGAGCTTCTCCCCGAACCTGGGGGGTACCCTGCCGGTGGTGGCTGCGTTCTCGCTGACCCCGATCACCGGGCTCTATGTGCTGGCGCTCTCCAAGCTGCTGGAGCCTGTGGTGGATGTGGTGACCCGCATCGACTTCCGGGTCTCGGGCCCGCTCGATGATCCCAAGCTGATCGAGGCAGGCCGGGATCGCGCCCGCATCAAGCTCAATCAGCAGCAGAAGCAGGCGGTGGATGCGGTGGCCCCCAACCTGCCCGCCGAGGAGGTCAGCCCCTTCCTGCTGACCCCCAAGCACGGCGGGCCAGCCCAGCGCTGAGGAGCGGCGTCCGGTGCCAAATTCCTTTCGTCCCGGGCCCGAACCCCTCATAGTGCTGGGAGTCCCCCGCGAGCCGAGGATGCAGAGTCCGGCGGCTTGCCCCATCACAAGGAGCGCGTCATGTGGCTAGCCGCCATACAGTTGATCTCGGGTCGTCACTGGCAGGATAACAAGGCACAGATTGCCGCCGAGCTGGCGGCGCTGCCCAAGGAGCGCCCCTTGCTGGTGCTGCTGCCGGAAAACTTCGCCCTGTTCGGCGAGCGCCAGGGTTATCTGGATGGGGCCGAACCCCTGGGAGATGGCCCAATCCAGCAGCAACTGGCCGATTGGGCCAAAACCCACGGCATCTGGCTGGTGGCCGGGGCCATGCCCACCACCATCGCCGGTTCCGACCATATCCACACCAGCTCCCTGGTGTTCAATCCCGACGGGGAGCTCAAGGGCCACTACCACAAGATCCACCTGTTCGACGTGGACGTGGCGGACAACCACGGCCGCTACCGGGAGTCAGAGACCTTCAGCCCCGGCCAGGAGTGCGTGGTGGTGGACTCTCCCTTTGGTCCCCTCGGCCTCTCTATCTGTTATGATCTGCGCTTCCCCGAGCTCTATCGCCAGCTGGCTCGTGCCGGTGCCCGGGTGCTGCTGGTGCCTGCCGCCTTCACCGCCGTGACCGGGGAGGCGCACTGGGAGCCGCTGCTGCGGGCCCGCGCCATCGAGAACCAGTGCTATGTGGTGGCCGCCAATCAGGGGGGCAGCCACGAGACGGGGCGTCAGACCTGGGGCCACAGCATGGTGATCGATCCCTGGGGCCGGGTGCTGGCCTGCCAGGATTCGGGCCCTGCCACTGTGCTGGTGAAGATGGAGCCCGGCCTTGTCGACGAATTGAAACGTACCATGCCCGTGCTGCAACATGCCCGGTTGCTCTGATGGTGTGGTGTTGATTGACCTAGGGTGCAACAAGCGAAGCGCATTGCACCGGTGTCGATCTTGGGGTTGGCGATGCAATTCACTTTGTTCATTGCACCCGACGAATACGAACTTCCGGGGTATTGATTGACCTAGGGTGCAACAAGCGAAGCGCATTGCACCTGTGTCTGTCTTTGGGTTGGCGATGCAATTCACTTTGTTCATTGCACCCGACGAATACGAACTTGTCACCGGGCCACACCGGATGAATTCACCGTTACGACGTCTCGCATCGAGAGTGGAGAGAAAGATTGAGTCTATTGAGCCAGGTTAGTGCCTCCTTGTTGGCCCCGAACGATCTCGACGAAGGACGCCTGCAGCAGTTGCTCGGCAGCCTGATGAGCCATCAGGTGGAGTTCGGCGACCTCTATTTCCAGCGCAGCTGGCACGAGTCCTGGATGCTGGAAGACGGCATCGTCAAGGACGGCAGCTACAACATCGACCAAGGGGTCGGGGTGCGCGCCGTCAGCGGCGAGAAGACCGGCTTCGCCTACTCGGACGAGCTGAGCCTGCTGGCCCTGCAACAGTCGGTGACCGCCGCCCGCGGCATAGCCGCCACCGGCGCCCAGGGCAAGGTGAAGGCCTGGGCTCGCACCGAGGCGAACCTGCTCTATCCCGCCATGGACCCGCTGCAGACCCTCGACAAGCAGCAGAAGATTGCCCTGCTGGAGCAGATGGACAAGTTCGCCAGAAGCCTGGATCCCGCCATCAATCAGGTGATGGCCTCCATCAGCGGCGTCTATGAAGAGATACTGGTGGCCGCCACCGATGGCACCCTGGCCGCCGACGTGCGCCCTCTGGTGCGCCTCTCGGTGACCGTCATCGCCGAGAAGGGGGATCGCCGGGAGCGCGGCAGCGCCGGCGGCGGTGGCCGCTTCGGTTACGACTATTTCCTGGAGCTGGACGGGCTGGAGAGCCGCGCCTTCGGCTATGTGCGCGAAGCGGTGCGCCAGGCGCTGGTGAACCTCGAGGCCATAGATGCGCCGGCCGGCACCATGCCGGTGGTGCTGGGGGCAGGCTGGCCCGGTGTGCTGCTGCACGAGGCGGTGGGCCACGGCCTGGAGGGGGACTTCAACCGCAAGGGCTCGTCCGCCTTCGCCGGTCGTATCGGCGAGCAGGTCGCCTCCAGGCACTGCACCATAGTCGATGATGGCACCCTGGTGGGCCGGCGCGGCTCCGTCTCCATCGACGACGAGGGCACCCCGGGGGGCTATAACGTGCTGATCGAGAACGGCATCCTCAAGGGCTACCTGCAGGACAAGCAGAACGCCCGCCTGATGGGGGTGCCTCTCACCGGCAATGGCCGCCGCGAGTCCTACGCCGCCCTGCCGATGCCGCGCATGACCAACACCTACATGCTGGCGGGTCAGCACGATCCGGCGGAGATCATCGCCTCGGTGAAGAAGGGCATCTATGCCCCCAACTTCGGTGGCGGTCAGGTGGACATCACCTCCGGCAAGTTCGTCTTCTCCGCCTCTGAGGCCTACCTCATCGAGGATGGCAAGATCACCGCTCCCATCAAGGGCGCCACCCTGATCGGCAACGGCCCAGAGGCCATGAGCCAGGTCTCCATGGTGGGCAGCGATCTTGCGCTGGATCGCGGGGTCGGGGTCTGTGGCAAGGAGGGGCAGAGCGTGCCGGTCGGCGTCGGTCAGCCCACTCTCAAGCTGGATCAGCTCACCGTGGGCGGCACTTCCTAGGTTGGCTTGGCCGCGCAGCGGCATGACCCGACACCACCAAACCCCGGCCGCAGCCGGGGTTTGGTTTTCTCTGGGGCGCACAAATAAAAACCCCGGTCACTGGACCGGGGTGGGTGAAGGGGGTTGATGGGGCTCAGTTGGCCGATATGGCACGGGCGTCGATATAGAATCGCGCGTTGCCCTGGGGATCTATCCTGATCTGGGCGACCAGCCGATCGCTTCGCTTGTATTCCCACCTGCTCTTGATCCGGGTCAGGGCGGGGCTGACGGCCCCGACCACGTTCAGATATTCGTGGAACAGGCTGGAGCTTCCAATCTCGGTCAGCATCTTTTCCATTTGCATGTCTCCTCAAGTGATTGGGTCTGCGCGGGTCACGTTAGCAGCGACCCTCTGAACCTTGCCTGTACAAAAAACACACTACTCCGTCCGTGGGCAGGCAACATGATCAGGCGCAAGTTCGGCGACGATCCTCGATCCGAGATGACAGCGTTTTCAGTCAGGGCTGGCGCGCGGCGGGCAGATGATCGAGGGCGGCGGATGCGTTTGACTGCGCCGGGGCCGTCTGCACGGCGGGCGCACCGTGGAACACGGGATCCTGCGCCACCTCCTTGATGCCGTTGATGCAGAACTGCATGCCCATGCACACCAGCAGGAAGCCCATGATGCGGGTCATGGCGTCTATGCCGGTGGCGCCGAGGATCTTGCAGACCGGATCCGCCAGCTTGAGCACGCCCCAGCTGAGCAGGCTCATCAGGGCGAAGGCGGTCACCATGGCGGCATAGATGACGAAACGGTTGTACTCGTCGGGCAGCTCGGCAATCTGGGCGGCGCCGCTGATCACCAGGGCCATGGTGCCCGGCCCGCACATGCTGGGCATGGTGAGCGGCACGAAGGCGATGCTCTGGTTGATGTCGACCCCGGCGGACTGGCTGGGGGCGGGGAACAGCATGCGAAAACCGATGAAGGCGATGATGAGGCCACCGGCCAGCCGCAGGCCGGGAATGGAGATCCCGAACAGATCCAGGATGGAGGAGCCGATGAAGAAGCTGACGCAGAGGGTGGCGAACAGATAGATGGCGGCCAGGTTGATCTGGCGGCGTACGTGCTCACGGGACATGCCCTTGCTCAGTCCCAGCAGCAGGGTAGCCGTGGTGGGGGGATTGACCATGGGCAGCAGCGCGAGCAAGGCGATGAATACGACCTGGAAAAACATCTTGCACCTCGGGGTGGTTGGAAAACAACAGGGCCAGACGCGGGTCTGGCCTTAAGGGGGGGCTACTCTACGGCAGCCAGGCTGAATATAGCCGGAACGAAGGGGCCCCGACAGTCCGGGGCCCGCATATGTCAGGCGGTTTGTGGCGTGACCTGACGCTGAGTGCGCTGGCGCAGCCAGAGCCAGAGACCCAGCACGAAGCCGAGACCGGCAAGACTGACCACATAGTGGGAGGGCGCCAGCACGTCGTTCTTCATCCACAGCGTCACCAGCATGGGAGTGAGTCCGCCGAAGATGGCGTAGGCCACGTTGTAGGAGAACGACAGCCCGGAGAAGCGCACCACGGGCGGGAAGGCGTTGACCATGACATAGGGCACGGCGCCGACTATCCCCACCGCAAAGCCTGCCAGCATGTAGAGCGGCACCAGCTGATCCATGCCCGCCGCCAGGCCGTGGTAGAAGGCATAGGTGGCACCGGCCAGCAGCAATGAGCCCAGGACGAAGGTGGGGCCGCTGCCGAGGCTGTCTATCAGGCGGCCGTAGAAGATGCAGCCAAGGGTGAGGGCGACTATGGCCAGGGAGTTGGCGGTCAGGGCATCGGCCGGGCTGATGCCATGGACCTTCTGCAGATAGGTCGGGGTCATCAGGATCACCACCACTATGCCGGCGGAGAGCAGCCAGGTCAGCAGCATGGAGACGATGACGCTGCCCTTGTGCTCGCGGAGCACCGTCTTGAGGGGCAGCTCCTCGGCCAGGGCCTTGTTGGCCTGCATCTCGGCGAAGACAGGGGTCTCGTGCAGCCAGCGGCGCAGGTACATGGCGACTATGCCGAACACTCCACCAAGCACGAAGGCCAGACGCCAGCCCCACTCGCTCACCTCCACCGGGCTCATGCCGCGGTTGATGGCGGTGGCCACCAGAGAGCCGAGCAGTATGCCGGCGGTCAGCCCTGCGGTGAGGGTGCCACAGGCGACGCCGACCCGGCGGGCGGGCACGTGCTCGGCCACGAAGACCCAGGCCCCCGGGACCTCACCCCCGATGGCGGCCCCTTGCAGGATCCGCAGCAGCAGCAACAGCAGCGGGGCGGCGATGCCGAGGGTGGCATAGGTGGGCAGCAGGCCGATCAGCAGGGTCGGCAGCGCCATCAAGATGATGCTGAGGGTGAACATGCGCTTGCGGCCGATGAGATCGCCGAAGTGGGCCATGATGATGCCCCCCAGGGGGCGGGCCAGGTAACCGGCGGCGAAGATGCCGAAGGTCTGGAACTGGCGCAGCCACTCGGGGATGTCGGCCGGGAAGAAGAGCTCGCCTATCACCACGGCGAAGAAGACGAAGATGATGAAGTCGTAGAATTCGAGGGCGCCGCCCAGCGCCGCCAGGCTTAAGGTCTTGTAATCCTGTCGGTTGAGGGGGCGATTGTGATCGTGTGTGCCGGTAACTGTGGTCATATCCTTATGTTTCCCATCGTTTTTTTAGTTATTCTCCCCCATGCTCTGCGGGGATACGCTCACCCACGAGGGTATGCTTTTGTATCCCAGGAAGTAAATCGCACAATTCGCAACACTGTCTTGCAGCACCTTGCGGCAAGGGATTGGAGAGGTCATGACGAAGAAAAAGGTACTGCTCTCCTGGAGCAGCGGAAAAGACAGCGCCTGGGCCCTGCATCGCTTGCGCCAGGATCCGGCGATCGAGGTGGTGGGGCTCTTCACCACCCTGAATCAGGCGTTCGAGCGGGTGGCCATGCACGGGGTGCGCAAGCAGTTGCTGACGGAGCAGGCCGCGTGCGTGGGGCTGCCACTGCACTGTATCGATCTGCCCTGGCCCTGCAGCAACGAGGACTATGGCCGGGTCATGACCGGCTTCATCGAGGATGTGCTGGCCATGGGGATCCGCCACATGGCATTCGGCGATCTCTTCCTCGAGGATGTGCGCGCCTATAGGGAGAAACAACTGGCGGGCACGGGCATAGCGCCGCTGTTCCCGCTCTGGGGCAGCGACACGAGGGAGCTGGCGCAGCAGATGATGGTCGCCGGCCTCAAGGCCAGGATCTGCACCCTGGATCCCGGCAAGCTGGATGCCAGCCTGGGTGGGCACGAGTTCGATTCGGCCCTGCTGGCGGCCCTGCCCGCCGGGGTGGATCCCTGCGGCGAGAACGGCGAGTTCCACACCCTGGCCTTTGATGGCCCCATGTTCCAGCGGCCCCTGGCCATCCGGGTGGGGGAGACAGTGGTGCGGGACGGCTTCGTCTTTACCGATCTGCTGCCGGATGAGACCCCTGAGGGCTAGTTGCCCGGGAGAGCGACAGACCCATCTCCCGTCTGCTGAATGCAACAAGGCCGGATCCCTGGGGAGCTGGCCTTGTCGTCTGGCCCGGCTCAGCGGGCGGCGAAGGTGTCGCAGCTGGCGGGCTTGCCGCTGTCAAAGCCCCGCTTGAACCAGGCGAGGCGCTGGGCCGAGCTGCCGTGGGTGAAGCTGTCGGGCACCACCCGGCCCTGACCCCGCTGCTGCAGGCGGTCGTCACCTATGGCCTGGGCGGCGTTGAGCGCCTCCTCCAGATCGCCGTGCTCCAGCACCTGCTCCCGCTCCATATGGTAGCCCCAGACCCCGGCGAAGCAGTCGGCCTGCAATTCGAGTTTGACCGACAGCTTGTTCTGCGCGGCCTGGCTCAGCCCTTGCTGTTGCTGGCGCACCTTGGTCGAGATGCCGAGCAGGTGCTGCACGTGGTGGCCCACCTCGTGGGCGACCACATAGCCCTGGGCGAAGTCGCCATCGGCCCCCAGCTTGTCGCGCATGTCCTGATAGAAGGAGAGATCTATGTAGACTGTGCTGTCCGCCGGGCAGTAGAAGGGGCCCATGACAGACTGGCCCTGGCCGCAGCCGGTCTGGGTGGCGCCGCGATAGAGCACCAGCCTGGGAGGCTGATACTGGCTGCCGCTTTGGGAGAAGATCGCGCCCCAGGTATCTTCGGTGGAGGCGAGCATCACTGAGGTGAATCTGGCCAGGGGATCGCTGGCCGGCTCTGACAGGTTCTGGCGCGGCGCCTGGCTCTGCCGGGACGGTTCGTCGAGCAAGGGGCTGAGATCCACGCCGTAGTAACCCGCCACCATGACCACCACGATCAGGATGAGGCGCCCCTTGCCACCTATGGGCAGGCCGCCGCCCCCGCTGCCACCGCCTTCCTGGCGCCTGTCCTCCACATTGCTGCTCTCACGGCGATTTTGCCAGCGCATATCTGCCTACTCCCGTCATTGGTGGTGGCAGTAATGATAATGGCTGGTCGTCCGCCTTGCCTGATGAGGGGCGTTATTCGGCCCAGGGCATCTCGGGCAGGCTGTCGAGAAACTCGGCGTAGCGGGTCAGGTTGAAGGGGCCCTGATCCGCCTCCATGGCCATCAGCTCGGCACCCAGGGCGCAGGCGATGTATTGCAGCGCCTCGTCCCGCGGGGTGCCCTTCATCACCAGCCGCATCAGGGTGGCTTTCACCTGCAGGGGGTGGCCGTCGGCGAGCTGGTTTTCAACCATTTCCAGCAGCGTCTGTTCGTCAAAGAATTCGGTGGTGTCCGTCATGGGGAATGTCCTGCTTGTTGTTCTGTGGGATAGGGCGGGCAGTATAGCCGGAACCGCCGCGTGACTCATGTGGCAGGGACTAAATGTCGGCTGCGGTCGGCCGGTTTGCTGTCCATGACGGCCTCCTTTTGGCCGGGGATCTTGCCAAGCGCCCGTCATGGGGGCAGTCTTGATGGCTGTTGTTCCCATCACACGAGCCTTTGCCATGATCCTCTCCGAGCGCCTCGCCCTGCGCGAATTAACCACCGCTGATGCCCCCTTTATCCTCGAGTTGCTCAACGACGGCGACTTCCACCGCTACATAGGCGATCGCGGGGTGCGCACCCTGAGTGACGCCGAAGAGTACATACAACAGGGGCCGGCGGTCAGCTATGCCCGTCATGGGCATGGTCTCTATCTGGTGATGCGACGGGAAGACGAGGCCAGGATCGGCATCTGCGGGCTCATCAAGCGCGATACCCTGCCGTGCGAAGACATAGGCTACGCCTTCCTGCCTGCTTATCGCGGTCAGGGTTACGGCATAGAAGCGGCACGGGCGGCGTTGCAGGATGGTCGGGAGCGGCTCGGCATCGAGCGGGTCATCGCCATCGTCACCCCGGGCAACGAGCGATCTGTGGCGCTGCTGGGCAAGCTGGGTCTGGTGCGCAGCCGTCTGGTCAGGCTGAGCGAGGATGCCGACGAGTGTCTGTTGCTGGAAGCGGCCGATACCCAGGCCTGCACTGTCTGAGGGATGGCAGGGCAGTCAATCAGAAGAGGGGATGACAAGGCTGGCGGAGAGGGAGACAAGGGGGCCGCCGTGAGTTGCGGCCTGTCTGCATCTGAGGCTGCCGGTGGGCAGGATCAGTTGAGCTCTTCGATGGAGAACTCGCCAGGGATACCATCACAGGAGATGGCGAAGCCACCGCTGGAGCGGGTGCTGAACTGGATCAGAAACGCATCATAGTCATGCTCTTGCACGGGCAGGTTGATGGGTTTGCTGCGACGCAGGGGTTTGTGTGTCTGTACTGCTTTCATCATGGTATTTCTCTATATAAATTAAATAGTTGCTCCTTGTTTGGCAAATGTTAGGTCAATAGACGCGGTCAGAATCCGCGCAGGAATACCCAGCCCGAATCAC
The DNA here is from genome assembly GCF_040908275.1 of Aeromonas sp. R4-3. NCBI lineage: Bacteria > Pseudomonadati > Pseudomonadota > Gammaproteobacteria > Aeromonadales > Aeromonadaceae > Aeromonas > Aeromonas sp. R4-3. The sequence goes on from NZ_JBFODK010000051.1 coordinate 86,087, forward strand.
GGGCGTCTGCACTATCAAGGAATATGCGGATGCATAGTTCAAATTGGGTGGGCAGATCGGGTCTGCACCGTGAGAGCCGGGCAACGCAGGCAGACAGCCTGACGGTTCTCAAGGCGAGTAAATCAGAGGAAGGTTATGTGGGTACTGGCAGGATTCATCTAACGTTGAAGCATTGCGAACATAAACAGGGCTGATTAACTAGCCGGCGCGCATTCTCTCCTCGAAATGCATAAAAAGCAAACACTAATTGTGAGATGTCGTGACGGTGGCGCATTTTTCACTGCCACGCCGCCAACGAAAAGGGCTCCCGAGGGAGCCCTTCTGCTGTGCCAGTCACGGCCTGCGACTGACTCAGTAGTCGCCGCTGGCCTTCTTGGCGGCGGTGATCATGGGGGTGATGGTCATGCCCTGTACCACTATGGAGAACATCACCACAGAGTAGGTCATCACCAGGATCACCTCCCGCAGATCGACGCCGTGCTCCGGCAGCACCATGACGCCCGAGGGCAGCGCCAGTGCCATGGCCATGGCCAGACCGCCCCGCAGGCCGCCCCAGGTGAGGATGCGCACCGAGAAGCGGTTGTAGCTGCGGAACTTGCGGAAGGCCACATAGGGCAGGGAGACGCTGATGAAGCGGGCGGCCAGGCAGAGCGGCACTGCTATGACCAGCAGGATCCAGTCTTGCCAGGCCAGATCCAGCAGCACCAGGGCCAGGCCGATCAGCAGGAACAGCAGGGCGTTGAGGAACTGATCCATCAACTCCCAGAAGTGATCCAGGTGATGGCGGCTCTGCTCGGAGAAGCCGGACTGGCGGGTCCAGTTGCCTATCATGATGCCGGTGACCACCATGGCCAGGGCGCCGGAGACGCCTATCATGTTGGCAAAGGCGAAGCCTGCGGTCGGGATGCAGAGGGTCAGCAGCAGCTCCAGGGAGCCGTCGTCTGTGGCGCTGATCATCACGTGGGCGATGAGGCCCAGCACGGCGCCGAACAAGATGCCGCCGAGGGCTTCATGCAGGAACAGGCCGGCCACGCTGGTGAAGGTGGGCTCGACACCGCCAAAGGCCACGGCGAAGACGGTGGCGAAGATCACCAGGCCGACCCCGTCGTTGAACAGGGACTCCCCTTCGATCTGGATGGCGATCTGGGGCGGAGCCTTCATCTTCTTGACGATGGCGAGCACGGCAATGGGGTCGGTGGGGGAGATCAGGGCACCGAACAGCATGCAATAGACCAGCGGCAGTTCCCAGCCCAGCAGCTTGGCGATGAACCAGAAGCCGTAGCCGATGATGAAGGTGGAGAGCAGGGTCGCCGCTATGGAGAGAATGGTGATCTCCCACTTCTGGCTGCGCAATGCCTTCAGATTGATGCCGAGACCGCCGGCAAACAGCAGGAATCCGAGGATCCCCTTCAGCAGGAAATTCTGGAAGTCGATGCTTTCCATGGTCTCGACGGCCAGAGGTTCCAGATTGAACCAACCCAACTTACCAAACAGCACCATCAGGGCGGAGATCAGCATGGATCCGGCTGTGATGGCGATGGTGGTCTGGATCTTCACGACATACTGGTTGGCAAAGGCGATGAAGATCGCCAAGGCTGCCAAGAAACAGAGTGTGTAGTAGACGCTCATAGTTATTTTTCTCTTTAGTAAACAGCAAGCACGTATCCCCGTTGAGGACGGGCATAGGGTACTCTCGGGCCACATCTTACTCATTACCTATTTATGAGTATATGCTCGAGATTTCGGACAGATAGACGGCTAGATTTCCATTTGATTTTTTTGCTGCTAGGATGGAGCTCACGCAGTTGCATGGATGTAAGGGGTAGAAGCGGTGTCGAGCATAGAGTCGAGCAAGAAGTCGGACGTAACAAAGAAACTGGAAGCCTGTCTCAGGGAGCGGATCCTGATCATCGACGGTGCCATGGGCACCATGATCCAGGGTTACAGGCTCGGTGAATCGGATTACCGCGGCGAGCGCTTCGCCGACTGGCATACCGACATCAAGGGCAACAACGATCTGCTGGTGCTGACCCGGCCGTCGGTGATCCGCGAGATCCACGATCAATATTGCGCCGCCGGGGCCGACATCCTCGAGACCAACACCTTCAACGCCACTCGCATCGCCATGGCCGATTACGAGATGGAAGCCTTCTCCGCCGAGATCAACCGCGAGGCGGCCCGTCTGGCCCGCGCCGTGGCGGACGAATGGACGGCCAAGGATCCCGCCAGGCCGCGTTTCGTGGCAGGCGTCCTGGGCCCCACCAACCGCACCTGCTCCATCTCGCCGGACGTGAACGATCCCGGCAAGCGCAACGTCACCTATGACCAGCTGGTGGCTGCCTACACCGAATCGACCCATGCCCTCATCGAGGGGGGCGCCGACATCATTCTGATTGAGACCATCTTCGATACCCTCAACGCCAAGGCGGCCGCCTTCGCGGTGGATCTGGTGTTCGAGGAGCTGGGCTACAGCCTGCCGGTGATGATCTCCGGCACCATCACGGATGCCTCGGGCCGCACCCTCTCCGGCCAGACCACGGAAGCCTTCTATCACTCCCTGCGTCACGTCAAACCCATCTCCTTCGGCCTCAACTGTGCGCTGGGCCCGGACGAGCTGCGCCAGTACGTGGAGGAGCTGTCGCGCATCAGCGAGACCTTTGTGAGCGCCCACCCCAACGCCGGCCTGCCCAATGCGTTCGGCGAGTACGATCTCGATGCGGGTGAGATGGCAGAGCATATCCGCGAGTGGGCCCAAAGCGGCTTCCTCAACCTGGTGGGGGGCTGCTGCGGCACCACCCCGACCCATATTCGCGCCATGGCGGACGCCGTGGCGGGCATTCGGCCGCGCGCCCTGCCCGAGCTGCCGGTAGCCTGCCGGCTCTCCGGCCTGGAGCCGCTGATCATCACCGCGGAGTCCATGTTCGTGAACGTGGGGGAGCGCACCAACGTCACCGGCTCGGCCAAGTTCAAGCGGCTGATCAAGGAGGGGCTCTATGACGAGGCCCTGGATGTGGCCAAGCAGCAGGTGGAGAGCGGCGCCCAGATCATCGACATCAACATGGACGAGGGGATGCTGGACGCCGAGGCGGCCATGGTGCGCTTCTTGAACCTGATTGCCGGCGAGCCGGACATCGCCCGGGTGCCGGTGATGATCGACTCCTCCAAGTGGGAGGTGCTGGAGGCGGGCCTCAAGTGCGTGCAGGGCAAGCCTGTGGTCAACTCCATCTCCATGAAGGAGGGGGAGGCCAAGTTCATCGAACAGGCCAAATTGCTGCGCCGCTACGGCGCCGCCGTCATCGTGATGGCGTTCGACGAGGTGGGCCAGGCCGATACCCGTGCCCGCAAGTTCGAGATCTGCCAGCGCGCCTACCGGATCCTGGTAGATCAGGTGGGCTTCCCGCCGGAAGACATCATCTTCGACCCCAATATCTTCGCGGTGGCAACCGGCATCGACGAGCACAACAACTACGCGGTGGACTTCATCGAGGCGGTGAAGGACATCAAGGAGCACCTGCCCCACGCCATGATCTCCGGCGGCGTCTCCAACGTCTCCTTCTCCTTCCGGGGCAACGAGCCGGTGCGCGAAGCCATCCACGCCGTCTTCCTCTACCACGCCATCCGCAGCGGCATGGACATGGGCATAGTCAACGCCGGTCAGCTCGCCATCTATGAAGACATTCCGGCGGAGCTGAAGGCGAAGGTCGAGGCCGTGGTGCTTAACTTGAGTGACAGCGCCACCGAGGATCTGCTGGCCATTGCCGAGAAGTATCGCGGTGCCGGTGCCCAGGCCGAGGATCCCCGGGATCAGGAGTGGCGCAGCTGGCCCGTGGGCAAGCGGCTGGAGCATGCCCTGGTCAAGGGGATCACCGACTTCATCGAAGAGGACACCGAAGAGGCGCGGGCCGGGGCCGAGAAGCCGCTGCACGTGATCGAAGGGCCGCTGATGGACGGCATGAACGTGGTGGGTGACCTGTTCGGCGCCGGCAAGATGTTCCTGCCCCAGGTGGTGAAGTCGGCGCGGGTGATGAAGCGGGCGGTCGCCTACCTGCAACCCTACATAGAGGCGGAGAAGTCCGGCGGCTCCAGCAACGGCAAGATAGTGATGGCCACCGTCAAGGGGGACGTGCACGACATCGGCAAGAACATCGTCGGCGTGGTGCTGCAGTGCAACAACTACGAGATCGTCGATCTCGGGGTCATGGTCTCCTGCGAGACCATCCTCAAGACGGCGCGGGAAGTGGGGGCCGACATCATAGGCCTGTCCGGCCTCATCACTCCGTCGCTTGACGAGATGGTGCACGTGGCGAAAGAGATGGAGCGCCAGGGCTTCAAGCTGCCGCTGCTGATCGGCGGCGCCACCACCTCCAAGGCCCACACAGCGGTGAAGATAGAGCAGAACTACTCCGAACCCGTGGTCTATGTGTCGAACGCCTCCCGCGCGGTGGGGGTGGCCCAGAGCCTGCTGAACCCCGAGCTCAAGCCCGCCTTCGTCGCCCGCATCGACAAGGAGTACGAAATAGCGCGGGATCAGCATGCCCGCAAGCAACCGAGATCCAAGCCGGTTTCCCTGGCCCACGCCCGCGCCAACCGCCAGCAGCTGGACTGGGTCGGCTATGAGCCGCCTAAGCCCCGCGAGCTGGGCGTGCAGACCTTCGAGGACGTGCCCGTCTCTGTGCTGCGCCCCTACATCGACTGGACGCCGTTCTTCCTGAGCTGGGAGCTGGCGGGCAAGTATCCGCGCATCCTGGAAGACGAGATCATAGGTGAGGAGGCGACCAAGCTGTTTGCCGATGCCAACGCCATGCTAGACCAGCTGGAGCAGGACAAGAGCGTGCGCTGCGCCGGCATCATAGGCCTGTTCCCCGCCAACGGGGTGGGGGACAGCATAGAGGTCTACAGCGACGAGTCCCGCACCGAGGTCATCAAGGTGCTGCACCACCTGCGCCAGCAGAGCGAGAAGCAGGGCTTCCCGAACTACTGTCTGGCGGATTATGTGGCACCCAAGGAGAGTGGCAAGGCGGACTGGATCGGTGCCTTCGCGGTAACCGGCGGCATCGGCGAGGAGGCCATAGCGCAAGCCTACAAGGCGGATCACGACGACTACAACGCCATCCTCATCCAGGCGGTGTGCGACCGTCTCGCCGAGGCCTTCGCCGAGTACCTCCACGAGCAGGTGCGCAAAGTGCACTGGGGCTATGTCCCCGACGAAGCGCTCTCCAACGAGGAGCTTATTCGCGAGAACTATCAGGGCATCCGCCCGGCGCCCGGTTACCCCGCCTGCCCTGAGCACACCGAGAAGGGCAGCATCTGGGAGCTGCTGGGCGTGGAGCAGGCCATCGGCATGAAGCTCACCGAGTCCTACGCCATGTGGCCGGGGGCGGCGGTGTCCGGCTGGTACTTCTCCCACCCCGAGAGCAAATACTTCGCGGTGGCGCAGATCCAGCAAGATCAGGTGGAGGATTACGCCGCCCGCAAGGGGATGACGCTGGCAGAGGCCGAGCGTTGGTTGGGGCCAAACCTGAATTGATCCCGTTGCCCGGCCTGAACTGGCCCAAGCAAGCTGAGGTGCTATGAAGATTGGATTCGTTGGCCTGGGGGCCGTGGTGGAGACCGCCTATCTGCCGGCATTGCGGGCCCTGGCGCCAGAGATGGCGATCTGGGGATTCGACCCCGCCCGCAGCCTGCCGGGAGTGGACTCGCTGCCGACCCTGGAGGCCCTGCTGGCGCAGCCCCTGGATCGGTTGGTCATCGCCACCCCCTCCCTGCTGCACCTGCCCGTGCTGGAGCAGGCGCTGGCAAGCACCATCCCCTTGATTCTGGTGGAGAAGCCTGTGGTGGCGACCCTGGCCCAGCAGACTCGCCTGCAGGCCCTGCTGGTGGATCCCGAAGTCGCCCCCCGGGTGCTGGCGCTGGATCACTGGATGGCCCGCAACGCCGTCCAGCGGCTGCTCAGCGGCGGGCTGGGGGATGACTGGCGGCCGCAAGACGGGCAGACCGGCCTCATTTCGCCGATCACCCTGGCCGACGTGGCCTCGCTGGAGGGCTTCCTGCTGGAGCCCTGCGGCCTTGACGAGCAGGGGCACCCCTATGCCCTCAACTTCGCCACCGGCGAGCCGGATCGGCGGGTCCTGCGTCATCCCGACGGGGTGATCCTCGACATCGGCACCCATCTGCTGGCAATGATCCGCGAGCTGCTGGCGGCCCTCGGCGGGGATGACAGCTTGACGCTGGTGGCTGAAGGGGTAGCCGACAGGCTGGGCCAGCCCATCCCCAGTGGTGATCTCGAGACCGCCGAGGGGCGCGCCTGTCTGCGCGGCGAGGCGGCCGGGGTGCCCCTGAGGCTCTGGCTCGACAAGTACGCAGGATCCGGGGTCGAGAAGAAGGGGTTATGCCTGCATCTCAAGGATGGGCGGCGCATAGAGCTGCTTCGCAGCGGCAATCTGGAGTGGCTGCATTTTCACGGCGTCGATGGTATGCGGGGCTGGCAACATGAGGGGTCCCTCTATCGCGACTGCATAGCCCAAACCCTGCTGGCGCCCGTGCCGGTGGGCGGCTGGGCCAGGACCACGGCGCGCCGGTTGCAGGAGGTGGCGCTGCTGCTGAGCCTGCAGCAGGGGTTGCGTGGTCCTCATTGAATCTGGTATTCAGCGGTTCTTGCAGAACGCCGAATGGTGAGGGGAAAGGATTGGCGTTGCCAGTCGTTCATGGCACCTTATACTCTCCAGTCCGATTATCAGGTCTGTCATTTCCATGAATATTGCCATTTTATCCCGCGAGCCCAACAACTACTCCACCCGCCGTCTGGTCGAGGTGGCGCAGGCGCGCGGGCATCAGGTCGAGGTGCTCGACACCCTGCGCTGCTACATGAACATCGCCTCCCACAGCCCCTCCATCCACTACGAAGGACGGGAACTGGAGAGCTTTGACGCCGTGATCCCGCGCATCGGTGCCAGCATCACCTTCTATGGCACCGCCGTGCTGCGCCAGTTCGAGATGATGAATACCATGGCCCTCAACACTTCGGTTGCCATCAGCCGCTCCCGGGACAAGCTGCGCGCCATGCAGTTGCTCTCCCGCCACGGCATAGGCCTGCCCATCACCGGCTATGCCCACAGCACCCACGACGTGCCCGACCTCATCACCATGGTTGGCGGGGCGCCGCTGGTGGTGAAACTGCTGGAGGGAACCCAGGGGATAGGCGTGGTGCTGTGCGAAACCCAGAAGGCGGCGGAGAGCGTGATCGAGGCCTTCATCCAGACCAACAACAACATCTTGGTGCAGGAGTACATCCGCGAGGCCAACGGCGCCGACATTCGCTGCGTGGTGGTGGGTGGCAAGGTGGTGGCGGCCATGCGTCGTCAGGCCCAGCCGGGGGAGTTTCGCTCCAACCTGCACCGTGGCGGCGAGGCGTCGGCCATCAAGATCACCCCGGAAGAGCGAGCGACTGCGGTGCAGGCCGCCAAGATCATGGGGCTGGACGTGGCCGGGGTGGATATCTTGCGCAGTGCCCGTGGCCCCCTGGTATTGGAGGTGAACTCCTCCCCGGGTCTGCAAGGGGTCGAAGCCGCCTCCGGCAAGGATGTGGCGGGCAAGATCATCGATTTTCTGGAGCTCAAGGCGAGTCGCAAGCACAAGCCGGCGGAATAAGCCGCCCTCCCGTCCTCTGCAAACAAGGCGCCCTCGGGCGCCTTGTTGTTATCTGGCTTGTGGGCTTGCCGGGGAGTGCGTTGTCTCCCTTCTCCCCGTGCGGGAGAAGGGTCGGGGATGAGGGGGAAACTATGCCTGCGTGAGGTCGAGGGCGTTCATCGCCAGCCTGGCGCTGAAAACGCCATCCTCCTGCCGGGTCTCTATCTGCCAGCCCAGCTTCTCGCAGATGCGCTGGATGATGGTGAGGCCGCAGCCGTAGCCCAGGATCTGATCCGGCGCCGCCGCGGTGGGATTGCTGATGGTGAGCACCTGCCCCTGAAGCGCGATCTCGATATGACCCTCGGCGTAGCTCAGGGCATTCTTCAGCAGGTTGCCCAGGGCGATGGCGAGCAGGGAGAGAGGGGCCCTTACCTCGCTCTGCTCGTCCAGATTGAGGCGGATGTCCAGGTTCTCGCGTTGCAGCAGGGGGGCGAGGCGCGCCAGCTCCCGCTGGATCAGCGGTGCCACCAATTGCGGGGGGCGCTCGACAGCCTCCTTGCGGCCCAGCAGCAGGAAGGTCTCGGTGAGCAGGGCCATCTCGTCGCTGGCGGCCCGAATGCGGCTGGTTGCCCGGGCGGCGGGGGCGGGCAGGTCGCTCACCTTGCCGAGCAGGGCGGCCGAGCCCTGGATCACCATGTTGGGGGTGCGCAGCTCATGGCTGGCGAAGCGGCTGAACTCCTGCTCCCGGGCGAACACGGCGGCCACCTCGTGCTTGCCCGCCAGCAGCGCCAGCTCGATCTCCCGCAGCTCCTGCCAGGGGGCGTCCGGCACGAAGTCGACCTGATCCGGGGTGAGGTGGGCGACGCGCTGACGCAGCCTGTCCAGGGGGCGGGTGATGTGGCGCACCAGCCAGATGCCGAACGCTATGCAGCCGAGCAACAGGGCCAGCCCGATCAGCCGGGTGACCAGGTGAAGCCTGTCTTCGTAAGGATCCAGGTAGTCGTCTGCGTCGTCGTTGAACACCAGATAGAGCAGGCCCTGGCCCGAGGGGTGAGCGCGCACCAGAAAGTGTTTGTCCTCCTCCCCCAGCTGGTGCTCGAAGAAACCGGGGGTCCGGTAGGGCTTCAACCAGGTCGGCAGGCGTCCCGCCTCCGTCCAGTAGCTGGAGAACTGGCGCGGGCTGGGGGCGGGTGCCGCCTGGCCGAGCCGCAGCCAGTCATCGTTGTAGCGGGTGACCTCGGCCTCCAGCCAGTGGCGCAGGCTGAGTTCCTCCATCTTGTTCTCGGCCACCACCATCAGCAGGCTCAGGATCAGCAGCAGCAGCAAGCCGGCCCCGCCCAGCGCCAGGATCAGGCGCTGGCGCAGGCTCGGCAGGTTCAAGGCTGGCTGGCTCGGGGAGGCCGGGGTGCTCATGGTTTGACCAGCCGGTAGCCCTGGCCGTGCACTGTCTCCAGCATGGGGCTGGGGAAGGGCTTGTCCAGGGCGTTGCGCAGGGCGTAGATGTGGCTGCGCAGGGCGTCCGAGTCGGGCTCCTCATCCCCCCAGACGGTGTCGAGCACCTCCTGGCGCGTCACCAGCTGGGGGGCACGTCTGACCAGCAGGGTGAGGATCTGGAAGGGGATCTTGCCAAGTTTGAGCTCCACCCCGGCGCGGGTGGCGCGGCCCGCGCCAGGATCCACCGTCAGCTCGCCAAATGCCAGCGCCCCCATGTCGCTGCGGGGGCCGCGCAGGGCCAGGGCCTGCAACCGCACCTCCAGCTCCTCCATGGCGAACGGCTTGACCAGGTAGTCGTCGCCCCCCGCCTTGAAACCTGCCAGCTTGTCATCCAGGCTGTCGCGGGCGGTGAGAAAGAGCACTGGGGTGGCGATGCCGTCCGAGCGCAGCCGCTCGACGGTGCGCAGGCCGTCGAGGCGCGGCATCATGACGTCCATGATGATGACGTCGAAACGCTGCTCCGCCAGCAGTTGCAGGGCGGCCTGGCCGTGATAGGCGCAGTCTACCCTGTGCCCGGCCAGCTCCAGATAATCCATGACGGTCTCAGCCACCTGGGGACTGTCTTCCACCACCAGTATTTTCATGCTCTGATCTCCTGGTTTGGGCCGAGATTTCACGGCCATTTCACACCGGATGAGACATCCTGTGTGCCAGTGTAACCCCGAGGATCCCCGATGAAGAAGTCTCTCTGCGCCCTCTGGCTATTGATTTTATTGCCCTTTGGTCTGGTGCAGGCGGCCGAGTTCAAGCTGACCGGCCGCACCAGCTGGCAACTGGGCCAGTTGATGGTCAACGGCATTCCCTTCGTGATCGATGAGCAGACCCGCTTCAAGGACGGTCTGGACGAAGACGATCTCGGCGGCACCTGGGTCGATCTGGAAGGGGTGATCGAGGGAGACAGGCGGCTGGTCCGCGAGGTGGAGCCGCTGGAGGAAAAGCATGAGATGGAGCTGGAAGGGCCTGTGGCGCAGGGGCGGATCTGGGGTTATGTCACCTCGGACGACAGCCTGGCACCCTTCGAGGGGCGCTGGCTGGAGCTGGAGTGCCGCTTCGACGGCATGCGTCTGAGCCGCTGTCGGGAGGACGACTGAGCCGCCGCACCAGTGAACCGGAAAAATTGCCCGTCCAGGCCCATAGTTAAACCTCCTCGCTGGGTTGACCATGGGCCTGCTTGCTATGACTAGAACCGCATTGTTCCTGCTGCTCTCCTTTCACGCCCTTGCCGACGAGTCCGAACTCTGGCTGGTGGAGCTGGAGCACAACGATGGCCTCCGCCTGCAATTTCAGGGGGCCGAGCTCGAGCTCGGCAGCGCCGCCCTGGTCGGAGCGGCGCAGTTTGATGATCTCAGGCCCGGCATGCACCTCGCCATCCAGAGCCGGTACGGCGTGGCCGAGCAGATCCGGGTGCTCGCCACAGCGCCGGATCCGGCCCAGAGCAGCCAGTGGTTGCGGGCGGATGACAGGCTGGTCGCCACCGCAGGAGAGAGCCTGCTGATGCAGCAGCTGGGTGTGCTGGTGTTTGATGCTGGTACCCGCTGGGTGAACGGCAGCCCCGCCGATCTGCAACCGGGTCGCAGGCTGGTGTTGAGCCGGGATGATGAGGGCCGTCTGACCGAGATCCTGATCCCCAATCCGGAGGATGACTAAGGAGGTAGCGCCACGGGGTGGCGCTACCTTGTCACTTATTGGAAGTGGATATTCTCAAGAGGAATCTGGGTCGCATTCCATGAAGTGTCACAGGGCCTTGGACTAGGATAGCTAAACTCGAAGAGTTTCTGTTTATCCTTGTTGATCCCCTGAATGACGACACGAGTTCTATTGTCGACGGCTGCATAGTTGATCAAATAATCCCCTTGGGTAGACAGCTTGTCCTCGTAAATGCTGGAGCATATATCCGAGTAGAGGCCATCATCAAAGCTCCATGCCATCTGACCAGTTCTGTTCTGACTGTTAATGTCGAAGATGGCGGCCTGGCTGGTAGCGAGATCTATACCGGCAGGGGTACCAAGTGGGTTGTTGAGGCTTCTCAGCCCATTATTGAACAGCATCAGTTGCCCATTCTGGGTTATCGATAGGGCGTGCTGTCCAATGGGTGTCTGACCTGTAGAGAGAGACAAGGCCAGCTTCTGTAGCGATGGATAGGAGTGCCAGTGCTTGGTCTCATCCCCCAGCAACCAGATGATTTTACCCGTGTTGTAATCCAGCTTTACCACGAAGTTTTCGCGGCTGGAGATCAGTAAGGTGTCATCGGCAGGGTCATAGGTAGCGGCATTCATGTGAAACCAGTCCACACCATCTCTGACAAAATTGCTGGGGTCATCGCCCTCTTGCAGCATATATTCAGAGAATATTTTACCGATATCCCATTCCTTGATTACAGTACCATTTCTATCTATTTCACTCAAGAATGACTCTATTTTTAATACCCCGTCGGTAGTGCCGTCCAGTTCAATCAGTACCCCATTCTTGCCTGGATCTATATTGTGATGAAAATAAGCATCGCTACCCATCCTTGTGCCACTGACATTCAAAACACCAGTTTTCCCATATAGAGAAAGAGTATCGATAGCGGTAGCCGCCCCCTTAAAATTCCCTGTCCAAAAAGTATTGTTGATGAAAATTGATGGGTTGGAATTCCTTTTTACACCTGCATCCCAGCGTACTTCACCATCTATATCCATAATAATAGGGGTCTTGAGCTGCCCTTTTAGATAAAAATAACTATAACTTGGTGTGGCGGTTGGCTTGATACTGATGCCAACGTTGTCATAAATACCCGCACTATCAACATAGGTGGCCGTGGGGATCATCTTCTGAAATGAGTAGATGCTGTCATCAATATACTGAATGTCTATCGTGAGCTCATTCAGGTAGTTGTTGTAGAGGCCAAATATCGGAACTTGGACACTGTTACTTGTAGTGTCAAATAGTCCATTGTTGGATAGATAGCTCCAATCATATGTGGCAGAGACAGGCTTGGCAAAATTGCCATCTTTTGTTTTTATATGGAAGGAGATGCTTTTTATCTTACCAGTATCCAGTCCACTCATATTTAATGCCGAAATAAACACTGACGTATGTTGATCATTTTCAATAACCTGTGTCGCAGGGTCATAAGCAGATTGCTCGGCCAGAGTCCTGCTGTCATTGTTACTGTCACATCCATATAAGCCGAAGCAGCACATGCCAAGAATAAGTGTCTTTTTGTGGTTCATAATAAACATCATCCCTATGTTAATGAACAAGGTTCATTGTAGTGAAAAAATCATGGTTGAGTTAAAAGATAGGCCGTATATACTGGCGCACATCTTGTCGGAGTGCTGACCGTCGAACGACGCAAAGCTGAGACCGTTAATTCGGGATCCGTGGAACCTGATCAGGTTAAGACCTGCGAAGGGAAACAAGGGTAACTTGCGAGTTGCCGCGCCGGGGGAGTAGCCACTTCCCCCTTGCCTTGAGGGGGAGCCCCGGGCAAGGGCTGGCGCACAGGAGGGAGGTCGTCCCGCCGCTTGCCCGTCAGGGCGGCGAATGTCCCCGACAAGGGGGACGGGACGGCAGAGCAGGGATGATCCATCCCGCGCTCGCTCCCTCCTGAGAGCGCACCCAGACCGCAAGTTCATCACTTCTCCTCGAACTCCAGACAAGCAAACACCCATAACTTCAACCAGTTAATGTGAGTTTTGCTATGTCTACCTCTTCTGAAAACAGCAAGTCCGTGCCCGCCAGCCGCCGGGAGCAGCGCTCCAGTGCCCAGGCCTTTATCGACAACCTCAAGGGCATGGCCCATCCCAACTCCAGACGCATCTTCATCCAAGGTTCCCGTCCCGACATCCGGGTGGGGCTGCGGGAGATCGTCCTGGCCGACACCCTGGTCGGGGGCAGCAAGGAAGACCCCCAGTTCGAGCCGAACGATCCCGTGCCCGTCTACGACACCTCGGGTGCCTATGGGGACGAGAGTGCCGAGATAGACGTGCGCCGCGGCCTGCCGCGCCTGCGTGAAAACTGGGTATTGGAGCGTGGCGACACCGAAGCGCTCGAGGGTCTGAGCTCCGCCTTCACCCAGGAGCGCCTCGCCGACGAGGGGCTGGATCACCTGCGTTTCGATAATTTGCCCAAGCCACTGCGTGCCAAGCCGGGCCGCCGGGTGACCCAGCTGCACTATGCCCGTCAGGGGATGGTCACCCCGGAGATGGAGTTCATCGCCATTCGCGAGAACATGGGCCGCGAACGGGTGCGCTCCGAGCTGCTGCTACGCCAGCATCCGGGTCAGGGCTTCGGCGCCCGCCTGCCGGAAAGCATCACCCCCGAATTCGTGCGCGATGAGGTGGCCGCTGGCCGCGCCATCATCCCGAGCAACATCAACCACCCGGAAGCCGAGCCCATGATCATCGGCCGCAACTTCCTGGTGAAGATCAACGCCAACATAGGCAACTCGGCGGTCACCTCCAGCATCGAGGAGGAGGTGGAGAAGCTGGTCTGGTCCACCCGCTGGGGCGCCGACACCGTCATGGATCTCTCCACCGGCCGCTACATCCACGAGACCCGGGAGTGGATACTGCGCAACAGCCCTGTGCCCATAGGCACAGTGCCCATCTATCAGGCGCTGGAGAAGACCAACGGCATCGCCGAGGATCTCACCTGGGAGCTGTTCCGCGACACCCTGCTGGAGCAGGCCGAGCAGGGGGTGGATTACTTCACCATCCACGCCGGCGTGCTGCTGCGCTATGTGCCCATGACCGCCAAGCGCCTCACCGGCATCGTCTCCCGTGGTGGCAGCATCATGGCCAAGTGGTGCCTGTCGCACCACAAGGAGAACTTCCTCTACCAGCATTTCCGCGAGATCTGCGAGATCTGTGCCGCCTATGACGTGGCCTTGTCGCTTGGCGACGGCCTGCGTCCGGGCTCCGTCTATGACGCCAACGACGAGGCCCAGTTCGCCGAGCTGCATACCCTGGGGGAGCTCACCAAGATCGCCTGGGAGTACGACGTCCAGGTGATGATCGAGGGGCCGGGTCACGTGCCCATGCACATGATAGAGCGCAACATGACGGAGCAGCTGGAACACTGCCACGAGGCGCCCTTCTACACGCTTGGCCCGCTCACCACAGACATAGCCCCAGGCTACGATCACTTCACCTCCGGCATAGGCGCCGCCATGATCGGCTGGTATGGCTGCGCCATGCTCTGCTACGTCACCCCCAAGGAGCACCTGGGGCTGCCGAACAAGGAGGACGTGAAGCAGGGCCTCATCACCTACAAGATCGCCGCCCACGCCGCGGATCTCGCCAAGGGTCATCCGGGCGCCCAGATCCGCGACAATGCCATGTCCAAGGCGCGCTTCGAGTTCCGCTGGGAGGATCAGTTCAATCTGGCGCTGGATCCCGAAACCGCCCGTGCCTACCACGACGAGACCCTGCCCCAGGAGTCCGGCAAGGTGGCCCACTTCTGCTCCATGTGCGGCCCCAAGTTCTGCTCAATGAAGATCACCCAGGATGTGCGTGCCTACACCGCCGAACTGAATGCCGCCAAACTGGAGGCGGTGGAGATCAAGCTGGTGGGCATGGATGGCCAGCAGGAGCGAGTGGTGGCCGAGGTGGAAAGCGGTATGAACCGTATGGCCGAGACCTTCAAGGAGAAGGGGGGCGAGCTCTACCATCAGGCGGCGGCCCTCAAAGAGGAGCGGGAAGAAGCATGAGCACCAAGCCCATCGTCTGGACCATAGCCGGTTCCGACTCGGGGGGCGGTGCCGGCATTCAGGCCGATCTGCACACCTTGCACGCCCTCGGCGTGCACGGCTGCTCCGTCATCTCCGCCATCACGGCCCAGAATTCGGTGGCGGTGAAGATGGTGGATCCCGTGCTGATGCAGACCTTCTGCGCCCAGATCGACGCCCTCGGCGTCGATCTGCCCCCGGCCGCCATCAAGATCGGTCTGCTGCCGACCCGGCTCCATGTGGAGGTGCTGGCCCGGCGGCTCGATACGTTAAGCGCCCCCTTCGTGGTCTATGACCCCGTGGCCATCGCCAGCACAGGCACCCCCATGGCGGAGCCCAACATGCTGGCGGCGGTGCGCAAGCATCTGCTGCCCCGTCTGTCGCTTATCACCCCCAACGGCCCCGAGCTGGAGGCATTGACCGGCATTCCGGCGACCAGCCCTGCGCTGGTGCGGGCGGGAGCGGTGCGACTGCGTGAACTCGGCGCCCGCGCCGTGCTGGTCAAGGGGGGGCACCTTGAGTGGAGCGGGGATCACTGCCTCGACTACTACCAGGATGCGTATCAGGAGTTCTGGCTGGCCGCGCCGCGCCTGGCGACCCGCCACGGCCACGGCACCGGCTGCTGTTACGCCAGCGCCATCGCCGCCGTCCAGGCGCTGGATTACCCGGTGGAAGACGCCATCACCCTGGCTCGTGCTTATTTGCAGCAAGGGCTGGCAGGGGCGCAGGGGGTGGGGGCAGGCCCCGGCCCCATAGCCCACCTCGGTTGGCCCGGGGATCTCGCTCACTTCCCCCGGGCCGTGCTGGCGGGATCAAGCCTGGACTGCCGCTTCGGTCTTTATGAGGAGAGTTCCGCCCGCCTGCCCCAGGGGCCCTTTGCCCCGACCGAACAGAGTCTCGGCCTCTATCCGGTGGTGGATTCGGTGCAGTGGCTGGAGCGGCTGCTGGAAGCCGGGGTCAAGACACTGCAACTGCGCATCAAGAACCTGCCCGCCGCTCAGGTGGTAGCGGCAATTACCGAGGCAGTGGCGCTTGGCCGCCGCTTCGGGGCCCGGCTCTTTATCAACGATTACTGGCAGCAGGCCATAGCCGCCGGTGCCTATGGGGTGCACCTGGGGCAGGAAGACATGGGATCAGCCGATCTCGCCGCCATTCAGGCCGCCGGCCTGCGCCTCGGCATATCCACCCACGGCTACTTCGAGCTGATGCGGGCCCGGGAGCTGGCACCCTCCTATATAGCCCTGGGTCATATCTTCCCCACCAACACCAAGCAGATGCCGTCCCGCCCCCAGGGGCTGGTGCGGTTGCACCACTATCGCGCCCTGATGCAGGACTGGCCCACTGTCGCCATCGGCGGCATCAGCGAGGAGCGCATAGCGGCGGTGAAGGAGAGCGGGGTGGGCAGCATCGCCCTGGTCTCCGCCATCACAGGGAGCGACGACTGGCAGGGGGCCACGGCCCGCTTGCTGGCCGCCGTGGGGGCCGGGGATCCGGCGCGCTCCGCCATAGCGGTGCAGGAGGTGGCACATGCGCTCTGACGAGACGTCTCTTCGTGACGAAGAGTATCTGCGCTATGGCCGCCAGCTGATGCTGGCCGAGATAGGGGAGGAGGGGCAGGCGCGGCTCAAGGGCAAGTCGGTACTGATCGTTGGTCTCGGCGGCCTCGGCTCGCCGCTCGCCCTCTATCTGGCCGGTGCCGGGGTCGGGACGCTGTGGCTCGCCGACGGCGACGTGGTGGATTCCAGCAACCTGCCGCGCCAGATCCTGTTCGATGGGGAGGGGCTGCGTCGCTCCAAGGCCGAACTGGCCCGGGAGCGGTTGGCGGCTCACAACCCCCATGTGGAGCTGATCGCCATCAACCAGCGTCTCGACGCCCATAGCCTGCCAGCCTTCGTGGCCGAGGTGGACCTGGTTGTCGACTGCTGTGACAACCTGGCCAGCCGCCATGCCATCAACGCCGCCTGCGTGGCCCAGGGGAAACCCTGGATCTCCGCCGCCGCCGTCGGCTGGCAGGGTCAGCTGATGGCGCGCAGCGCCCCTGAGCATGCCTGCTACGCCTGCCTCTACCCGGCGGATACCGAAGTAAGGGAGAGCTGCCAGAGCAGCGGCGTCACCGGCCCCCTGGTGGGCGTGATGGGCTCCCTGCAGGCGCTGGAGGCACTGAAACTGCTGCTCGGGCGCCCCAGCCCGGTGGCGGGCACCCTGCGCCGCTTCGATGCCCTGGCCCACGAGTGGCAGACGCTGCGCCTGCCTGCCGACCCCGACTGCCCGGTGTGTGGCAGCCATAAGGATGATCAATGAATATTCGATTGAACGATATCGAACTGACGCTGCCCACCGGCCAGCGCCTGACCGAGCTGCTGGCGGCGCAGGAGATTGCCCCCCAGGGGGTGGCGGTGGCCCTCAATGGCGCCGTGCTGCCCCGCAGCCGCTGGCCAGAGACCCGCCTCAATGACGGGGACGAGATCCACCTTTTCACTGCCATCGCCGGAGGCTGAGATGCTGACCATTGCGAACCACACCTTCTCATCGCGCCTCTTTACCGGCACCGGCAAGTTTGCCCACCCCGAGCTGATGGCCGCCGCCATAGCGGCGAGCGGTTCCCAGCTGGTGACTATGGCCATCAAGCGCCTCGAACCCGGCAAGCGCCACGACGACATCCTGAGCCCCTTGCTGGCCCTCGGAGTCAAGCTGCTGCCCAACACCTCCGGTGCCAAGACGGCCGCCGAGGCGGTGTTTGCCGCCCGACTCGCCCGGGAGGCGCTCGGCACCAACTGGCTCAAGCTCGAGATCCACCCCGATCCCAAGTACCTGCTGCCGGATCCCATAGAAACGCTGAAAGCCGCCGAACAGCTGGTGAAGGAGGGCTTCGTGGTGCTGCCCTACTGCGGGGCCGATCCCGTGCTCTGCAAGCGGCTCGAAGAGGTGGGCTGCGCCGCCGTCATGCCGCTCGGCGCTCCCATCGGCTCCAATCAGGGGCTGGTGACCCGGGATTTCCTCTCCATCATCGTCGAGCAGGCCAATGTGCCCGTGGTGGTGGACGCAGGGATAGGTGCCCCCAGCCACGCGGCAGCGGCCTTCGAGCTCGGCGCCGACGCCGTGCTGGTGAACACGGCCATCGCCGTGAGTGGGGATCCGGTCGCCATGGGCCGCGCCTTCGCGCTCGCCTGCAGTGCCGGTCGCAGTGCCTATGAGGCGGGCCTTGGCGCCCGCGCCCTGCAGGCGCAAGCCTCAAGCCCGCTCACCGATTTTCTGGAGGCGCTATGAGCCAGGGTTTAGAGGGGATATATGCCTCGGCTATGGGTTCTGTGCCACAAGATCAGCCAAGTGTTCGCCCCCCTCTCCATTTGGGAGAGGGGCTGGGGGTGAGGGGCGAGGCTGACTCGGCTCTTGAATGGGGCGAGCCCTGCGCTCCTCCCCCTCCCAAGGGGGAGGCCGGGAGGGGGTTGGATTTTGCCGACCGCTGGCGCGAGCTGGAGTGGGACCATGTGGGCATGGAGATCCGCGCCAAGACGGCCCGGGATGTCGAGCGGGCGCTGGCCAATCCACGGCGCAGCCTGCAGGACTTTATGGCGCTTATCTCCCCGGCCGCCGAGCCCTTCCTGCCCCGGATGGCGGAGCTGGCGGAGCGCCTCACCCGCCAGCGTTTCGGCAATACGGTGGGTTTCTACGTGCCCCTCTATCTGTCGAACCTGTGCGCCAACGACTGCTCCTACTGCGGCTTCTCCATGAGCAACCGCTTGAAGCGCAAGACCCTGAATAGCGAGGAAATCGAGCGCGAGTGCCTGGCCCTCAAGGCGCGCGGCTTCGACAGCGTGCTGCTGGTGACTGGCGAGCACGAGACCAAGGTGGGCATGGACTACTTTCGCGAGCAGCTGCCGCGGATCCGCCGCCACTTCAGCACCCTGGCGATGGAGGTGCAGCCCCTGTCCGAGGCCGAATACGCCGAGCTGAAAACCCTGGGCCTGGATGCGGTCATGGTCTATCAGGAGACCTATCACGCCCCCGCCTACGCCCGCCATCACCTGCGCGGTAACAAGCAGGACATCGAGTGGCGACTCGCCACCCCGGACCGGCTGGGGCGCGCCGGGGTTGACAAGATTGGGCTCGGCGCACTGATTGGCCTGTCGCCGGACTGGCGCGCCGACAGCTATTTCGTCGCCGAGCACCTGGTCTGGATGGAGCGTCACCACTGGCAGAGCCGCTATTCCCTCTCCTTCCCGCGCCTGCGCCCCTGCACCGGGGGGCTGGAGCCCGAGGTGACCATGTCGGACCGCCAGCTGGTGCAGCTTATCTGTGCCTGGCGCCTCTTCTCGCCGACCCTGGACTTGTCGCTCTCCACCCGGGAATCCCCGGCGTTTCGCAACGGTGCGATACGTCTTGGCATCACCCAGATGTCGGCGGAATCCCGCACCCAGCCGGGCGGTTATGCGGAGGGAGACAAGGAGGAGCTGGAGCAGTTCGCCATCCACGACGACAGATCTCTGGGAGAGGTCGCCGATGCCGTCAGGCAGGCAGGGTTGCAGCCGGTGTTCAAGGACTGGGAGGCGTTTTTGGGCCGATAGGGGCGGCCGCGCCCCCCTTTGTCGGTGGCATCCGGGCGTCCAGCCAGACTCTGTGCCTGTGGCGAGAGGGCACGGCTGCGCCGTGCAATTGTAGGGTCGATTAGCCGTCAGGCGTAATCGTCCGTTCCGAGGTATGGTGTTGGCGGCAGGAGCCGTTGTGTGGTGGCACGGCTTCGCCGTGCAGGACGCGAGGCCGCTGGCCTCGAAGGGTTTTCGCCCGCCCTTCGGGCTGGGGCGAGTGACTTTTCTTTGCGTGGCCAAAGAAAAGTCACCAATCGAGCGGCCACCCCCGCCAATCCGACCGCTACGCGGTTGCCCTCGGATCAGGAGCAAGGTCGGACGGACCGCCGCAGACGGCACTTTGGCCTTCGCCATCCATGGCTTCGGCCAAAGCCCGCTTCGAACATCCTGTTCTCGCGCCAAATCGGGTCGAGCTGCGCTCGCCCTTTCCCGATCTGGCCCCTGTGCCGGCTGCGTCTGCGCCATCATCCCTGATGGCTATCCTGACCTTGCCCCTTCCCCTCGGCGGATTGGAGGGGAATCAAAACCATGCCCACCATAACCTCAGGGGGTAGTCGTAGGGTGCAATAAGCGGAGCGCATTGCACCGCTTTTGTGGCAAGAGGTGCAATTCACGTTGTTCATTGCACCCTACGTTTTGCTTCGTTTGAACCACATTTAACAGCATGGTTGATTGTGGATTGGGCAAGGCATGGCGAATTACAAACGGGCATGGCAACCGGGGGGAACCTGGTTTTTTACGGTCGTGCTGACTGAACGTCAGAACAGCCATCTACTGGTCGAACGGATTGATCTGTTGAGGAAGGTTGTCAGGGAGGTTCAAGATCGGCACCCATTTTTGATCCATGGCTGGGTTGTCTTGCCCGAGCATCTGCATGCCTTGCTGGAGTTACCGGAAGGGGATGCAAATTTTCCCCTGCGCTGGCGCCAAATAAAGAGCAAATTTTCGCGAGCAATCCCCAATTCAGAGGCTCGTTCAGAATCTCGTTGGCAGCGTGGCGAACGGGGTATTTGGCAACGACGTTATTGGGAGCATCTGATCCGCGATCAGGAAGATTTCAATCATCATCTCGATTACATACATATCAATCCCGTCAAACATGGATTGGTGATGGCACCAAGGGATTGGCCCTATTCCACTTTCCAGCGCTGGGTTAAACAGGGCAGATATCCCTTGTCATGGGGAGACACCGCCACGCCAGCATATGAAATACCACGCGACAATACATAAGCGGTATCAACGTAGGGTGCAATAAGCGGAGCGCATTGCACCATTTTCGGTACCTTGTGGTTGGGTGTATTGAGGTGCAATTCACTTCGTTCATTGCACCCTACGGCACTTCTTATTAGCCCTCTCTCTCCAGCTCCGTAATATCCCCGCCGCCAATCAACTGCAAATTCTGGCTGATCTGCTCCACCGGCCAGTCCCACCAGGCGAGGGTGTTGAGGCGGGTGATGGTGTCGTCGTCGAAGCGGTAGCGGATCAGCTTGGCGGGGTTGCCGCCGACCACGGCATAGTCGGGCACATCCGTGGTTACCACGGAGCGGGCGGCGATGATGGCGCCGTTGCCGACCTTGACCCCCGGCATGATCAGGGCGTCATAGCCTATCCAGACGTCGTTGCCAATCACCGTATCCCCCTTGTAGGGGAGGCTGCCAGGTTTGGGGGCTGCGCTCTCCCAGCCGTTGCCGAAGATAAAGAAGGGGTAGGTGGAGAAGCCGGAGCTCTGGTGGTTGGCGCCGTTCATGATGAACTTGACCCCGCGGGCGATGGCGCAGAACTTGCCGATGATGAGCTTGTCGCCGATGAAGGGGAAGTGGTAGAGGACGTTGCGCTCAAAGCCTGCCGAGTCTTCCGGGTCGTCGTAGTAGCTGTAGTCGCCCACCTCGATATTGGGTCCCCTGATGGTGTTCTTGATAAAGCACACCTGGGGGAAGCCCTTCATGGGGTGGGGGTTGGTGGGGTCGGGTCCGTGCATGGGGTGCTCCTCTGGGATCTGGGCTCAGGCTACCCTAACGGAACCGGACAGCCCCTTGCCACCCTTTTGTGCTGCCTGGTTCGCCAACCTTTGTCGCCCCCGTCCCATATGCGCATCGACCCGGGGCCGGTTTGTCTCTAGCATGGGAGGGATGCGGGGCTGGTGCTCCGCCCCCACGGGCTTTTGGCTAAGTCCGTCCTGCGGACTTCTGGTGGAGAGAAAAGATGAAGCTGCGTTCCTTGTTGATGGTGGGTGCCCTCTTGCTGGGCGGCTGTGCGGTCAATCCCTATGGAAGCACCCCGGCGCCGGTCGGCGAGCCGGACAAGCCGGTGAGCCAGCCAGAGAAACCTGTGGCCGATCCTGACAAGGCAGAGCCTGTGCCTGCGCCCGAACCCGTGGCCCCGACCGGGCTGGCGCTCGCCATGGCGGATGCCTTTCTGAAGGCCCCCGAGGTGCAGGCGCTGAGCCAGGATGGCAGCCCTGTGCTGCTGCTGATGGCGCCCCAGAACGGCACGGGTGAACCCTTCAGTACCCAGCCCATGGCGGTGGCCATGAGCCAGCGCATTCAGGCAAACAGCGGCTTTCGCTTCGCCGATCCCGGCCAGGTGGCGGCCATCACGGGTCAGCTCGAGTACCAGCAGGGGGGCATGAATCCGGCCTCTTTGGTGCGCCTGGGTCGCCAGACCGGGGCCGGCTACATGCTCTACGGGGATCTTCTCTCCGAGGGGAGCCGCTACCGCCTCGCCATGAGCCTGATGGATCTGAAGAGCGGCGAGCTGCTCTGGAGCGGGAGCCGCTCCGCCAGCCGCTGATCCCGTCATCCCGGCCACCGAAAACGCCATCGAGCCCCTCTCGATGGCGTTTTCGTATCAAGGCACCTGAGCCCGGAGAAGGGCAAGGCGCGCCCCTTGACGCTCGGCGTCCCCCTAGTCCCGCCGCTTCTTCAGGAAGTAGGTGATATGCCCGGGCGGCATGTCCGGCAGCTCGCCGAAGACGGCGTAGCCCTGCTTCTGGTAGAAGGGCAGCGCCTGGAAGCTGGTGGTTTCCAGGTGGACATTGATGATGCCCTTGCTCCCGGCATACTGCTCCATGGTGGCGAGCAGGCGGCCGCCCCAGCCCTCCTTGCGAATGCGCTCGTCAATCCAGAGCCAGTCGATGTGCAGCCAGCCCCACTTGATATCGGCGAGTATGCCGCCAAGCACCTCTCCCTGTTCATCCTTGATAAAGCTGGCTACCTGCTCGCGCAGATGGCTGCCGGCAACCGCCTGGTTGTAACCTGACAGGCCGATGCGCAGGGCGTCGAGATCCCGCTCAATCGGGGGCTGGGGTGGGGTGAGTTTCATCTAGGGGCCTCCTGGGGCAGGCAAACCCCATTAATATCCAAACGGCATCCACCAGGTCAAGGCTGGCGGCGGTTCGCCACGGCATTCTGGCCGTATGCGATACTGAACGGGTCGTGTATAACAGACGACACAGGGCCCTCCCCGCAGATAAAAAGGAGCACCTATGGCTCTCTCAGTGGCACAACTCTATGAAGTGATGACCCAGTTGCCCGACCCCGTCTTCATCCTCAGTGAAGATGGTCACTACATCGAGTACATAGGCGGGGTGGAGCAGCAGTCATATCAGGATGGCAACCCCCTGATCGGCAAGCGGTTGTTCGATGTGCTGCCGGCAGACAAGGCGTTATGGGTGATGGAGCAGGTGGCGCGCGCCCTGGCCGGCGGCCAGGTGCAGGTGGTGGAGTACGATCTCTCTCCCGCCGAGGTGGAGGGCATAGATGCCGAGGCGGGGCCCCAGGGGATGCAGCGCTTCGAGGGCAAGATAGCGCCGCTGCCCTCCCTCTACGACGGCAAGCGAGCCGTGGCCTGGATGACCCGCAACATCACCCGCCAGCACGAGCTGCAACTGCGGCTCAAGCGGCTCGGCGAGACGGATCAGCTGACCGGCCTCTACAATCGCCACTTCTTCTTCGATCAATATCACCAGAGGGTGCAGGGCCAGCCGCTCACCGGCCTCATCATGCTGGATCTCGATCACTTCAAGCAGATCAACGATCGCTACGGTCACCAGACCGGGGACAGGGTGCTGTGTCGCGTCTGCGACTGCGTCTCTGCCCAGCTGCGGGGGGAGGATCTGTTCGTGCGCAGCGGCGGCGAGGAGTTTCTGATCCTGCTGCCGCAGATAGACGAGGGGATATTGCTGAAGGTGGCGGAGCGGATCCGCGCCGCTGTGGCGGCCATGGCGCCGGATCCGGCCCCCGTCACAGTGAGTCTGGGCACCACCTTGATCCGGCCGGGGGAGGAGCTCAGCGCCGTGCTGGCCCGGGCGGACGAGTGGCTTTATCGGGCCAAGCGGGGTGGGCGCAACCAGGTGGCCCACGACGGGGATCCCTGAAAGCACCCAGGCTTGCAACGAACGAGGGCGACACTGTGTCGCCCTCGTTGTTATCTGTCGCTACCTGGCCTTGGCCAAAGTGTCGCCTTGGCGCTTGTCTGCCGAGCCTTAGCCAAACAGGGTCGAGATGTTCTGGCCCGCCATCAGCAGACCTATGGCCAGCACGCTGAACCAGACCAGGGTCGCGCTGACCAGGGCGTAGCCGAGGGCGACGAAGAGACCGTCCCGTTGCAACATGCCGATGGCCAGCAGCAGTATGGCCCAGGCGGGCATGGCGTTGGTGAAGGGGATGGCGCCGAGCGGCAGCATCAGCAGCAGGGCCGCCAGCATGATCAGCAGGCCGTTGCAGCGATTGATGGCGGAGCTGCCAGTCAGGATCAGCAGGCGCGGCCGGATCAAGCGATCGATGCGGGCCAGCAGATCGGCCCCCTTGTGCAGGGCCGGTTTGAGGTGCTCGGCGGCGAAGCGGCGCTCCATCAGGACGGCGGGCAGCCAGGGCACCCGGTTGAGGGTGATGCCGATGCCGATAAAGAGGATCAAGAGCCCAAAGGGCGTGCTGACGCCGGGAATGGAGACAGGCAACAGGAAGGGGACTGTGAGCAGCACGCAAAACAGCAGCATGCCCTGTTCGCCCACCAGGGCCAGCATCTCCCTGAGGCTGATGTGGCTCTCCTCGATGGCGTGGGCGGTGGCCCGCAGGGTATCGGAGAGCGTGCTTTGTGGGTCGTTGAGTTGCGCGGCAACCATTCCTGAGATCCTCGTCCTGTTAACGCCACCGCTGTGGCGCCGCCAGCTTACGTGGCAGAGGTTAATCCCAGATGAATAATGTGAGCCGGCGCAAGCTTTGATGGAAATCGAGGGCAGGGGACGGGGGCGGGTCGCCAAAATGGGGCGATACAGCCCCCGTCAAGGGTCGGATGGAACAGGCTCTGATATGCTTTTGACGCAATCCATGCCAACCGGGGAGAAGAGCGTGACGCGAGCGACCATGATGCTGCTGGGACTGTGCTTGCCGCTGACGGGCTGGGCGGCCGAGCCCGCCACCTCGGGCTGGCAGCTGACCCCTTTCCTGGGTTACAGCTCGTCCATCGACTTCGAGGCCATGGATGAACCCGCCCCCATGCCGCACTCGACCGGCATCGACTCACTGCAAGGGGAGAGCTCGGGGAACTGGGGCCTCTTCATCAGCCGGGAGGTGGATGATCCCGGCATGGTGGAGCTGCTCTACAGCCATCAGTCCACCCCCATCTCCCCGGATCAGCCTGACAGGCTGACGGTGGATACCCTGCACTTCGCCGGTGCCCTCACCCTCTCGGACAACCTGATGGCGCCCTATATAGGTGCCGGGATCGGGGTGACCCGCTTCGATGCCTATGACAGCGAGACGGCCCCCTCCATGTCCCTGGCGCTCGGGGTGCAGCCGCGCCTGGGGGAACATCTGGCACTGCGGGCCGAGGTGCGCGGCTACGGCTCCCTGCTCAATGACGACAGCGCGTTTCTCTGCAACCCCGAGGTCTGCGCCTTCCGGGTGCGGGGGGATCTGCTCACCCAGTGGCAGGCCAATATCGGTTTGACCCTGAGGTTCTGAGCCCGCTTTCCGGCCCGGTTTATGGGATGCCGAAGGTGATGCGGCTCAGGGGTTCGTTGACGTCGAATACTTTGAACTGCACCGCGCTGGCGCCCATGGCGAGTACCCTCTGCTCGCCTGCAGGCTCGCTGGCCGCAGCGGCCAGCGCTAGCCCCCTCAGCGAGCCCGCAGCAGCCAGCCACTGATCCGGTTCGTCGCCAGCAGCCGGCAGGCGAGCAGGGAGAGCACCAGTAGCACCGGCACCTTGACCAGCTCCCACCACAGCAGCTTGCCCTGGGGGCCGAATACCATCAGCCAGACCACCAGCATCATGTGCAGGCAGTAAAGACCCAACACTTTGGGGGCCTGGCGTTCCAGCCAGCTGCCCTTGCCCCAGCTTGGGTTGGCCAACAGCAGGCCGAACAGGCCGAGTGCCCAGGGCAGGGAGCCCAGCAGGAAGTCATGACGGTTGAGGGGCACGGCGGCGAAACGCAGCAGGCCCGTGGCCTCCAGGGCATAGAGACCCATACCCGCCACCATCAGCAGGGCGCTGCGCCGGGCATCGGGTTGCCAGCCACGCAGGCGCAGCTCGGCGCCGAGCGCCACGAAGAGGAGCGAGAAGAAGGGGCCGTTGCGGGTCAGCAGGGCCCACTCGCCCCCTAGCAGCGAGCCATAGGAGCCGCCGATCAGGGCAAGCCCGTAGAGCAGCGCCCCCGCCACCAGGGCCAGTCGGGGCAGCCTGACCCGCCAGCAGAGGGCCATCAGCAGGACGGCCAGCATCAGGGCGGGCAGGAACCAGAGGTGGATCATACCGCCTACCCACCAGGCGTTGAGAGGATCCCCCAGCTGCATCTGCCACTGGCCCGCCATGGCGGGCAGATAGCCTTCCGTCATGGCCGCGACCGGGTTGAAGGGCACCAGCAGATAGACAAGGCTCCAGGCCAGCCAGAGCCCCAACAGGGGGCGGCAGTAGCGCAGCGCCACCGCCATAGGCTTGCCTGCGGCCAGGGCGGGTTGCAGGAAGTAGCCGGCGCAGAGGAAGAAGAGCGGCACCGCGAAGCGGCAGAGCTGGTTGATGATGGCCCCGAGCCAGAGGTAGGGGGTGCCGTCCCAGAGGGTGGGATCGAACGGATTGCTGAAGGGGGAGAGGTGAATGGTCATCACGGCCATGATGGCCAGGACTCGCCCGCACTCGATGCTGGAGATGCGCATTATGGTTTCCGACGGCTGAAACCCGGCACCCTAGCAGCCGGGCACATGCCTCTTCCAGCCAGGGGGTCGCCAACTGTGACCCCCATCGGTAGCCGGTTACCCTTTGTTACCCTGGGGGAGGGCAGGGTTACCCCGGGTGGGAGGCGGATCCCGTTTTGGTGTCGGTAAAGCCCTAGAGCAGGGCGACCAGCGCCGTCGCGATGGCGCCCGTCAGCAGCAGGGCTATGCCACGGCCGGCCGGGCCGTGCAGCTTGTTCCACATCAGCAAACTGGTGAGAGCCAGCAGCAACATGGAGAGCGCCGCCAGATCGCCAAACAGCTGCCAGGCCAGGCCGGTACCCATGCCGCGATGCAGCCGGTTGAGGCTGGCGGCGACGTTGGCCCGTTGCAGCTCGGTCTGCACCAGCAGGGTGCCTTCCACATAGCTGGCGGCCAGGCTCTGGCTCAGGGTAACGCCGCGCAGCTCCCAGCGTGCCGGCAGGGTGAGGGGGCCTGTGGGGGTGGGCAGGGTTCGGGCCGGAGTGATGCTGAGTCGCCCCTCCTCCAAGCCCTCAGGGTAGTGCTGTTGCAGCAGGGCTTTCAGGGCGTCCGGGCTCGCCAGCGGCGTGGCCAGCGTTATCTCCTCGCTCGACTTTTCGGTGTGGGGGCCGGGCAGGGGCAGCACGGCCCTGTGCTGGAGCCAGAGGCCGGTCAGGCCGTAGAGCAGCATCAGGGTGAGGGTGGCAAAGCCCGCCCAGGCGTGGATGCGGCGCACCCACTTGTTGTTGTGAAGGGGGAGTCTCTTGGGTTTTTTCATGGTGGCGCGTCATAAAAAACTGGCCAGCAGAGGCTGGCCAGTGTGGCTGTGGGCAAGGGGGATCAGAAGCGGTAGGCGGCGGTGAGATTCAGCTGACGGGGGCTGCCCGGCATGATCTGGGCCGCGCTGGTGGCGCTGACGAAGTAGTCGTGGTCGGTCAGGTTCTCCACGCTGAGCTGGGCATCCCACTGGGACCAGCGGTAGCCGGCGCGGGCGTCATAGCGGGCGTAGCCGGGCAGCGTGGTGGTGTTGGCGTTGTCGGCGAAGCGATCCCCCACCGCCGTCACCCCGGTTTCCCCATACCAGCCCTGCTGGCCGTTCTGGTAGCCGGCGAACAGCTGGCCGTTCTCGCGGGAGACGTTGCTCGGCCGCTTGCCCTGCAGATCCGCGTCCGCCTTGACCTGCTCCGCATCCTGGATGGCGATGCCGCCATGCAGGTAGAAGGCGTCGGTCAGCTGGGCGCGGGCGCTCAGCTCTATGCCGTCGGTGCGTTGCAGGCCGGTGAGGATCACCTTGGTGGGATCCAGCGGATCCTTGCTGCGCTTGTTGTACATCTCCAGCCGGTAGAGGGAGAGGGTGGTGGCCAGGCGACCGTTCAGCCAGTCACTCTTCACGCCCCCCTCGTAGAGCCGGGTGTGCTGGGGATCCAGCTTGTTGTTCTTGTCTCCCGGGGTGATGCCGATCAGCTCCCCGCCCACAGGGGTGAAGGTCTTGCTGTAGGAGGTATAGAAGGCATGTTCCTCTATGGGGTTCCACACCAGGCCGAGGCGCGGGCTCAGGCTGGTGACCGAGAGGGTCTCCTCCTTGTCGAGGTCGTTGCGGCGGCTGGTGACGGTGAACGCGTCCCGGCGCAGGCCGCCGAGCAGGTGCCAGTCACCCAGACTGAGCTGATCCTGCAGATAGAGGCCGACCCCGCGCACCCTGTGTCTGGCGTCGCTGGAGAGCTTCATGGTGCCGTTGTAGCTCGGCAGTGAGCCGGGATCGTACAGATCCCCCGGGGGGATAGGGGTGGCGTTCTGGTAGAGCTTGGGGGTGCGCTCCTGCCAGCCCTGCTCCAGGCCCACCAGCAGGCGATGGGCGACGGGGCCTGTCTGCAGCTGGCCCTCGGCCTCTGTGTTGCTGGTGAGGCTGTTGGCCTTGAGATCCTGCTGCCAGCGGGCACGGGTCACCTTGTCACCCTTGACGGCGGTGACATAGGTGTTGTCGAACTGGCTGTCGAGGCTGGTGTAGCCGAGCTGCTGTCGCAACTGCCACTGATCGTTGATGTCCCAGCTGAAGCGGGATCGGGTGGACTGGGCCAGATCGTCGATGAAGTCCCGGCTGGTGTCGCTGTAGACGCTCTCTATGGGGACGTCGGCGGGACGGCCATCGACCCCGGGGATGCCGCGATCCGGGGTGCGATCGTGCTCGTTGCGCTCGTACTGCACCAGCCAGTTCAGGCTGTCGCTTATCTCCCAGTTCACGGCGGGGGCCAGCAGGGTACGCTTGCTGGTCACGTCGTCACGAAAACTCTCCTTGTCCTCCTGAGCCAGGTTGAGGCGCAGTTGCACCCGCTCCCCTGCCTCGGCGTTGAGGTCGGCGGCCAGCCGCCGGCTGTCGAAGCTGCCGACCCGGGCGCTGACGCTGGACGCCTGCCCGCGCTGGGGCGTCTTGCTGACCCTGTTGATGATGCCCCCGGTGCTGCCACGGCCATAGAGCACGGCGGCCGGCCCCTTGAGCACCTCGACCCGCTCTATGTTGCCGAGATCCCGGGTGTACTGCATGTCGTCCCGCAGGCCGTCGAGGTAGAAGTCGTTGCTGGCGTTGAAGCCACGGATATTGACGCTGTCGAAGCGGGTATCACCGCTGGCGTTGACCCCGGGAATACCGGTCAGGGCCTCGCTCATGGTGGGCTGGCCGTAGGCGGTCAGCTCGCTGGCCGGGACGCTCTCTATGGTCTGGGGCACCAGCTTGGCCGGGGTGGCGGTGCGGGTCGCGGTGGCCACTTCTTCGTGCTGGCTGCGTTTGCCGACCACGGTCAGGGTCTCGTCTTCGGCGCGGGAGCTGGCACAGAAGGCCAGCAAGGCGACGCCCAGCAGGGCGCGCGGGGAGTTGGGGTTATGCATCTGGGTGTGACTCTTATCGACCTGTTGGCCTGAACTTATTGATTTATTTGTAGTTATTGGTGTCTCTCGTTTCGAGAGGGCGCTAATGATATTGATTTTCATTTGCCTTGCAAGGGAAAGATGTAAGAAAACTACATCGATGGAAATGGGCGCAGTCAGACGGCACCGGCCGGGTTCATGCCCCGGTTTGGAGATGGGTGAGCGGCGGGGTTACCATGGCCAGAACGCGCCATGGCGCATCACGGATGGAACAGGAAGGGAGAGGGACATGGCAGAGATCATCAGGGCGGATCTTCATAACCGGCACCATGGCGAGGCGCTGGTGGCGCTGCTCGACGAGTACGCCAGGGACGAGATGGGCGGGGGCAGCCCCCTCGCCGACGAGGTGAAGGCCAATCTGGCGCAGGCCCTGGCGGCGAGAAGTGGTGCCCATGTGCTGCTGGCCTGGGTGGATGACCAGCCGGTCGGGGTGGCCACCTGCTTCGAGGGGTTCTCGACCTTCGCCTGCCGGCCCCTGCTCAATATCCACGATCTGGCGGTGCACCCGGCCCATCGCGGCCGCGGCATCTGCAAGGCGTTGCTGGCCGGGGTGGAACGGCTCGCCCGGGAGCTCGACTGCTGCAAGCTGACCCTGGAGGTGCTGGAGGGCAACAAGGTGGCGCAGGCCGCCTACAAGGCCAGTGGTTTCGAGGGCTATGAGCTGAGCCCGCAAGTGGGCCGGGCCCTGTTCTGGCAGAAGAAACTCTAGCCTCTGTGGCTCAGCCCCAAGGCGGGAGGGGAGAATGAAAAACGGCGCGCAGAGGGATCTGCGCGCCGCTTTGTCTGGGGCCTGAGTTAGAAGTCGTAACGGGCCGCCAGCTGGAAGTCATCCTTGGTGTTCAGCTTGCCGCTGTCATTGCTGTCCAGGTTGTTGATGCGGTACTCGCCGATGACCCTCAGGTTCTTGTTGAACTTGTACTGGGCACCCAGGGTGTAGTAGTCGATGGAGTCGTAATCGCTCTTGCCGCTCTGCTCCACCTTCTGCTTGTTCCACAGGGCCATCAGGCCGAAGCCGCTCTCGAAGTTGTAGCCCAGGGCCCCTTCCCAGCCGGTGTGATCCTTGCCGGTGGCCAGGAAGTCGCTGCCGTCGGCGTAGCTCAGGGCGGCATAGACGGCCTTGTTGTCGTACTTGGCGGAGATCAGCCACAGCTTGGCATCCTCTTCACCGCTCTTGTCGCGGATACCCACGTTGTAGGCGGTGCCCAGGGCCAGGTTGAACGGGAAGGTGTAGGCCAGGGCGGCGCCGTAGGCGGCATCGCTGTCCTTGCTGGTGGTCTCTTCGGTGTCACCGCCGTCGAACTTGTAGCTGGTATCGACCTGGAAGCCGTTGAACAGGCCTGAGTATTTCAGCACAGAGCCGGCACGGTTGGTGGCGAAGGTGTCTGTCTTGGCGCCGAGGGCGTCGTTGCCGTAGCCGTCGGAGAGGGAGACGTCGGTCCAGTCGGCCAGCAGGCCGGGGGCGCCCTTCTGGCGACCGAAGGTGACATTGCCCCAGTCGGCGCCCACACCGGCGAAGGCCAGGCGGGTGCGCATGTTGTCGGAGTTTTCGCTGACGGTCTTCTCGCTGTCATTGACGTAGATCTGCAATTCATACTGGGCCAGGGCCTTGAGACCCGGGTTGATCTCGCTCTCTACCTTGGCGCCCAGGCGGACGAACTGGTTGGCGCCCTGCTTGTCGCTGTATTCGTTCTTGATGTCACCATTGGCATCCAGCTCCTTCTTCTCACCGAAGAACTGGCCGGCGTAGATGCGGCCATAGAGATCGAGCAGAGTGGAGTCATTTTTATAGACTTCGACGGCTTGAGCCTGGAAGGCGGCGGTGAGAGCCAATGCTACTACTGTCAGCTTTTTCATCATGATCCCTTGTGTTGCAAGCTTCTGTTTTAAAAGACGGGGCCATGCTAGGAGGGGCAGATGACAGCGGGGTGACCGTGCGGTGAACAAACCGTGGCGGTTTCATGTCAGCGGGATGAAAACCGCGATTTATGTGGCGAGCCGCCACTTTTGCGCGCAAAGGTTTGCCCTTGTGGTAGAATGCCGCCCGTTTTCGAGCTCCTAAGGTTGGATATGCGATGAGACGTGAACTGGCAATCGAATTTTCCCGAGTGACGGAAGCGGCTGCACTGGCTGGCTACAAGTGGCTCGGACGTGGTGACAAGAATATCGCCGATGGCGCGGCCGTTGCGGCCATGCGCCACATCCTCAATCAGATCCAGATCGATGGCGAGATTGTGATAGGCGAGGGCGAGATTGACGAAGCCCCCATGCTCTACATCGGCGAGAAGGTGGGCACGGGTCAGGGCGACGCCGTGGACATCGCGGTCGACCCCATAGAGGGCACCCGCATGACCGCCATGGGGCAGTCCAATGCCCTGGCCGTGCTGGCCGTGGGTGACAAGGGCTCCTTCCTCAAGGCCCCCGACATGTACATGGAGAAGCTGATCGTGGGTCCGGGTGCCAAGGGCGCCATCGATCTCGATCAGGCCCTGGAGCTGAACCTCAAGGCCGTGGCCAAGGCGCTCGGCAAGCCCCTCTCCCGCCTGACCGTCATCACCCTGGCCAAGCCGCGTCATGACAAGGCGATCAAGGAGATGCAGGGGCTGGGCGTACGGGTGTTCGCCATCCCCGATGGTGACGTGGCCGCCTCCATCCTCACCTGCCTGCCGGACAGCGAAGTGGACATGCTCTATGGCATCGGCGGCGCCCCGGAAGGGGTGATCTCGGCGGCGGTGATCCGTGCCCTGGACGGCGACATGCAGGCGCGCCTGGTGCCCCGTCATCAGGTCAAGGGTGACAGCCCCGAGGTGCGTGCCCTGGGCGAGCAGGAGATTGCCCGCTGCCAGGAACTCGGCATCGACGTGACCAAGGTGCTCAAGCTGGAAGATCTGGCCAAGAATGACAACGTCATCTTCTCGGCCACCGGCATCACCAAGGGTGATCTGCTGGAAGGCATCACCAGCAATGGCGTCATGGCGACCACGGAGACCCTGCTGATCCGCGGCAAGTCCAGAACCATCCGCCGTATCAAGTCGATCCACTTCCTGGATCGCAAGGACAGTGTGGTACGCGACATCATTCTCTGATGCGCGGAAGCCCTGTCACTGAAAAGCCCGACCGCTGCTGCCGTCGGGCTTTTTGTTGCCCACGCGCCGGGGACTGGACTATTTCGAGGGACAGGACGGATAAGGCTAAGGGGAATCGGGGCCCTTTGATAGACTGCTTCGCCATGCACAGGAATGCATCATATGGAATGTCGTCAAGGTTGCGGTGCCTGCTGCACAGCCCCCAGTATCAGCAGTGCCATCCCCGGCATGCCGGAGGGCAAGCCGGCCGGCGTTCCCTGTGTTCAGCTCGACCAGTGGCTGGGCTGCAAGATCTTCGGCCAGCCTGAACGCCCTGCGGTGTGCAGCAGCTTCAGGCCCATGCAGGATGTGTGCGGCTCGCACCGCCAGGAGGCCGTCTGGCTTATCGGCGAGATGGAGCGGCTGACGGCCTAGGCTAGTCAGGACCCCTCATCCCCAGCCCTTCTCCCGCTTATTTGAAAAGAAGGGGAGAAGGGGGGCGGAGAGACATTCCGAACCAACGAGGGGGCAACCCGGTGTCTAGTCCTGAAATAGGTTTACACATTTTCGTCTAGCTTCACGTGACTCAGAACCCCCGATGTACCGCATCGGGGGTTCTGTATGTCAACGCATGATGCGGTCGCTCCAGGTTGTAAATATCCACCGCCTCGCGCACCATCTCCCGCGCTTGCGCCAGGTCCTGCGGGCTCTGCAACAACAACTCTCCTTTCAATATCCCGTTCACCCGCTCCGCCAACGCATTCTGGTAACAGTCATAGCCATCCGTCATCGAGCATTTCACCCCGTACCGTGCATGCAATGACTGATACAGCCCCGAGCAATACTGCACGCCGCGGTCTGAGTGATGGATAAGCTTCCCGCTGCTACGCCGTTGCTTCAGCGCTTTCTTAAACGCCATGGCCAC
This sequence comes from Aeromonas sp. R4-3, assembly GCF_040908275.1. Taxonomy (NCBI): domain Bacteria; kingdom Pseudomonadati; phylum Pseudomonadota; class Gammaproteobacteria; order Aeromonadales; family Aeromonadaceae; genus Aeromonas; species Aeromonas sp. R4-3. The sequence continues at coordinate 119,587 of NZ_JBFODK010000051.1, forward strand.
CGACTCGGCGTGCATCCCTTCGTGCACGTGATGGCCCACTATCTTGCGTGAGTACGCATCCGTCACCAGGCTCAGGTACAGCGGCCCGCTCCTGGCTGGCAGATAGGTGATGTCGGCGACCCAGACTTGCTCTGGAGCCACCGGCGTGACCTGCTCAGGCCCTGCCTTGAGCAAGTTGGGATGACGGTAGAAGCGGTGAAAACTGTGGGTGGTCTTGTGATACGCCCGCCTGGGTTGCACCAGCAGGCGGTGCTCGGCCAATATCTGAAACAGCCTGTCCCGCCCGACCTTGAGCCCGCCATCATCCTGACCCTGAAGCAGATAATGCAG